>NZ_JBXUHX010000001.1:0-531271 GCF_058148845.1 Pantoea sp. RCC30.1 | reverse complement strand
CTGTTGAAAGTGGAACGTATAAAATCTGGTTTGCGGCAAGCGATGCCCTTTTTTTCTTCTTTCCTATGGTGCTGGGCTACACCGCCGGGAAGAAATTTGGCGGTAATCCCTTTATCACCATGGTCATTGGCGGGGCGCTGACCCACCCGACGATGATTGCCGCCTTTAATGCCAGCCAGCAGTCAGGTGCAATGACACAGGCGTTTCTCGGCATCCCCGTTATCTGGTTCAACTACAGCGCGTCGGTAATTCCGATTATTCTTGCCGCCTGGGTAAGCTGCTGGCTGGAGAAACAGAGCACCCGACTGCTGCCCGCCTCCATGAAGAACTTTTTTGCGCCATTGATCTGTCTGAGCGTCACTGTGCCGCTGACCTTCCTGTTAATTGGCCCACTGGCCACGTGGCTGAGTCAGCTACTGGCGAACGGCTACCAGTGGATTTATGCGCTTGCGCCCTGGCTGGCTGGCGCCGCCATGGGGGCGCTGTGGCAGGTCTGTGTGATTTTTGGTTTGCACTGGGGACTGGTGCCACTGATGATCAACAATCTTGCCGTACTGGGACAGGACTCAATGCTGCCTATGCTGTTGCCAGCTGTCATGGGCCAGGTTGGCGCGGCGTTGGGGGTTTTCCTGCGCAGCCGGGATGCGCGCCAGAAAGTGCTGGCGGGTTCATCTGTGACCGCCGGCATCTTTGGTATCACTGAACCCGCTGTCTATGGCGTTAATCTGCCGCTGCGGCGTCCCTTTATCTTTGGTTGTGTAGCCGGTGCCATCGGCGGTGCCATTGTCGGCTTCAGCAGCACCCACGTTTATTCATTTGGTTTTGCCAACATCTTTACCATCGCTCAGATGATCCCGCCTGGCGGTGTCGATGGCACGTTATGGGGCGGAATTGCGGGCACGCTACTGGCACTGCTCCTGAGCTGTGGTATGACGCTTGTAGCGGGTATGCCCCGTAACAGCACGCCAGACACAGCGATCCCGATTCCCCCTGGCGATGATGACATCCTGTCACCGATGACCGGCACGGTGCTGGCGCTTGATCAGGTGCCGGACGCCACCTTCGCCAGTGGCCTGCTGGGACAGGGCGTGGCCATCATTCCTTCCGACAATAAAGTCATTGCGCCCTTCGCGGGTGAGGTTGCCTCGCTGTTTCAGACCCGACACGCCATCGGACTGTTGAGTGACAGCGGGATTGAGCTGCTTATCCATGTGGGTATCGATACCGTCCGGCTAGACGGCAAACCTTTCACGGCACATGTCCAGGCAGGCGATAAGTTTAAGCCCGGCGATCTGCTGCTGGAGTTTAATCGTCAGGCCATTCTTGATGCCGGATATGACCTGACAACACCAATCATTATTACTAACAGCGATGAGTATCGTGAGGTAATGAAAGTAGCAGGGAGCGCTGTTACTGCCGGAACACCTTTACTCAGCATCATTCATCAATAAAAGGATAACAGGATGAAAACTTTCCCGGATTCATTTTTATGGGGCGGTGCGATTGCCGCTAATCAGGTTGAAGGTGCATGGCGCGAAGAGGGCAAAGGCCTCTCAACTTCTGACATGCAGCCACAGGGGGTTTTTGGCCCCGTAGTGGAGCGCGTTGCGGGAAGCCAGAGTCTTAAAGACGTGGCGATCGATTTTTACCACCGCTACCCGGACGATATAAGGTTATTTGCAGAGATGGGATTTAGCTGTCTGAGGGTTTCAATCGCCTGGACGCGTATTTTCCCGAACGGTGACGAGCAACAACCCAACGAGGCCGGACTGGCCTTCTACGACCGATTATTTGATGAACTGGCCGCACATAACATCACTCCGTTAGTGACCCTGTCACATTATGAAATGCCCTGGCACCTGGTTACGCAGTATGGTGGCTGGGGTAATCGTGAGGTGATTGGTTTCTTTGAACATTATGCCCGCACGGTGTTTGCCCGCTACAGGAAAAAAGTCAGGCTCTGGCTGACCTTTAACGAAATCAATATGTCTCTGCATGCGCCGCTGACCGGCGTGGGTCTGCCGGAAACCAGCAGTCAGAGCGAGGTTTATCAGGCTATTCATCATCAATTGGTCGCCAGTGCGCTGGCGGTTAAAGCCTGTCGCGAGATTAACCCTGATGCCAGCATCGGTAATATGCTGCTGGGTGGCCTGGTCTATCCGCTGAGCTGTAAGCCTGATGATGTGCTGGAAGCGTTGCAGGAAAACCGGAAATGGCAATTTTTTGGCGACGTTCAGTGCCGTGGCGCTTATCCGGGCTACATGTTGCGGTTCTTCCGTGAAAACAACATTCACCTGGATATCACAGATGCCGACCGCCAGATACTCCAGTCGACCGTGGATTTTATCTCGTTCAGCTACTACATGTCCGGCTGTGTCACCGCCGATCAGGCGCTGAATGAGAAGTTGCGCGGGAACATTCTCAGCATGGTGCCAAATCCCCATTTGCAGAGTTCAGAGTGGGGCTGGCAGATTGATCCGGTAGGGTTGCGTACCTTGCTGAATCTGCTGTGGGATCGTTATCAAAAGCCGCTGTTTATCGTTGAGAACGGACTGGGTGCCAAAGACATGCCGGATGCAACGGGCGTCGTACAGGATGACTACCGCATCAGCTATCTCAATGATCATCTGGTTCAGGTGCGTGAGGCCATTGATGATGGCGTTGAGGTCATGGGGTATACCAGCTGGGGGCCAATCGATCTGGTCAGCGCATCAAAAGCCGAATTATCTAAACGTTACGGTTTTATCTATGTTGACCGCCATGACAATGGGGAAGGTTCGCTGGCTCGCAGCCGCAAGAAAAGCTTCTACTGGTATCAAGAGGTCATTGCAACAAACGGAGCATCTTTAAAAGGGTGATGGTGGTGTGGTGTTACATCATTGATGTGGCTAACGACAGGTCGCGATGCCGCATTGATGCTTCTCAGTGAGACATTTACAGGATGATGAAATGAAACTGATCGTTACGGATGATTATGATGATATGAGCCGGATCGCCAGCCATCATGTGCTGGGTTATCTGACACAAAATCGACGTGTGAACCTTGCTATAACGGCAGGCCGTACGCCTGCTAAATTGTACGAACACCTTATTTCAGCCATCGGCGGATACGACTGCTATTCGCATATTCATTACTATAACTTTGATGAAATTGCGTTCAAAGGCCAAAGTCGGGAGGGCGTTACGATTTCGAATCTGCGTAAGCTTTTCCTTTCACCGGCAAAAATCAAAGAAACGAATATTCATAAACTCACAGATGACAATTTTTTGGATTTTGATCGTCAGTTACAGCAGGATGGTGGATTAGATCTCATGTTAATGGGGCTGGGCTCAGATGGCCATTTTTGCGGTAATATTCCTGGCCTGACCCGTTTTCATCACTCGGTAGTTAAGCTTCCGATAGAAGGCAATATCGCTGAATTCATTGCCCTGACTGAAATGAACGGTGATCTGCAATCTGTACCTGATCATTATGTGACTATGGGGCCTATGAGCGTAATGGCCGCAAAAAATCTGCTGCTCATTGTCAGCGGCGAAAATAAAGCCTGGGCTTTGGCGCAGGTTATTGAGGGAGAAGTGACAGAGCAGATTCCTGCATCTGTTTTAAAATTACATCCTTCTCTGTTGATCATCGCCGACAGTGCTTCAGCCGCTCAATTAAGTGCTGAGTCACTTCAGCGTTACGTTCAGAGTCCGGTGTAACTTTATCAGATCATTTTATACTGACTTGTCCTGCCTTTTAGCTTCTGTTTCTACCTGATAGCGGGTACTCCTGCCTCCGCCTTCAAGCCGATAAAGGCAGCCTTTTTCAACCAGACCCGCCAGATGACGGGTCGCGGTTGCTTTACTCACTTTGGCGACCTTTTGATACTGACTGGCGCTGATCCCCTGTTCGAAACCCTGCTCGCCGCCATCCAGTAGCCGGTTCAGCACTTTCACCTGTTCCGGACTCAATCCCATGCCCTGATGCCGGAGCCAGAAACGCGCTTTCATCTGGGTGCGATCGATAACGTTCATCGCCTGTTTCATGCTCTCATCCAGGATATCAAGAAACCATACCAGCCAGCCGGTGATATCAAGGCCCCCTTTTTGCGTCTGCTCAAGGATGCGGTAATAACCGGCACGTTGCGCCAGAATCGCCGTTGACATGGCATAGAGGCGAATGCTCTGGCTGTCAGCCTGCGCCAATGCCAGATCGGTTAAAGCGCGGGTGATACGACCGTTACCGTCATCAAAAGGGTGCAGGGTGACAAACCACAGATGGCAGATGGCGGCACGCAGCAGCGGGTCCAGCATCACATCATGCTGACTGCTATTGAACCACTCAATAAACTGCGCCAGCTGCGGCTCCAGTCCGTGTCGCGGTGGGGCTTCAAAATGCACCGTGGGGCGATCGATCCGTCCTGAGATGACCTGCATCGGCTCACTGCCACGCAGCGTGCCAACGCTCAGGCGCTGCACCGTCCATTCAGCGGCCGGGAAGAGCCAGTGATGCCACTGGAATAATCGGTCCAGCGTCAGCGGCTGGCTGCGATTGTTGATCGCATCCAGCATCATCGCGGCCAGGCCTTCCGAGCGATCGGAGACCGGGTAGGGTTGCTCTTCTGTCACGCCTAACCGGCGGGCCAGCGATGAGCGCACTGACTGTACGTTGACCCGCTCCTCTTCAATCGCAGAAGAGGAGAGGATATTACTCAGCAGGGTATCAAGCGTCTGGGACTCACTGTCTGACTGAAGGCTGGCACGGCCCAGCAGCAAACCGCGCTGCTGCTGCAGGTGGCGCAGGCGAGGTAACAGTACAGCATCCTGCCACTGAAAATGGGGCCAGTCCGGCTGTTGCCAGATCCAGTTCACGCTCATAGTCGGCTCACAATTAGAGAGGATGAGCCGAATAGATCAGTTTATTCGGCTCATAGAGTGAGTCGATAATAGCGAATATTTGGCTCACAGGCCAGTCAGGCGGAATTGAGGGCAAAAAAAAGGACCCGAAGGTCCTGTTTGCTTAGCGGGAGAACTGCATAAAGGTGTCTGAATAGTAGTGAACGATCCAGGCGACATACGCTAACCAGACAACCATCCCAACAGCTAATCCTGATTTACCGATCATTGTTCTTTCTCCACTGCGATAAGGGGCTACAGCAACTGTTGACATAAACTGACAGTAATAGCGGGCGGCAGTATTGTTGCAGATCAAAAAAAGCCCCGGTGATGAGCAAAGCGATAACCCCTTTGCGATCAACTTCCCTGCATTACGCACGGTGAGACCCCTGTCACGTCGGGATAACCTCCATTAAAGTTCAAAAAAACGCCGCCGATAGATGATCTCAGGAGCACCATAATCACAAGGAGGTATTGAGACGGGTAAATTCCAGGGGAACCACGATGGCAAATCAGATAACACATAAGAAAAAAATGAGTACCCGTGTACAGATGTTAGTCATGGGTGGTTTAACGATAGTGCTGGGATTTACCGTGACTATTGGGGTCCTCAGCTGGCAGTCAGGTAAAGAACAGAAAGAACTGGCAGAGAAATATCTGCAGCAGATTGCGCAGAGCCGTGGCTTACAGGTACAGCAGGAACTGAGTCATGCACGCGACGTTGCCAGTCTTCTCGGTCAAAGTCTGATCGCGTTACCCCGCGCCGGGATTACCGATCGCAAAGCCGCTGATAAGGTGATGGAGTATGCGCTGCGCGCGAATCCAGACTATCTGTCGATGTCAGTCATATTTGAGCAGAATGCGTTTGATGGCCGGGATGCTGATTTTGCCTCACAGCCGGGTCAGGCACCACAGGGTCGTTATGCCTTTTTTGTGGATAGTGACGCGTCAGGCAAATATGCGATGCATCCGCTGCTCTCCTATCTGACGCCGGGTCAGGGCGATTACTATCTGGTCCCGCAAAAATCACAAAAAGACACGCTTACCGAACCTTACAGTTATGCCTATAACGGCGTGCCGACTCTGCTCACCTCCGTCGCTGCCGTAATTATGGATCAGGGCACGTTAAAGGCGGTTGTCACCTCTGACATTTCACTGGCATCACTGCAACAGAAAGTGAATCAGATCAAACCCTGGCAGGGCAGCGGCTATGCGCTGTTGCTGTCCAGTAACGGAAATGTGGTCTCATCGCCGGTGAAAGATGAAGCCGGGAAACCCTGGAAAGGCGAAAAAGATGGTTTTACGACGAAAGTCGTACAGCATTTTGATGCCGTGCTGGGTGAAGACGCACTGGTCACCTGGCAGCCGGTAGTGATTGGTAACAGTGACAAACCCTGGTATCTCGGCGTCGTTGCACCGGTCAGTCAGGTGATGGCTGCTTCAAGCCGACAGCTGATGTGGGCGGTGATCCTGATGATCGTGAGCGTTCTGCTGGTCGGCGCGGTGCTGGGTATGCTGTTCAGCCGTAAAGTGCTGCGTCCAATTGGTGGCGAGCCGGTTGAAGCGGCCCATATTGCGCTGGCTGTTGCCGATGGCAAGCTGGATAACCGGATCGCGGTGAAGAGCGGCGATAGCAGCAGCCTGTTCTTCGCGCTTCACACCATGCAAAGCCAGCTCAGGCAGATTGTCGGACAGATTAAAGATTCCAGTGAATCAGTACGTCAGGGCGCGGGCGAAATTGCCAGCGGCAACCTCAATCTGGCGTCACGCACTGAAGAACAGGCTGCCGCGCTGGAGCAGACAGCAGCCAGCATGGAGCAGATCAGCGCGACGATTCGCCTGAATGCCGACAACGCGCAGCAGGCGACCAGCCTGACTGAAAACGCGACTCACATTGCCAGTCGTGGTGCCTCGCTGGTGGGTGAAGTGGTGCAGACTATGGCGCAGATCGATGACAGTTCGAAAAAGATCGGCGACATTACTACTATGATCAACAGCATTGCCTTCCAGACCAATATCCTGGCGCTGAACGCGGCGGTGGAAGCCGCACGTGCCGGTGAGCAAGGCCGCGGTTTTGCGGTGGTCGCCTCTGAAGTGCGTAACCTTGCCCAGCGCAGCGCGAACGCGGTGAAAGAGATCGGCGCACTGATTGAAGAGTCCAGCGTGCGAGTCGAGAGCGGTGTCCGCCTGGTGAACGATGCCGGTAAAACCATGCAGGAGATGATGCACGCGGTGAATTCGGTGCAGGGCATTATTGGAGAGATTGTTACCGCATCAAGCGAACAGGCGCGTGGCATCAGCCAGGTGACGATTGCCGTCAATGAAATGGATGGTGTCACCCAGCAGAACGCCGCGCTGGTGCAGCAGATGTCGGCGGCCGCCAGTTCGCTGGAAGATCAGGCGCAGCAGCTGTCGCAGACGGTGGAGCAATTTCATCTGGCATAAGGCGGCTCAAGGAGCATACGCCTTCCGCAAAGACGCAAGAGCGCCATCCCTGGCCCCCGATGCTTTGCTGGAGGCTTATGTTCCTATCGCTTTAAGCGGGTTTGCCGCCTGCATTCAGTGCTGACTTCAGATTAATCACTGCTCCGTCAGCCGCATACCGCTGCGGGCATCAAACAGGTGCATTTTATCCGGATTCATGGTCACCGGCAGCGTACCACCCGGCACGGCCTCACTGCGGCCGCTCAACTGCATATGCAGCGGGAAACCCTGCCAGTTAAGATGTAACAGCGTCGACTCGCCGGTAATCTCCACAATATTCACCGCTGCCGGTTGCCCGCTGACATCACTAATCAGATCGTGAGGCCGAATGCCCAGCGTGACAGGCAGATCGGCCTGCTGCTGCGCGGCACTGTGCCAGCGACGCGGCAACGGCAGCCACTGCTCGCCACAACAGACGCCAGGCAGACCATCCCTTGTCTGGAAGCGGGCATCCAGCAGATTCATCGGCGGTGAACCGATAAACCGCGCCACAAAGGTGTTAACCGGGCGATCGTAAATCGCCAGCGGCGCACCCTGTTGCACAATCACCCCTTCTTTCATCACCACAATCTGATCTGCCAGCGTCATCGCCTCGACCTGATCGTGGGTGACATAGACCATCGTGGTTTTGAAACGCTGATGCAGGGACTTAATTTCGGCGCGCAGTTCCATGCGCAACTGTGCATCAAGGTTAGAGAGCGGCTCATCGAACAGAAACACCTGCGGGTTGCGCACCATCGCCCGACCCATCGCCACGCGCTGCCGCTGTCCGCCTGACAACGCCCGTGGATAACGCTGCAACAGCTGATCGATACCGAGAATGCTGGCGATACGGGCGATTTTGCTTTTCTGCTCCTCGCGTTTAACCTTCTTCACTTGCATATGAAATGCCAGATTCTCGGCGACGGTGAGATGCGGATAGAGTGCATAGCTCTGAAACACCATCGCGATATCCCGGTCGGCAGGGTCGAGATCGTTAATCTGCTTTTTATCCAGCATGATCGCTCCATCAGAGACCGTATCCAGACCGGCAAGCAGTCGCAGCAGGGTGGATTTGCCGCAGCCGGAGGGACCGACCAGCACGGTAAAACTACCGTCAGGGATGGTTAAATCCAGCGGATGCAGCACGCTCTGTTTACCGTAGCGCTTCGCCACCTGTACAAGTTCAACACTGGCCATGTTCAGCGCACCTCATTAGATAGTTGGAGTTGTTGCCAGCTGGGATAGCGGCGCGGAGAGCTGCTTATCGCCTGTGAGGCCACTTCAATCCCCCAGCGCAGCGCGGTGAGCGATGACTGGCGGTAGAGCAGTGCAGTCAGAAAACCGGCATTAAAACTGTCACCGGCCCCAATGGTATCGACCACCGTCACCGGCTGGCCGGCGGCAAATTGCACCGAGGCGGCAGACCAGAGACGCGCGCCCTCTGCGCCACATTTGATCACGCAGCCACCGCGACCACTGAGCTGAGCGGCCAGCCGTTTACCGCTTTGTTCCAGCAGGTCTGCACCCGCTAAACCCAGCGCTTCCACCTCATTCAGCAGCAACCAGTCACAGTCCGCCAGCCAGTTCCCTATCGTCAGACGAAGCCCATCGCTCCAGCCCGCAGGCGGCCAGCCGGTATCCACGGCCACACAAAAGCCACGCTGCTGCAGCTCGGCCAGCAGCGCCGGATAGTGATCATAAAGTTCAAGACAAAGAAAGGTGCCGCACAACAACACGATGTCACCGGGCGTCGCCTGCAACGGCAGCTGGGCCAGCACATCGTCAGCGGTCAGCACGGTAATATGGCCGTGATTGCTGAGAAACGATCGTTCGTTGTCGGGATGGGTTACGCCCACTGTCAGCGACGTCTCACAGGCATAACGCGGCCAGTGTGCGGCGCTGTGGGGAAAGTGACTGGCGAGCCAGTGGCTGAAGCCATCGTCACCCTGATTGGCGATGGCCCGATGCGGCACCTGCATTGCCTCCAGCGCCAGCGCGCAGTTACCGGCCGATCCGCCAGGACGTAACTCGCTGTGCTGTAGCATTACTTCCGTGCCGCGCTTCGGCCAGTCGCTGAGCGTACTCATGATTAAATCGACATTAATATTGCCCACCACATAAAACGTGGACGCGATGGTAGTGTCCATAATTATCCCTTACTTCCGCCGCTGGTGAGGCCGCTGACCAGCGTCTTCTGCAACCAGATGGCAATAAACAGAGGCGGCACCGAAGCCAGAATGCCAATCGCCGCGATCAGCCCGTCATCGGTCGCACGCCCGGCGGTGAAACCAGCAATCGCAACCGGCAAGGTCTGAGCTGAAATGTTGCTGGTGAAAAGCAGCGCGTAGAAAAATTCATCCCAGGCGAGCAGCCAGCCAAACAGCGCAGCGGCACCCAGTACCGGTTTCGCCAGCGGCAGCGTGATGCGCAGCAGAACCTGCCAGAAGCGCAGGCCATCCAGCCGTGCCGCCTGTTCGATGTCGCGTGGCAGCGAGTCGAACTGGTTCTTCAGCATCCAGGTCAGGAATGGCAGGATTAGCGAGCAGTAGACCATCACCAGGCCGGGGCGAGTGTTGAGCAGCCCCAGTTGTTGCAGCAGGAAGTAGAGCGGCAGCACAAATGCCACTGGCGGCACCATGTAGATTGCCAGTGCGCCGGAAAGCCAGGCATCGCGACCGCTATAGCGTGAGAAGCTGAACGCCGCCGGTATCGCCAGCAGCAGCGAAATCGCCGTGGCCACCGTCGCTACCAGCAGACTGTTGCCCAGCGCGTGCAGGAAAATGTTGCCCGGTTGGTTCGGTGCCAGCGAAACCAGCCCCTGATAACGACTGAAATCCCACTGACGCGGCAGCCACTCCAGCGGCACGCGGGAGAGATCGCTGGCAGAACTGACGCTCATCAGAAACAACCAGCCCATCGGGGCCAGAATGCTGATGGCAACCAGCAGCGCCGCGCCGTAACGCAGCACCCGACGCAGTTTAGTTTTCATAAGCGGTACTCCGACGCCGCTGATGCCATAACATCAGCAGATATAGCGTGATCAGCAGGGCGCACATTAGCGTCATCAGTATCGCGTAGGCGGCACCGCTGCCGGCACGCAGATAGCTGAACGACTCCTGATAGACGAAAAAGCTCAGGGTCTTAGTGCTGTCGACCGGGCCGCCGCGCGTCATCACATAGATGATGTCGAAAATCTTAAAGGCATCGATGGTGCGCAAAACCAGCGCAACGCCGAGCGGAGCGACAATCGCCGGGAAGGTAATCACCCGGAACCGACGCCAGGCAGACGCGCCATCCAGCCGTGCTGCTTCAAACAGATCTTCTGGGATCGACTGCAACGCCGCCAGCACCAGCAGGGTGACCAGCGGATAGTTTTTCCAGATATCCGCGAACATCACCACATTGAGCGCTGAATCCGGCGATCCCAGCCAGCTGCGATAGCCATCAATGATGCCGAGCTGGCTGAGCAGGGCGTTGATGCTGCCGTAATCGGGGTTAAAGTTGAGCCTCCACATCATCGCGTTGACGATGGTCGGTAGCGCCCATGGCAGAATCACCAGCACCCGCAGCGCGTTACGCCCGATGAATTTCTGATTCAGCAGCAGCGCGACCAGCACGCCGATGAATCCTTCAAAAGTGACGGATATCAGAGTGAAGTAGAGCGTACGCCAGATCGACGCCCGAAAATCGGGATCGCTAAGCGCATAAAGATAGTTTTCCAGCCCAATCCAGGCAGGCGTTTCACCGCTGCCAATCAGCGCAGCATCGGTAAAACTAAGCCAGATGGTACGCAGAAGAGGCCAGGCGGTTAACAGCAGCATCACCAGCAGCATGGGTGCCAGCAGCACCCATGCCTGACGCTGTTCGCGTTGACGCAAACTCAGCATCATGACTCCTTAACGCAACCGGGCGGCGCTTTTATCAACCGTCGCCATCGCGTCCTGCACTGGCACTTTACCCAGCAATACCTGCTGTAACTGCTGCTGCAGCTGGTTCGACAGGCGCGAATAGTCAGCGGTCTCCGGACGTGACAGCATCACATTTAGTGATTTGTCCGCTGCGGCAATCAGGCTCTCCTGATCCTTTTTCACCGCCTCATCCTGATAAGAGGATTTCCAGATCGGCAGGCTGAGCTTCGCATATTGATTCTGAACCGGCTGTGAGGTCATGTACTGAATGTATTGCCACGCCTCATTGGCATGTGTACTGCCTTTGGTGATGCCCAGTCCCATCGAGCCGTTTACTGCACCCACTTTCCCAGGCGCATCGCCCGGCGCTGGCATGATGCCAACGTCGCCCGCCACTTTGCTCTGCTTAGGATCGTTCGCCATGTTATACATGTAGGTCCAGTTCAGCGCGAAAGCTGCATCGCCATTAGAGAACGATTTACGCACATCTTCTTCCAGATATTCACGGGAAGCCGGATTACTCAGCCCATCATCGAGCGAGCTTTTCATCAGGTTCAGCGCCTTGAGTGAGGCCGGGCTGGAGAAGTTAAGCTTGCCGTTCTGATAGAACTGTCCACCAAAGCCTGACACCAGCGTGGTGTAGTCACACACCAGCGCCTCTGCCTGGGACCAGCTCCAGACCAGCGGATAGTTGACAATCTTTTTGTCCTTAATGATCTTCGCGTCATCGAGCACCTGCTGCCAGGTTTGCGGCGGGGTGGTGATGCCCGCTTTAGCCAGCATCGCTTTGTTATAATAGAGGTATTTAGTATCGAGGATCCACGGCATCCCCAGGGTTTTACCTTTGTAAACCACCGTGTTCATCGCACCCGGGAAGACCTTCTCTTTCTCCTCTGGCGTAATGCGTGCGCTGATATCCTGTAGCAGATCGAAACGGGCGAACTCCGCTGGCCAGATGGCATCGAACAGCACTACATCGTAGCCGTTACCGCCCGCGCCACGCGCCGCCACAATTTTATCGTGCAGCGCTTCATAAGGGACAAACTCCAGATTGACGGTGACATCCGGATGCTGCTTCTGAAAATTTTGCGTCATCGCGCGGATATCATTTTCGCTATAAGCCGCCTGGGTCATAAACAGAGCATTGATCTGGCTGGCCGCCGCCGCGCTGCCTGCGCTTAACATCAATAAGGCGGCAAACCCGGCTTTCAGTTTGGGGGTAGAATGCTGTGACATGGTCTTCTCCACTATGCAGCAACAGGCTGTCGATTAATTAAATCAATTTGATTGACTTAAACAGAGGCAAAATTCTGGTCAATGAGCAAGCTGACCGGTAGGGAACTAAGCAAACGGCGTGCCACAAGTAGCAAAATGCGAGCAACAAAGCCGTAACAACGCTGGAACTCAGACTGCACTTTTATGGCAAAATTGCCTATTCTGATGCGCGAGAATTGCGTGCTCCATCAAAGATATTGTTTGCCGGAACGCCCCTGGGGACGAATACTGTCGGGTCCCGCTGTAATGGAAAACAACATGAAAACCTCGGGTACCAACCTTGAACATGCGCGGGCGCATAACCGGCGTGTGGTGATTGAAGCCATTCGCCTGCACGGTGAGCTGACCCGTGCCGAACTGGCCCGTATGACGGCGCTGACGCCGCAGACCGTCTCAAATATCGTGGCGGAGCTTGAGCAGGCCGAACTGCTGACCAGCCGCCAGCCACGCCGCAGCGGGCGCGGTCAGCCGTCGATTCCGGTTACGCTCAATCCCACCAGTGCCTGGTCGATCGGCATTCATCTTGATCACCAGACGCTGCTACTGGTGCTGGTCGATCTCAGCGGCGAAGTGCATTTCCGCCGCCTCGTTCTGGTGCAAAAGCCTCAGCCCGCTGCCACCCTGGCGTGCATTGCAGGTGTGCTGGAGGAGATGCGCGCCTTCCTCGGCGCTCAGTGGCATAAAGTCCTGGGGATTGGCGTGGTGATGCCGGGACCTTTTGGCGTCGAGGGAATCTCATCTGTCGGTCCGACCACGCTGAACGGCTGGGAGCAGATCGATATTGAGGCGGAACTCGCCACCCTTAGCGGCCTGCCGGTGACGCTGGAAAACGACGCCACAGTGGCCGCCATCGGCGAACGCTTTCATGGTATGGCACGCCACCTTAACTCCTTTATTTATCTCTACATCGGCACCGGCCTGGGCGCGGGGATCTTCACCGATGGCCACATCTATACCGGTCACGCTCATAATGCCGGTGAGATTGGTCACATCGTGGTGGAGCCGGGTGGTCGCGACTGTTACTGCGGTAATCAGGGCTGTCTGGAACGTTATGTCTCGCTGCAGGCCGCCTATGAATTCTGCGGGCTCGATCCGATGCGCGCGCTGCCTGAAGATCTGCTGCAGATTGAACCCGCGCGTTTCACTGCGTGGATAGAGAGCGTAATGACGCCGTTGCGTCAGGCGATCAATATTCTGGAGTCGGTGTTTGATGCGGAAGCGGTAATCATTGGCGGGATGATGCCTGCGCCGTTGCTGGAGCAGATGGTTGAACGGTTGCCGCCACTTTATCAGTCGGTGCGGGGACGGTATCTATTTGATATGCGACTTAAGACTGGCATGACCGGTAGCGATACCGCTGCGCTGGGTGCAGCCGCCTTACCAATTTTTGATGAGTTTAACCCGAAGTTTCAGGTACTGATGAAATAGATGAGGGAAAGGGCGCTGTTGCAGGCAACAGCGCCACAGGCATCAACCCGGGTAGATACCGCGATCTTTACGCGCCATCAGGATTCGCTCACAGGCCACGATATAGGCCGCGGTGCGCAGCGAGCAATCTTTCTCCTTCGACTTATCCCAGATATGGACCATCGCCTCGGTCATAATCTTATCGGAGCGACGATTAATCTCATCTTCACTCCAGAAGAAGCTCGCCATGTCCTGAACCCATTCGAAGTAGCTGACGGTCACGCCGCCGGCATTACAGACCACGTCCGGCACCACGATGATGCCGCGCGTTGCCAGCATGTCATCGGCATCCGGATAGGTCGGGCCGTTTGCGCCTTCCAGTACGATTTTGCAGCTCAGGATCTCTGCACGCTCGCGGGTAATCTGACCTTCCAGCGCGGCCGGTATCAGGATATCCATCTCAGTGGTCCAGAACGCCTCTTTATCAATGCTCTGCGCACCAGGGAAACCGGCAATCTGCTTGTGGGCGATCTGCCATTCGGTCAGCGCGGCCATATCAATGCCATCTGAATTATAAATCGTTGCCGTATGGTCCTGAATCACCACCACACGAGCGCCCGCCTCATTAAACAGGCGTGCTGCTTCGCTGCCGACGTTACCGAAACCCTGAACCGCCACGCGGGCGCCTTCGATTTCAATACCTGAACGACGAGCCACTTCACGGCCAGTGATAAACACCCCACGGCCGGTGGCTTTTTCGCGGCCCAGTGAACCGCCCAGGTGAATAGGTTTGCCGGTAACCACGCCGGTAATCGTTGTGCCGTGGTTCATGGAGTAGGTGTCCATCATCCACGCCATCACTTTGCTATTTGTGCCAACGTCTGGCGCCGGAATATCTTTTTGCGGTCCAATGATGATGCCTATCTCGCTGGTATAACGACGAGTCAGCCGCTCAAGTTCACCATCGGAGAGTTTGAAAGGATCGACACGAATGCCGCCCTTAGCACCACCGTAAGGCAGGTTAACCGCTGCACATTTGATGGTCATCCACGCGGAAAGCGCCATGACTTCATTCAGGTCGACAGCCGGATGATAGCGAATACCGCCTTTACCTGGGCCGCGCGAAAGGTTGTGCTGAACGCGATAGCCTTCGAAATGGCGAATTGAGCCATCATCCATCTGGAGAGGAATATCAACAATCAACGCACGTTTTGGATGACGCAAAGTATCTATCCAACGTGAAAGATCGCCCAGATAAGGCGCAACCCGGTCGATTTGCTGTAAGTAGGTGGACCAGGCAGATGTGCTGCTTTCAGACGCATAAGATAACTTATCCATAAAAAACCTTTCTTAATGAAGTCATTTATTGGGTGGAGCCGTGGAAGGTGAGCGCATTATCTTGCGCAGACATAATCTAACACTTCTGAAACAAATATGATGGTGCACCTGCCCCGTTTAAGTGCAGTGATGCCCTGTTTTGGGGCATTGAAAGTGAATAGATCAGGTGAAATGCCCCCTCTGAGACGAATAAAGATGCGCCCGAAGTGCTTATTAACTGCATATCACGGAAATATCGCTATCTTTCAATTCTTTGAAGATGTTCAAAAAGTTAAATAATTGATCGCTACCTGATTGACTTTGACGCCCCCGTTCAGTGCATGAGAATAAGTAATCAAAGGATTACCTGAAGTAATGGATTGAACGGGAATTGCGCAGGCTAATCAGTGATTTAGAAAAGAGGGGACAGTAATAGGTGGGAGGTGGGTAAATAGCGGGCCAACGCAGCGGGCTGGCCCGGAACGATTACTGACGAAGAGCGTGCTCGGCTTCTTTCAGCTCCTGGCGAGCGTCTGCCAGTTTCTCTTCGCGCTTCTGAATCTTGCTGGCACTGCGTCCTTCCGCTTTCGCTTTTGCCAGTTCCTGTTCGCGTTCCTGCACCTTAAACTTTTTCTCAGCAACTTTTTCCTGGCGCTGCTTTAACAGGCTGCCTTCGGTGCAGTTCTGATCCACTTCGCGAAGGGCGGTCTCAAGGCCGGCAACCTGATGGGTATTATTGTGCTGGCGGGCAAAAGAGAGCTGGGTCTCAATCTCCTGCTTTTTGGCAGCACAACCGGTCAGGGCAGACGCTGCATGAGCAGCAGTGAAGGTCAGGGGTAACAGGCAAAGGCTGAGGGTCAGTAAAGTTTTTTTCATCGTAGTCTCGTCAATGAGTCAGGGTTGAGGCGCCAGTATACGCAGTCACCTTAAGAGATTCTTAACGGAAAAAAATATTTACTGGAGTGGAAGAGCGGGAAAAAAGAAGAAGCTGCCTGCTATCAGGCAGCGCTGGAGGCGTCAGAGTGCGAATAATGCAGGTTGCGATCAGGGCCACTTAGCATCACAGGATGACCATCCTGACTCTGCTGTTCGAAATAGTCCTGCATCTGCTGACTGATCCCGGCACCACACCACATTACATGATGCTGATGGAGTTCAGTTTTTATGGCAGGCAGTCCGCTCGCACGCGAATCAACCGCAACATTAAAGCCCATCGCGGTGAGACGAATCGCTTCAAGCCAGATTTCTGTTTTATCGAGCACGCTCACCGCTTCAAGGAACAGAGGTATCGCGGATTCGTTACGCGATGAAACGCGCATCACTTTGTCAGCCTGCTGCTTAACGGATTGCTCAAAACGCTCAAGGCGTTGCGACGATCCCCGGCGGTGATCGGCATTAAGCCAGACACTCAGCGGCCGCAGCAGATTAATGATGAAATCATCACCGCTGTAGTTGCTGGACATATTGTGCATCTGACGTGAAAGCGACAGCGGTGTGCCAAATTCCAGTTGCCAGAGCATGTCACCTTTGCGCGCCGCCCAGCCATAGGTCGTGACCGCTGATGCAGCCTGCTGGCACGCTTTGATCTCGTCCAGCGTTGCGCCTGTGGCCGTTAAGCCCACCAGGATACGGATTTCGCTGAGGTGATCATCACTCCAGTCATCCGGGTTCTGCTGTGGCGTCAGTAAACCCTGCTTCATCCAGCGCTTCAGGTTAGCGGGATGGGTGCCGGTTATCGCACAGACAGTTTCGGTATTATGAATTTGCATCTCGTGCCCTCTGTAGAGGGAATAGCCGCCGGGATTAACCGGGGATGAAAAATCATTATGAACCTTATAATCGCCAATTAATAGGCTAAAAGTTGGTGAAAAGCCCTGAACAGCACACGTGACGCTACGCTTATTCGCGAATGTCATCGTCTAAACTGATGCCGATCAGCAGGTTAACGGTTTGTAACAGGACAATAAAAAGGCTGTGTATTTATTCAGTAAAGATTCTTTACGCAAACAGACACGGAAAACAGCACTGTTTTACCCTTTTTAAGAGCATGCCGACTCGTCTCCCTCTTACATCCGCCCGACAAATCGCTAAAATAGCGGGTTCTGATGATCAGGAGAAAGAGTGCCCAATGCGTTATCGTTATACTCTCGCCGTTGTGACGGTTGCTGCTGTGCTGACCGGCTGCGCGAAGAAAAATGCCACCAGCGATGCACAAAATGAATTTGCTGCTGGCCCAACACAGATTGATGTTTCACACATCAAGACCCGCGCAGATGATGGCTCCAGTGTGTTCCTGACTGTAGATGGTAAAGACGCCGGCAGACTGCCCAACGGCGAAAGCATGCTGCTGCATGTTCCGGCCGGAAAGCATCAGATTGGTGGCTATGTGCCAACGCTGTTTGGTATGGGTCGTGTGACCATTGCGCCGGTAGAAGTGACCACATCACCGGAAGATGTCAAAAAGGTGGCTTATACAGTCACGCGCAACAAAGCGACCTTTGTTGAGAACAAGGGCGAGCAGGGCTGAGTTGATAACGGCGGAGAGCCGCGCTCTCCGCTGAACAAGCCTGCGTTATAAGCCGAGTTCGCTCAGTGAAGGGTGGTTGTCAGGGCGCCGTCCCTGTGGCCAGTGAAACAGCCGCTGTCGTTCACTGATTTTCAGGTCGTTGATGCTGGCAAAGCGCTGCATCATTAATCCCCGCTCATCAAACGCCCAGTTCTCGTTTCCATACGAGCGATACCACTGCAGTTGTTCATCGTGCCATTCATAGGCAAACCGCACCGCAATCCGGTTCTGGTCAAAACTCCACAACTCTTTGATCAGCCGATACTGCTGCTCCCGCTGCCATTTCTGCTGCAGGAAGGCGACAATTGCTGCCCGGCCGGTCAGGAAAGTATCGCGATTACGCCACTGGCTATCCTCTGAATAGGCCAGCGCGACGCGCTCAGGATCCCGACTGTTCCAGCCATCCTCAGCCAGCCGGACTTTTTCAATCGCCTGTTCGGGCCGGGTAAAAGGTGGTAAGGGCGGACGTGAGTTTTCCAACTTTCTCTCCTTATACAGCACAGGCAGATGCTGGAGCCGCATCCGGGATAATCAGAGTTCCAGGGCGTGGATCTGGCAGACGGCACGCGCCGCTTCCTGACCTTTCTTCACGAAGTGCTGGGTATAGAAGTCGATAAACTCTGCCGATGGCTGAAAATTATGTGGCGTCAGGGAAACCGAGAACACCGGTACGTTGGTCGCCAGTTGCGCCTGCATCAGACCACTGACCACCGCCTGAGCGACGAAATCATGGCGATAGATGCCACCATCGACGACCAGTGCCGCACAGACAATCGCATCATAGTTGCCGGTCTGCGCCAGACGCTGCGCCAGTAGCGGCATTTCAAAAGCGCCCGGCACGTCCCATGTTTTAATCTCATATGTCGCACCACGGCTTTCCAGTTCCTGTTCGAAACCCGTCAGAACCTGAGAAACGATTTCGCTGTGCCAGTTGGCTTTAATAAAGGCGACTTTCAACGGCTGCATGACTTACTCCTGTAAAATATGACATCCAGTGGTAGCGGGCCAGATTGCGCCTCTGCACCCCGAATCAAAAATAGTGAGGCTGGCAGGCCAGTAACCTGCTGACAGCCTTCACTATACTGTAATGTAAAGAGTCTGTGTCCATCATTGTGATTATATGTAAATAACAGATGCCCTGATTACCTCAATATGCTGCAGCAAAGGCACTCAACGCCCCCTGTGCGGCGTTTAACACGCACTCTACAGCCGGGGAAACCACCTTCTACCAGCCTGTTTGCGTAACAGCTTCCAGTTACGTCACTGCTTAAATAAAATACTGGATATTTGAACAGTTGTTTGTATAATAAATGGACTGCCCGCCGGGTATTGGTAGCGTAAGTGAGGGGTGAACCCATGATGATTTCGACTGAAAGCCTCAGGTCTCTGGAACAATCGGTCACAATGAGCAGCCGTGAGCTGGCTCAGATGACAGGTATCACACACGGAGAAGTGAAGCGGTTAATCAAAAGTCTGGAGACGGCTCAGCGTCTCTCCCAGCCACTCATCGTGAATGACTATGAGCGGGAAGGGGAAGTGCGTCAGGAGTATCGTCTGAGCAAGCGTGACTCGCTGCTGGCTGTGGCTCGCCTGTCGCCCGGCTTCACTGCTGAAGTGCTGGATCGCTGGCAGGATCGCGAGAAGACCACTCATCTGCCTGACTTTACCAACCCGGCTGAAGCGGCTCGCGCGTGGGCTGAGCAGTTTGAACAGCGTCAGGCGGCAGAGCAGCAGCTGGCTCTCTCGGCTCCCAAGGCGGCATTCTTTGATAACTTCGTCGAGGTCGATGATTGCCTTGGCTTTCGCCAGCTCTGCAAAATGCTGAAAGTGAAAGAGCCAGAATTCCGCCAGTTCCTGCTGGAGCGCAACATTATGTATCGCGCCAAAGGAACCCTGACGCCGCAGCACTACCATCTGCAGGCCGGCTACTTTACGCTGCATACCGGCACAGGCGAAAACCAGCACGCATTCTCTCAGGCGCGCTTCACTTCAAAAGGGGTGAAATGGGTCGCCAGCCTGTGGGCTGGGCATCTCTCTGCTCAGCCCAAAGGCGCAGCCGCGTAATTGCGTCTCTGGACTTTTAGGGAATGCTGATGGGTAAGCACAGGCAGAAAACGCAGAAATAAAAAAGGCCGCAACTGAGTGCGGCCTTTTTTGATCGTTCAGGATCGATTAATGGGCGGATTACCAGCCTTTAATCGCATCCCCTTTGTAGACTTCTTCCGCTTTCGCCGCGACTTCCGGTGACTGCAGCGCAGCCTTCAGCTTCTGAATTTTATCGCTGTCTTTATTATCTTCACGTGATACCAGTGCATTCACATAAGGCGACGAGGCACTTTCCATAAATAAGCCATCGCGGTGTGCTGATAATCCAGCCTGAGCCGAGAAGTTGGTATTAATGATTGACAGGCTGACGTTTGGATCATCTAACGTGCGGGTCAGCTGTGGGGTGTCCACTTCAACCAGCTTCAGATTTTTTGGATTTTCGATGATATCCAGCGAGGTCGGTAAATAACCCACACCGTCTTTCAGTTTAATCAGACCCTGCGCCTGCAGCAGCAGCAGGCTGCGTCCTAGCGTGGTGGCTTCGT
This sequence comes from Pantoea sp. RCC30.1, assembly GCF_058148845.1. NCBI lineage: Bacteria > Pseudomonadati > Pseudomonadota > Gammaproteobacteria > Enterobacterales > Erwiniaceae > Pantoea > Pantoea sp. RCC30.1. The sequence continues at coordinate 510,863 of NZ_JBXUHX010000001.1, read as the reverse complement.
TAGAGATGGTGATAGTGGCACCATTCTGCAGCTCACTGATGTTTTTGATTTTGTGCGAATAAGCCGCAATCGGGAAGACGAAGGTTTTACCCACTACCGCAAACTTATAGCCGCGCTCTTTAGACTGTGACTCAAGATACGGCAGGCTCTGGAAGGCGTTAGCATCGACTTCTTTGTTATTCAGCGCTTCATTAGGCAGCACGTAATCATTGAAGTTAAGCACTTCGACATCGAGCTTGTATTTATCTTTAGCAACCTGCTGAACCACCTGCCAGATCGCTTCATCGGGCCCGGTATTAATCGCAACTTTAACTTTGTTATCGTCATCTTTTGAACAGGCGGATAATAATAAAACAGAACTGGCGAGTAATGCCGTAAACAGACCTTTCATTATCAGAAATCCCTCAGGTGGTTGATGGCTTCAAAGATAATACAGAACACACAGGTTGCGTACTGACTGAGGAATATATCTTATAACTACAACGCTGATTTCGAACATTAATTAACCAGTGAGCCGGTCTGCTCAATAATTCTCTGCGCCTGTTGCGGGTTTGCTGGCGGATATTTCCGTCCAATAATCCCATTAAGCAGCAACGTAATTTTATTCTACGCTTACTAATCAGTCATTACTGGCTTTCTATTGAATATTTACAGGGATTAACCATGTCGAAGCAAGATAGCGGGATCAACGCAGTTGAAGTTATGCGCAGCAGCCAGGCCTGGAATGGTGAAATTATCGAAGCCTATCCCACTGGCGAACCGGAAATTACGGTTATGCGGCTGTCACTGCCTGCCCACACTTCATTGCCCTGGCACACTCATCCGATGCCGAATGCGGCGTTTATTCTCTCCGGCACCCTGATTGTTGAGGATAAAGAGAGCGGCGAGCAGCGTACTTTCCATGCGGGTGAAGCCCTCAATGAAACGGTCAACAGCGCGCATCGGGGCTATACCCTGGATGAGCCTGCCGAACTGGTGATCACCTATGCCGGTGTAAAAGGGCAGGAACTGACCGAACCACTGCCGGGCGAACCTGAAGAGTTTTAAATCATGACGCCTCTCGGCAGTGTCTCCCGCTGCCGTGATTCAGCCCTTTAGTAAACCCCGCCGGATTTGATTCTGATCAGTAACACGTGAGCGAGCACAGCCCAGGATCAAAGGACCTCTGCTTCATCCACATCAATATAAAAAGGATTTTTCATGGATAAGAACGTTGCCTTATTGCTCGCACCTGGCTTTGAAGAAGCTGAAGCCATCATTACGCTTGATATCCTTTCACGGCTGGGCGTTCGCGTGACGACCCTGGCCTGCCAGCCTTATCGGGAGGTGGCCAGTTATCATCAGATGAAGCTGGTCGCCGATGAGCTGCTGGAGATGCATCGCGACCAACTGTTTGATGCGGTGATTGTGCCTGGCGGCCCCGACGGCAGTGAGAATCTGTCGGTAAATGCTGCGGTCATCGATTTTATTCGCCGTCATGATGAGGCGGATCGCCTGATCTGCCCCATCTGCTCCGCAGCAGCACGAGTGCTGGCACCACATGGGCTGTTAAAAGGGCGTCGCTATGTCAGTTCCGGCACTTCATCAGAAGGTGTTACCGATGGCGTTTACGTTAATGCGTCAGTGGTGAAAGAGGGTAATCTGCTGAGCGGGCAGGATCTGGGCGCGGCATTTGATTTCGCCTTCGCGATTGCTGTTGTTCTGACAGGCGAGGGTGACAGGGCCATCGAACAGGCGGAACACATCAGTCATAAGTTAGGGGTCGATTTTACTCAGCTTTGATCCGCTTTTCTGCGCCCCGGAATAGCGGGGCGCACATTATTCATAACTAAAATTCACAACCAAACCCCGCTCCTCCAAGAACTGCTTTTGCCTGTTCCGATCTTAGAAACGCCGCCAGCCGTCCCGCCTCTGGCGTGATAACTGCACAGGCATAGCGCGCAACAGGGTTAACAGCCTCCGGGATATCAACGACTGTCAGCCCGGCAATCTGACTCAGGGCTCCCCGATAGCTGGCATAGCCGATAAACAGATCCGCCTGATCCGTGGTAATAATCCATTCGGCCGCGAGCCTGCCTGCGGGAATCGCTGCTGAGTCACGTCCGCCCACCAGCGGGATTGCACGCTGTCGCACCTCTTTACCCGCCAGGCCCATCCGGGAGAAAAGTACCTGCGCGTAATCTCCCGACGGATCGGCGGCTGGCGTGGAGGTTGCGATCCGCAGCGAGTCACGGGTGAGCAGCTGACACCAGTCATCTCCCGCCTGCAGCCGATCGCTGCGCACCGTGATGCAGAGCTTATTGGTCGCAAAGGAGATGATCGCCAGTGCCCGCCCTGCAGCCAGCAGTTTCTGCGGATGTGCCTCACTGGCGGAAGCAAAGAGATCGCAGGGCTCACCGGCTTCAATCTGTTCGCGCAGCAGACCTGCGGGGCCAAAGCGGGCATTGACCGGCTCCTTGAAGTGCGCCATCAACGCCGGCCAGACTGTTTTCAGGCTACCCGCCGCCAGTACGCGCATTATTCGGGCCCCTGATAAGTGGTGCGATAGAAGCGCTGATACCAGTTGTTAGCCAGCTTGTTCATGTCCACATCCTGAAACTTCTGCGGATAGAGTTTTTTCGCCATCCACAATTCGCCAACCCCCATCGCTTCCGGCATCGGATAACCCCAGGCTTTGGCGTAGTCCGGCATCAGCCAGACGCGATGATTTTTAACCGCGTCAATCGCCTGCCATTGCGGTGAGCTGTTGATTTCATTAACGACAGAGGGATAGCGAGCCTGCACAAAAATCACCTGCGGATCCCAGGCGATCACCTGCTCCATCGACACGGTTTTAAATCCTTGCACGGTCGCCGCGGCGACGTTGACCGCACCCGCATGTAGCATCATCAGGCCGGTATATTTCCCTGAGCCATAAGTGGTCAGTTCCGGATTGGCCATATAGGCACGAATACGTTTCTCCGGCGGAGTATCCTTCAGGCGGTCACTGACAATTTTGCGGCCCTGATCGGTGGCCTCAATCAGCGCTTTAGCTTCTGCGGGTTTATTGACAATCTCACCAATCAGCGTAATGCCTTCACGCAGCCCTTTGTCGTAAGCCATCTCCTCGTCATCAAGGGTCGGATTCATTTTGGCCTTTTCACCCGGCTGGTCATGACGCAGTGAGATAGCCACGACAGGAATCCCCAGCGCGGTAATGCTGTCGATCATCTCATGCGGCGCGTAGTGGGTAACAAAGACCACCTGCGGATGCAGCGCCACCAGTTTTTCAGGATCGACATGCGTCAGATCGCCCAGCGTGGCTTTCTGGTTCAGCTCGGGAGCCAGGCGGGCATAACTGTCGCCGAGCTGCTGCTTCCAGTTCGCCATCACACCGACGATTTTATCGGTGGCGTTCATCTGCACCAGCAGGTTGAGCGTCTGATGCTGAAGCACCACAATGCGATCGACGTGGTCTGGAATCGTGACCTGACGGCCAATCTGATCGGTAATCTGGCGCGATGCCTGCGAAGTGAGCGGAAGGAGAATCAGTAAACCGAGTGTGCATGCCTGCCAGAAGTGCTTCATTACTTATCCTCAAAAATCGTTATACACATAATTATATAGCGATTAGTGACGGGCGTCACGGCACTGATTATGTGCAACGCCCATTGCTGGCTCACCATCCCGGTGCCTTATTAATCCTGTCACCGCTATTTAATTGATTATTATGATTTTAATTTCTGGCACGCCATTTGCTGAAGTCTGAACAGTAAGCAGCGTTCGACACAACTGATAGCAAATAGCTGGCTAGGGTTCCGGTTCACGCAGGTGAATGTCTGGTCCGAGAGCTGGCGACCTCTGCGAGGTTACACGGCGGGACAAAAGCCCGGGAGACAGCGGCACCATCTGGTGTCTTGCGCTGCTCCCGTTTTTTTGTGCCAACCAGAGGTCAACCATGAAGAAATCACCACTCCTGATACTCGTTATGTCTCTTGCGCTGCTGGTCAGCACGCCATCTTCCGCCGCAGTCAAAAAAGAGTTCAATATCTGCTGGACCATCTACGCGGGCTGGATGCCGTGGGGCACCATCAGCAATGAGAAGATCATTGATAAATGGGCCAGCAAATATGGCATCAGGATCCATATCACCCAGCTCAATGACTATATCGAGTCGATCAACCAGTACACCGCCGGACAGTTCGACGGCTGCACCATGACCAATATGGATGCGCTGACCATTCCTGCGGCAGGTGGCGTTGACTCGACAGCGCTGATCACCGGCAGCTATTCCGATGGTAACGACGGCGTAGTCCTGAAAGGGGAAAATAAGAAACTCAGCGATCTGAAGGGCATGTCGGTCTATCTGCCTGCGCTGTCGGTTTCTCATTACCTTCTGGTACGGGGTCTTGAGAAGGCCGGACTGCAGGAAAAAGATGTCAAAGTCGTGAACACCTCCGATGCCGATATCGTTTCAGCCTTCGGAACCAGCAATGTTAAAGCGGCCGTGGCCTGGAACCCGCAACTTTCGGTCATCAAAAAGACGCCACAAACTACCGAAGTGTTCAGCTCATCGGCTGTGCCGGGCGAGCTGATTGACATGATGGTGGTGAATACCGACACCCTGAAAGACAATCCCGCACTTGGCAAGGCGCTGACCGGAGCCTGGTTTGAGATGATGGCAAAAATGCAGGCCGGGGATACGCAGGCGCTGAGCGCAATGGCTGCCGATTCCGGTACTGATCTCGCGGGTTACAAGGCGCAGCTGAAAACCACCCACCTGTTCTGGACCCCCGCCGAAACCCAGACCTTTGTCGCTTCCCCCGATATTGCGAAAACCATGCAGCGTGTAGCCGCGTTCTCCTTTGATAAAGGATTACTGGGCGATGGCGCACAAAGCGCTGACTTCATCGGCATGAGTTTCCCTGGCAATGTCACCGTCGGCGATAAAGCAAATATCAAACTGCGCTTTGACGACAGCTATCTGAAGATGGCCGCTGCGGGCAAGCTCTAATCACCGATCCCAGGAGTTTTTGCCATGCGCCACATCAACCGCTATCCCCGGCAGGGAATGCGCCTGACGCTGATGCTGTTACCGTTTGTGTTGCTGATCGCCGTCTGGTTTATCAGTTCGGCGGTGCGTCTGGAGGCTAATCCACAGGACAAACTGCTGCCCGGTCTGTCGCAGATGATCGCGGCCATCGACCGGATGGCGTTTACCCCTGACAAGCGCAGCGGGGAATATCTGCTGTGGGCGGATACGTGGATTAGCTTAAGCCGTCTGCTGACCGGCCTCGTGATCTCATCGCTAATCGGTCTCTGCATCGGTGTGGCTGCGGGCGTCTTCCCGATGACCCGCGCCGCGCTGTCACCGTTCATGACCGTGGTGTCGATGATCCCGCCGCTGGCGTTGCTGCCGATGCTTTTTATCGTATTTGGGCTGGATGAACTATCAAAAGTGATGCTTATCGTCATCGGCATTACGCCAATGCTGGCGCGCGATCTGGAACATCGGGCGCGGGAGATCCCTGCGGAGTTGTTCATCAAAGCGCAAACCCTGGGGGCGAATAGCTGGACGGTGGTGCTGCGGGTAGTACTTCCGCAGCTCTTATCGCGGCTGATCACCTCGCTGCGTCTGCTGCTTGGCTCCGCATGGCTGTTTCTGATCTCAGCCGAAGCCATTTCCGCTACCGCCGGACTGGGTTATCGCATTTTCCTGGTGCGTCGCTATATGGCGATGGATGTGATCATTCCTTACGTCATCTGGATCACGTTGCTGGCGTGGCTGATGGATCTCGCGCTGCGTCAGTTGCACAAAGCCTGTTTCCCCTGGGCGGAAGGAGGCCGGGAATGAGTTTTATCGATATCAAAAATATCTGGCAGGAGTATGGCGACCACGTGGTGCTGGAACGCATCAATCTGCAGGTGAAAGAGGGCGAGTTCTGCTCGCTGGTGGGAGCGTCCGGTTGCGGTAAGTCGACGTTTTTACGCCTGCTTCTCGGGCAGGAAAAACCAACGCGGGGGGCGATCACGCTGGATGGCGAAAAGCTGCCCGGTGAGCCGGATCGCAGCCGTGGCGTGGTGTTTCAACGCTATTCGGTTTTCCCCCATCTTAACGTGCTGGATAACGTCGCCATTGGCCTCGAACTTCCGGCGTCACCCTTAACCGGGCGATTGTTTGGCACCAGGAAACGCCAGGCCCGGGAACAGGCAAAACAGATGCTGGTGAAAGTCGGGCTGGGCCATTCGCTGGATAAATATCCGGCGCAGCTTTCCGGCGGGATGCAGCAGCGGCTGGCGATTGCTCAGGCATTTGTGATGCAGCCGCGCGTGCTGCTGCTGGATGAGCCGTTTGGCGCGCTGGACCCCGGCATCCGCAAAGATATGCATGCGCTGCTGCTCCAGCTCTGGAGCGAAACCCGGATGACGGTCTTTATGGTCACTCACGACCTTGCCGAAGGCTTCAATCTGGGTACCCGGCTGCTGGTGTTCGACAAAGTGCGCATCGACCCGCAGGCCCCTAATGCGTGGGGCGCGCGTATCACTTACGACATCCCACTTAATGAAACGCGGCTTTCTCAGCTGGCGACCGGCAGCAAGAACAACATTTATTCCCTTAAGGAGATCGCTCAATGACAGCACTTTTTCATTCAGCTCCGAGCCTGCGAGAAGAGCAGTTGCCTGGCGGAGCGCATACCTCACTGATTCTGCGCAAAGGGCAGATTCTGCGCCTGACCGACATCGAGGGCGGCGCGAACGTCAGCATGATGATGCTCAATCCGCACGAGAAAAGTGAACGACTGAATCTGCCGGATACCCTGAAAGGCCAGCACACCGCCTGCCTGACCACCGGCCACTGTTTTTACTCCGATATGGGCCGCGTGATGGCTGCGATCGTTGCGGATAGCTGCGGCTGGCACGATCCGTTTGGCGGCGTACTTAACGCGGAGGAAACACAGGAGAAGTACGGTGCCGGTCGCTATCAGGAGTTGCGTAACGGCTTCTACCGCAACGGCGTGGATAATCTGCTGGTTGAGATGGGGAAATGGGATCTGGGCCTGGAAGACCTGCTGATGGTCGTCAACTTTTTCAGCAAGGTTACGGTGGATGAGGGGGGTCGCTTCGGGTTCAGCGCGGACAACAGCCGTGCGGGGGATTTCGTTGAGCTGTACGCGCCCATGGACGTGCTAATGGTGCTGACTGCGCTGCCACATCCACAGGATCCCGCCACGGACTATCTTCCGCGTCCGGTCCAGCTGAGCTGGTATCAGGCCGACGATATGCAGGCCGTCAGCAATGCGATGGTCACTCGCGGTGAAAACCAGCGCGCGTTTCAAAACACTCAACTTTTTGCACTGTAAGGAGACTGCGATGACCCTTATTAACTCTGATCGTCGTCCTGAAGATGCTGTCTATCGCCACGTGATCCCGGCAGGCGAGCCGTGGCTGTTCGACGTGAAAAAAGGGCAAACGCTGCGCCTGCTCGACCTCGAAGGTAATCAGGCGATTGATACCCTGTTTTACAACACTGACAACCCGCGCGAACGCTACGATCCTCAGCGCACGCTGCGTCGTCAGGGAAAGGTCTATCTGACCACCGGCAGCGTGCTCTATTCGAATCTCGGCAATCCGTTGCTGACGATCGTCGCCGATACCTGTGGCCGCCACGATACCCTGGGGGGGGCCTGCTCGCAGGAGAGTAACACCGTGCGCTATGCCCAGGATAAGCGCTACATGCATAGCTGTCGGGATAACTTCCTTTGCGCCTGCCTGCACGATGGCCGCCTGCATAAGCGCGATATCGGCGCCAACATCAACTTTTTCATGAACGTTCCGGTCACGCCTGAAGGCGGTCTGACCTTTGAGGACGGGTTATCTGCGCCCGGCAAATACGTTGAACTGGTGGCGGCTTGTAACGTGATGGTGCTGATCTCCAATTGTCCGCAGCTGAATAACCCCTGCAACGGCTGGAACCCGACACCCGCCGAAGTGCTGGTCTGGAACTAAGTTAGCCCTCTGAACCTGGCACCGGTCGCAAATTTTGTGCCGGTCAGCCCCGGGGACGACCCCAGGGAATATCGAATTTTGCGGGACGACCCGCATCCCCGAGAGTTCGCTTATGTTTGATACCTTATTGATTGCCAATCGCGGTGCGATCGCCTGTCGCATCCTGCGCACGCTGCGTGCCATGCAGGTGAAAGGGGTCGCCGTCTATTCTGAAGCCGACCTGAGCAGTTTACATATCCGTGAGGCGGATTTGGCGCTGAGCCTGGGCGAGGGCCCAGCCGCACAAACCTATCTGGTGACGGAAAAGATCATCGCCGCCGCGCAGCAGAGCGGAGCCAAAGCAATTCATCCTGGCTACGGTTTTCTCTCGGAAAACGCCGCCTTTGCCGAGGCGTGCGAGGCTGCGGGGCTGATTTTTGTCGGCCCGACTCCCCAGCAGTTGCGGACCTTCGGCCTGAAGCACACGGCCCGCGCGCTGGCGAAAGCCGAAGGTGTACCGTTGCTGGAGGGTAGTGAGCTGCTGGCGGATGTCCGCGAGGCTCAACGCGCCGCAGAGTGTGTTGGCTATCCGGTTATGCTAAAAAGCACGGCGGGCGGCGGTGGCATTGGTATGCGCGTCTGTCGTGATGCGCGGGAGCTGTCAGACGCGTTTGAAACGGTACAGCGCCTTGGTCAGAACAACTTCAGCGATGCTGGCGTGTTTCTCGAAAAATATATCGAACGCGCCCGTCATCTTGAAGTGCAGATTTTCGGTGACGGAAAGGGCGAGGTAATTGCACTGGGCGTTCGCGACTGCTCGGTACAGCGGCGGAATCAGAAAGTGATTGAAGAAACCCCTGCGCCAAATCTGCCAGATGGTATGGCCGACGCACTCTGCTCGGCGGCTGTCGCTCTGGGGAAAGCGGTCAACTATCGCAGCGCCGGAACGGTGGAGTTTGTCTATGACAGCGCAGCCCAGCAGTTCTATTTCCTCGAAGTGAATACGCGCCTGCAGGTTGAACATGGCGTGACGGAGCAGGTCTGGGGCGTGGATCTGGTGCAGTGGATGATTGAGCTGGCGGCAGGCGCTCTCCCCTCACTGACTGCTTTAACCGCCACGCTGAATCCGCGGGGCCATGCCGTGCAGGCCCGAATTTATGCGGAAGATCCGGGTCGGCAGTTCCAGCCTTCGCCCGGACTATTAACCGAGGTCCATTTCCCGGCAGCCGACGGTGAAACCCTGCGCATTGACCGCTGGGTGGAAGCGGGATGTGAAGTCCCGCCATTCTTCGACCCGATGCTGGCAAAAGCAATTGCTTTCAGCGCCACACGCGATGAAGCCATCGCCACCCTGGCACAGGCACTGGCGGAAATCCGTCTCTATGGCGTTGAAACCAACCGCCTTTATCTGTTGCAGATATTAGCCTTTGCACCTTTTACCGCAGGCGAACCCTGGACCCGCAGCCTGGAGCAGCTCGGCTATCAGGCGGCAACCGTTGAGGTGTTGAGTGCCGGAACCCAGACCAGCGTTCAGGATTACCCCGGACGTCTGGGATACTGGGCGGTCGGTGTGCCGCCGTCGGGGCCGATGGATGATCGCGCCCTGCGTCTCGGCAACCGTCTGCTGGGCAATGCAGAAGGAGCCGCCGCGCTGGAGATTACTCTTAACGGACCCACCCTGAAATTTAATACCGGGATTCAGGCGGTAATCTGTGGCGCGCCGCTGAGTGTCACGCTGGATGGCGCTGAACAGGCGATGGACTCTGTGTTTACGATCCCGGCCGGATCAATGCTGAAGCTGGGCGCGATGAATGGCCCTGGCGTCAGAAGCTATCTCTGCCTGAGCGGTGGCATCCAGGTGCCGGACTATTTAGGCAGTAAAAGCACCTTTACCCTCGGCCAGTTTGGCGGACACGCCGGGCGCGCGCTGCGCAGCGGTGATGTGCTGCATCTCGCTCCGCAAGCCGCGAGCGCTGTCGGAACAGAACTGCCTGCTGCACTTCGCACAGACCTCGCCAGAGTACGTACACTAAGAGTGATTTATGGCCCCCACGGCGCGCCAGAGTTCTTTGCGCCGGACTATATTACGACATTCTTTGCCACAGAATGGGAAGTGCACTTCAACTCCAGTCGTACCGGCGTGCGTCTGATTGGGCCAAAGCCCATCTGGACCCGCGACAGCGGCGGCGAGGCAGGACTTCATCCATCGAATATTCATGACAACCCTTACGCCATCGGCGCGGTCGATTTTACCGGTGATATGCCGGTAATCCTGGGGCCGGATGGCCCGAGTCTCGGCGGATTTGTCTGCCCGGTGACGGTCATTGAAGCGGATCTCTGGCAGCTGGGCCAGCTCAAAGCCGGTGACAAAGTGGTGTTTGTGGCGGTGGATATCCCGACGGCCCGGCGACTGGCAGAGGGCCGCAGCCGCGAGCTGGCCACGCTCCAGCCACAGGACATTCACTGGAAGCCTGCGCCGCTGACTTCGCCCATCGTCATGACCTGCGGTGAAGCAGCTAAACGCCTGGTGGCGCGTCTCTCTGGCGATACCCATCTGCTGCTGGAGGCAGGCGAGCCGGAACTGGATCTGGTGCTGCGTTTTCGCATTCACGCGTTAATGCAGGCGCTGGAAACGCAATCCCGCAACGGCATTATTGATATCACACCGGGTATCCGCTCGCTGCAAATCCACTTCCAGCCGGAAACACTGACGCTCGACTTTCTGCTGGCGTGGGTGCGAGGTGAGTGGGAGACGGTCTGCATGAGTGATGATCTGCAGGTGCCCACACGCGTGGTGCATCTGCCGCTCTCCTGGGACGATCCGGCCTGTCAAAAAGCCATCGAAAAATATATGACCACCGTGCGTCCGGATGCGCCCTGGTGCCCAAGCAATCTTGAATTTATCCGCCGGATAAACGATCTGCCCGATGAGCAGGCCGTCTGGAACACCGTGTTTGAGGCCAGCTATCTGGTAATGGGATTGGGCGATGTCTATCTCGGTGCGCCGGTCGCTACGCCGCTGGATCCCCGCCATCGGCTGGTGACGACGAAATACAACCCGGCCCGCACCTGGACGGCGGAAAACTCGGTTGGCATCGGCGGTGCTTATCTGTGCATTTATGGCATGGAGGGGCCAGGCGGCTATCAGTTTGTCGGGCGCACGCTGCAGATGTGGAACCGATATCACGAAGTGTCCGATTTTGGCGGTAAACCCTGGCTACTGCGTTTTTTCGATCAGATCCGTTTTTATCCGGTTTCAGCTGAGGAGCTGCTGCAGATTCGTCGCGATTTTCCACTTGGTCGCTATCCGCTGCGTATTGAGCACAGCACGCTGCGGCTGGCGGAGTATCAGGACTTTCTCGTACGTGAAGCGGAGAGTATCGGCGAGTTTCGCGATCATCAGCAAAGCGCATTCAATGCAGAACGTGATCGCTGGATAGCCAGCGGCCAGGCCCATTTCGACAGTCAGGAAAGTGCGGTGAATGAAGACGGCGACGCACCGCTGCAGCCAGGTGAGCAGGGGGTTGAAAGCCCGGTTTCTGGCAATCTATGGCAGGTGCAGGCGACGGCGGGAAGCAGGGTGCGTGAAGGCGATATCCTGGTGGTACTGGAGTCGATGAAGATGGAGATCCCGCTTCTGGCTCCGTGCGACGGCATTATTCAGCAGGTCAGCGTGCAGCCAGGCAGCTCTGTACGCGCAGGGCAACGCGTGGCAGTCATTGTTGAGGATAATGCATGAGGATGATCAGAGCCGATGGCGCAGTGAAAGTCTGACGCTGCGCCCGCTGGCTTAGAACCGGGCGCAGGCTATCAGCAGCTTGCGCCCAGTTCGCTTAACCAGCCGATCATCGCCTCACTCCCAGGCTGACTCAGCGTACGTTGCGGCCAGGCCAGGAAGTAGGGCTTGCTCAGCGGCAGGCAAAGATCATCCACCACCACCAGATCGCCACGCGCCAGTTCCGGTGCGATAAGGCGTCGTTGTCCCAGCAGCAGTCCCACACCCGCGACAGCCGCATCAATCGCCAGCGAGGTCAGATTAAAGCTGAATGCGGGCTGCGGCGGCGGTTCGTTTATGCCTTTGGCCTGAAACCAGCTTTGCCAGTCCGGCAGGAACCTTCCTTCATTACCCCAGTCGAGGTGGATTAGCGGTGCCTGACTCAGAACCGTTTGTGGCGTGAAGCGTTTCAGCAGAGACGGGCTGGCTACAGGCAGCACGTCATCATGAAACAGCTTAAGCTTGTCTAACTGAGGGTAACGATCTTCACCAAAGGAGATCACAAAATCGGCAGGCATCGCGGTGAAATTGACCTGAGAATGCGTGCCGTGTAGCGAGAGATCGATATCCGGACAATGATCGCGCCAGCTCGCCAGGTGTGGTAACAACCATTTCGATGCCAGCGCCGGTAATGCGTAAACCGTGAGTTTTGGCGCGCTGGCCGCATGACGGATGTTTTGCTGACCGAGGTGCAGAATATCAAAGGCCTCGGTGACATAGCGCAGATACTCTTTTCCGGTTTCAGTCAGCATGACTCCGCTCTGCGTGCGTAAAAACAGGGCGCTGCCGAGTTGCTCCTCCAGTTGGCGAATCTGCTGGCTGACCGCCGCGGGCGTTAATGCCAGCTGGGCGGCGGCTTTTGCCAGGCTGCCCAGTTCGGCGGCCACCTTAAATGACTGTATGACGCTGATTTTTGGCAGCCTTGGCAATTGAGCAGGCATTAACTCTTCCTTATCAGGGCAGTAAGTTTTTATCGTTACGCCGCGTGGCGGGCGACAGGTAGAGTACCATTACACCTGCCCATCGTGAGAATTGTTGCTATGTCTGGTTCCCTTGTTCGTCTCGATCTTCATCCACTGGCCGATCATGGCTGGCGTCAACGCAGTCGTGAGCAGTTAAACCAGTCCGGCGCCCTGGTATTGCGTCAGTTTTTAAAACCACAGGCATTAGAGGCGATCATTGAAGAGGGCAATGCGCAACGTCATCTGGCCTATCACACCCGCAGCAAACACAATGTGTATCTGATGAAGCCTGATGACGCTTTCCCCGCCGATCACCCGCGTAATCGGGACGTGCTCAGCACCAAAGGTTGTATTACGGATGATGTGATCGCTGCCGATTCGCCGCTGCGCCAGCTTTATAATGATGCCCTGTTCCAGCATTTCCTGTGCGATGTACTGGGTGAAGAAGTGCTCTATCCCTACGCTGATCCGCTTTCCTCGATCAACCTGCACTACGCGCCTCACGGACAGGAGCTGGGCTGGCACTTCGACAACTCCTCCTTTGCTATCACCTTGTTGGTACAAAAACCACTGGCGGGCGGGCTGTTTCAGTATGTGAAGGATCTACGGGATGCCGATGCCGGTGAGATGAACTTCGCAGGGGTCGACGCTGTGCTGGACAAGCGCCAGCCGGTTGACGTACTGGAGATTGATGCCGGAGATCTGGTGCTATTTCGCGGCCGAAATTCCCTTCATCGCGTGACCCCAACTGAAGGCGAGGTTATCAGGATGCTGGCCGTGCTGGCTTACAATACTCAGCCGGATATTGCGTTATCAGAAACCGCGCGTATGACCTTTTACGGCAGACTCTGACATCAGGGCACGCCAGTCCGCATCTTCGGGCCAGAATCCTTCGACCTTCGTCTGAAAAAGCGTACCGATTAAGTTGGTAGCTTTTCTTACCGTAGGTACTGGCATCATAAAAATTCATTTTAATGCGTGCTAAAATAGCATTGTTATTTTTAGGGTTAAAGGAAATACCGGTCAAATACCTTATGACTGCACCACATGGAAGGGGGATAAAGATGAGTATACCGTCACGCCCTATAACAGGTGGACATCTGAAGATGTCGGTATTGTTGACCCTAATCGGGGTTTTATCCGTTTTGGCAGGGGAGAGCCACGGGTATGAAAAAGTCACTAAAAATTACGCTGGCCGTTCTGATAGTCTGTGTAATTGGTCTTTATTATGGTTTGCAATATCTCAGTATGGAGTTCTCTGACGGTGCTAATTACACGGAAAAAGATAAGCGAGAATATAATTTTTATACTCCGTCATTGCTAAAAAATATGCCTCGTGTGAGTAACGTCTACAGCTTCCATTATAGCAATGTGTCCGGACCCAATCCCGCACTGATTCATCAAGTGATTTTTTTGGCACAACGGATCCGTTGAAAATTAATGCCTGGCTGGAAAAAAACGGGTTTAAAAAAACAGAAATGTGCAATAAAAATAGAGATTGCTGGGTTGGCCAGGATCCCAATATGACAGTATCGGTAGGTTTTGAGGAAAACCCGGTCGCCATCCTGGTCGAGATGGTAGATAAGGCGGGATAAAATTGATGAGATTCGGTAAGGAATAATAACTTTCGCAAGCCCGGCTGATGTCGGGTTTTTAAAAAATCTAAAACACTAACCAAATCATATAAACATAATCTCGAAAATGAAAGCCAATTAAAAAGGTGTATTTGTCAGGGCAGGGAAATAAGTGATTCCCATAGATTTAGAGAGGATTGCAATTAATCATATATTAAATATTTATCATCCTCCGATACTAAATAATAAATTTTATGCGGTCAAAACCAGCGCAAATAAATTAATTTTTAACCCCTCAAAATAATGTAATGGATGCGCTTATTTTCTGTTAGCGATCGTCAAACGGTCATGAAGGAAATCTATAAACGCTCGCACTTTTTCTGACACATGACGAGTATTAGGATAAAGCGCGTAAATTCCCTGTCGGGGAAATTGATGATCGGGCAGCAAACGTACTAACCCACCTTTATCAATCTCATCCTGCACCAGCCAGACGGGTAGAATCGCCACCCCAGAACCGGCTAGAGCAAAAGCCAGCAATGAGGACGCACTATCAGCCGTGATCATGGCAGGCTGGATTGCGCTCATCAGAACAGATTCGCCCTCAGGCGTGGTCACCTGCCAGCTGAGTGGTGTCGATAATCGGCTATGCGCAATCCATTTTGCTGACGCGAGTTGTGAAAGATCCCGGATAGACGCTTCATTCAGGGTATTGAGATAGCAGGGTGCAGCGACGGCCAGGATATCAAAATGATCAATGAGGCGGGCGTGGTGACTGGAATCGGCAAGATGGCCAAGTCGTATCGCCACATCAAATCGGCCGGCAATCAGATCATCGTTTTTTGATGACGACACGTGATGGATGCGTAACTGAGGATGTTTTACTGCAAAGTCCGCCAGGGCAGGGACGATCACACGAGCGCCATATTCCAGAGTAGTTGTAATCCTGAGTGACCCGCTTAATCCAGAGTGATCACTTCGCACCTCTTCTAAAGCGCTCTCCGCATCCTGAAGCAGCTGCAGACAGCGATGATAAAATCTTTCACCCGTATCCGTAGCTGAAACGCGTCGGGTGCTTCTGATAAGTAGCGAGACACCCAGCTGCTCTTCCAGCTGTTTAATATTAAAACTCACAACGGCTTTAGTTAAACCGAGCGTCTGAGCGGCACCGGTAAAACTGCCGGCTTCGACCACCGCCACAAAGATTTCGAGCCGTTGCATATTGATCATGATGAACCTTTAATTGTCCGCTTACTGTCAAAGTATTTTTGACAGTGTAACAACGGAAAGTGAATTTATCCTGACAATTTAAGCCCCTATACTGCGCAGCTGATGCTGATGCTGATGCTGATCTGCCTGGAACCAAAATGAGCTATCGAGTGCGCGTAGCCAGTGTTTATTTGCTGGGGTTTTTTATTGATTTGGTAAACATGTTTATCGCCAATGTGGCTTACCCCAGCATTGGCAGACAGTTTGATACGCCCGTTACCCAGCTGGCATGGATCAGTAATGGCTATATCTTAGGACTGACGCTGGTCATACCGCTCAGTGGCTGGCTGGTGCGGCGCATGGGCGCTAAACGCCTGTTCATGCTCTCACTGCTTATTTTCATTGTGGGCACCTGTGGTGTGGGTGCATCAACATCGGTTACACAGCTCATCACGTGGCGCTGGATACAGGGCATCGGTGGCGGAATTTTGATCCCCATCGGCCAGACGATGACCTATGCGTTATACAGGAGCAATGAACGTGCGAAGTTATCGTCAGTCGTGATGTTAATTGCACTACTGGCTCCCGCCTTGTCGCCAGCTTTTGGAGGAATATTGGTGGAGAACCTTAGCTGGCGCTGGGTGTTTCTCGTGAGCCTGCCACTCGCGGTTGGGGCATTTGTGCTGGCGGGGTGCTGGCTGAAGGCTGACAGTCCGGCGAACGCATCTGAGCCGCTGGACCTGATCGGTTTGATCAGCGGTTGTGCCGCGCTCATGTTGATCCTTCTGGGACTCACCTGGCTGGGTGAAACTGACCGGCTTTATCAGGGAGCGTTCATGCTGCTGGCGGGGGGTATCACTCTGGCGGGTTATGTGTGGGACGCGCTTCGAAAAAAACAGCCACTGATTAACCTGCATCTGGTCAGGGATCCGTTGTTACAAACTGCAATGCTGATTTATCAGTTTATCCCCGGTGTGTTCACCGGCATTAGTATGCTCACTATGCTTTACCTGCAAAATCAATTAGGTATGCACGCAAGCTTTGTTGGCGCGCTCATGCTGCCCTGGTCTCTGGCGTCCTTTGCTGCCATCAGCCTGACAGGTAAGACGTTCAACCACTGGGGGCCGCGCCCGCTATTTATAACCGGCTGCCTTGTGCAGGCGCTGGGTATTGGCATGCTGGTGCTAACCGGTCAGCCAGAGGACATGATTGTCTGTGTAATGGCTTTCGCCTTTATGGGGTTTGGCGGCAGCCTGTGCAGCAGTACGGCTCAAAGTGCTGCTTTTATTCACATCGCCGATAACGAACTTGCCGATGCCAGCGCACTATGGAATATCAATCGCCAGCTCAGTTTTTGTCTCGGCGTTACGCTGGTCAGCCTGCTATTCAACCTGATTGCTGATACCGGCATAGCAACAGAACACGCTTACCATCTCTGTTTTGTTATAGCGGCATGCAGCGCTGTGATTCCGGTTTTGTGCTGTTTACGCATTTCAAATCAGAAGGTTATCACTGTGCTTACTAAGGAGTAATAATGAATCGTTATTTTAAGGAAGTCCTGTACGCCCACGAATTGATTCGCAATTGGCTGGGCAATAAAGATGCACATGATGACGTTTGTGAGGGACTTTTAGCGCGTTTTAGTCCTGAATATTCTATGGTGACACCGGGCGGTGCCTTGCTCGACTTCCCGGCATTAAGCGCGTTTTTCCGCACTCAGCGTGGAGCACGTCCTGGCTTAGACATTGATATTTGCGATATGCAGATTGTTGCTGAGAGTGAAAGAAATGCCACCGTGGTTTACAAAGAGATGCAGCAACTTTCGGGACAAAGCGCCACGCTGCGGTTTTCTACGGTTGTGTTCGAGGTAAATGATGCTGGCCAGATAATGTGGCGACATCTGCACGAGACTTCGTTATCTAAGCCATAGATGCTGACGATTCGCAGTAAGTAAGGGCGCGAGCAGAAGTGTGCAAGACTAAGCAACAGACGCCGTGTTTCATTGTCATCGGCAGGTTGCCCGTAGAATCCAGATGAGGGTTGATTAGAGGGTTAACCTCTGTCTGGTCTCTGGTCCATTGGTGCGCATAATCTATCTTATGTTAAATTAAGTCTGTTGCTCACAAGGTTCATAACCGCCCGCAGACTACGATTAATCATACACTGCCCCAGCCCTCCAGACATTGCGTTTCGCTGACAAGATCACTGACTGTACCATTCAGCTCGGCCAAAAGTTGTTCAGTCTTTTGCATATAGGGTTAGTTCATAATGAGAGATACTGAAATATGATAGCCAGGATTAATAATAGAGAATAATGCCTTGCCAGTCCCTGCTACCGCCTCACAAAGGCGCGTGACAAGCAGAACTGGCTCAGGGTATCAGGCATTGAGCTGATTAATCACTGTAGAAAATTCATTCACTCCGCTATTAATTTCCTGGAAGCTTCTTCCCAGCTCACTAATTTTGTCATTTTCACTTGAAATGATTTTTCTGATTTCATCAAGCTGATGATACATATCGTTGATAAGCCGGTTGTTCTCTTCAATGACAGTGGTAATTTTCTGCGTAGATGTGGAGGTTGACGCAGCCAGTCGCCTGACCTCTTCTGCAACCACAGCAAATCCTCTGCCAGCTTCGCCGGCTCGTGCAGCTTCTATGGCTGCATTGAGCGCCAGAATGTTGGTCTGAGACGTGATACTGCTGATTGTCGATATTATTTCACTGATATTTACTGCAGACTCGTAAAGTTTTTTGCTCACTTCAGCAGCGGCTTCTACCTTATCGGATACCAGCATGGAATTTCTGACAGTTTCATCTAATACTTCTTTAGCATTATGCGAGATCTGAGAAGTCTCTTCCGAAGTGGTCACTGCAATATCTGCAATTCTTCTCGCATTTTCGACTCTGACAGTGATGTCCGACGCAATTTTGATGACTTTTTCGATAGCGCCATTGGCATTAAGAACCGGTGTATAGTTCGCTTCGAGCCAGACGCGCTCACCTGCAATATTTTTTCTCTCAAATCGCCCGCTGAAAGAGTGTCCCCCTCTGATTTTCGCCCAGAAGTCGGGGTTTTTAGTATAAAAATCATTAAAGCAAAATATACGATGATGTTTACCGATAATATTATCGCGCTGATATCCCATTAACTTCAGGAAGTTGTCATTTGCCCCTAACACCTCACCCTCTGTGGTAAATTCTATGAGGGCCATCGAGGCGTTAATCGCGCTGATAATAGCTTCTTTACTTTTGAGTTTTTTATGCTCTTCTGTAATATCACTCGCAATTTTTATTACCCTTACTACCTCATTATGTTTATTCCTTACAGGGAAATATGAACCGCCAATATAAAACACGGATTTATCTTTCCTGCAACGTTCAAACACACCGTTTACCGACTCTCCTGAAGATAATGCCTTCCAGAACCTCGCATATTCCGGGGTTTTGGTGTACGTGCTTTGGCAGAGTAAGCTGTGATGTAAACCGACAACCTCGTTCAGGGAGTAGCCTGTCATATCGAGGAACATATCATTAGCCATCATGATCTGACCCTGGGGAGAAAACTCCACCCATCCCATCGCGTATTTGATTGCGCTGACATCATCAGCCATATTCAGGGAGACGGGTTTTGTAACCCTGGGTATGACTTTACTTAGATTAAACATGCAAACCTCACGGGGCGACTTTTATCTATCTTCGTTTTTCTTTCACGTAATTCCGCATCAGCTAAATACCTGTTACAGGCTATATAAATCGTTTTGCACGCGTGTGGCGTTGCTGATGTAACCTGTAAACCTGGATATCCACGGAAGAACATATTTGTGCCTGAAAACACACCTTCTATGTATTATCGGAAGAGATTATCGAGACTTTAATTTTAGTTAAGTATTGAGGGCGCATCGACTCCGCCAACCTAAAATGGGATCAGTGAATTTTGCAGACGCGTCAGTTAAAAGCAGAGATAAGTTCGAAGATGATCAGGCAAGCAAGGCAGCAGCGCGCTTAAGAAACGTTAAGGAGTGAACAGCAATTGCAGGTCAGTCAGATTAAAACGGCCCCGGCACGGACCGGGGCGCTCTGGCAGTTACTCTTTGGCTATCGGCGTCTCGCTCACATCAATCTTCTTCTCACCCTGAATGCCCTTAATGCGTTTCTCAACGTCATTAACCTGCTCGCTGCTGTGCAGCAAGGTGTACGTCAGATCAAATGCTGTGCTGGCTCCCGGCTGTAGTTGCTTCACACGCTTTTGTTCACGTTCAATAGTGACCGGATAGGCATAACTGGTGCCTGGCTCGATGCCGGTCACATAGCCCTGTTTCAGCGTGTCGGTGTTTTTCCATAAGGTCAGCATCGGAAGCTGACGGGTATCGAACTGAATCGATGCGCCGCTGTTTCCGGCTTTGTTGATCACCGCAGCGACGGTCTGATGATTACTGTCGGAAAGCGGCTTGATGTTGAACACCATCTCATCAAAGTCTTTGGTCGGACCTTTGTAAGTCTGCCAGTCCTTTAATCCGGCTTTCGCGTAGTCATTGAACGGGCTGATGCCGGACATCGGTGCCAGGAAGCGCGCGCCCTCTTCCAGAATAGGTTTACCGAAGTTGCTGTGATAGATGATCTGGTAATCGTGCGGATAGTCACCGTGGTTAGTTAACACATCATGCAGGCTGAAACTGTTGCTGCCCGGCACGTAGCGCAATTCGGTCAGGGTCTGCAAATCGGTTTTCTTAAAGGTGCTCTCTTTAATCAGGCCGCGAATGCGGATTTCATGCGGTGCCGCGTCAGCCACTTCGACTTCCAGTTGGGAAACCGGCGTGTTACCCGCTTTACCGTGCAGCGTGTAGATACGGCCCTGATCGGTCACCGGATGACCCGTCCATTCGTAGCCGCAGCGCACCATCATCTCGTTGAAACCATCCAGCCAGCCCAGACCGTTGCGGCTCTCAAGATTGATGTAGGCAGGATTGACGACCTCTTTAACCGGTGAATCCCAGCCCATGCGGGTGCCAAAACCTTCTACGCGCAGTAAGTTCATGCCTCGGGTCGGACTGAGCGTGATATTCAGGCCATCCTGACTGTGGATTGTGATGATTTTACTGCCTTCCTGCTTGCCACCATGCAGGACTTTTTGCTCAATGCTGAACGGCTTGCCCTGGAACTTCAGCTGACTGCTGGAAATCTGCCAGTTTCCCTGCTCTGTGCCCTGTTCAGCACTCGTCAGCACCCAGGTTTTCGCCGCGGCAGAACCTGAAACCAGAACCGCCAGTACCGTTAACGCCAGTTTAATCTTCATCATTTACCCCATTTGCTGAATCGTTTTTTCATTCCATAAGGGGAATTTACTGGTTGAGGCTTACCAGAAACGTGACGATGCTCACCTGACGGTAAATCGGCGCTTTTTAGCGCCATTATTGAGAGTTCAATCACATTGAAAAGGATATTAAAAGAATAACGACGACTGGTTCTTTGAGGTGAAGAAGCTTAAGCCTTATTCGATTCAGCTAATAATGACCTGGGCGGAATATTAACAAACTGATAACGCGCCACAAAAAAAAGAGTAAAAAATTTCGAAACCGCGCAACTTTTTCGATTTTTGAACGAACCTTTTATCAGAGACGTCAGACAACTCCGTCTGTTCGTCAATGGAGAGAGTAATGCCAATGAAAAACACCCTGAAAACCCTGGCCGTCGCTACGCTACTGGCACTGAGTGTTCCGGCAACATCCGCTTTTGCGGCGTTACAGGTCGGTGAAAAAGCGCCGGACTTCAAACTCGACGCCGCTCTTGCGGGTAAATCGACCACCTTTTCTTTGCAGCAGGCCCTGAAAAAAGGCCCGGTTGTCCTCTACTTCTTCCCGGCTGCGTTTAGTGCGGGCTGCACGCTCGAAGCGCATGACTTTGCTGAAGCGACCGATGAATTCAAAAAACAGGGTGCGACCGTCATTGGCGTCACCGCAGGCAATACCGATCAGATTGCTAAATTCTCGCAGCTGGAATGCCGTGACAAATTTACTGTAGCAGCCGATCCAGGTGCCAAAGTCGCCTCAGAATATAAGAGCACAATGGAGATGAAGGGTCAGAAAATCTCGGACCGCACCTCCTATGTGATTGCGCCCGACGGCAAGATTCTGCTGAGCTTCACCGATAAAAATCCTGATACGCATATCCAGAAAGCGATGGATGCCGTTAAAAAATATCGTCAGGCCAATCCGGCATAACTTCATCTTCTGAGCAGGTACATCATGCTGACTGCGATTGCAGCCGCCTTCCTGGGCGGCATTATTCTGAACCTCATGCCCTGCGTGTTTCCGGTGATCTCGCTGAAAGCACTGAGCCTGATCCGCCATCACGAATCGCCATCGCACGCCCGTGCTGAGGGCCTGGCCTTCTTACTGGGCGTCGTGGTGACGATGGTTGCCCTGACTGCGGTATTGCTGCTGGCAAGAGCCGGTGGCGCTTCGGTGGGCTGGGGGTTCCAGCTGCAATCGCCGCTGGTCATCGCCGCGCTGATTCTGGTGATGCTCGGCTCAGCACTGAATCTGCTCGGTCTGTTTGAAGTCGGACTATCAGTACAGCGGGTTGGCGAAATGGGTGGCAATCGCGGAGGTTTAGTCGGTTCAGCACTGACCGGCGCGCTGGCCATCATTGTCGCCACTCCCTGTAGCGCACCTTTCATGGCCAGCGCAGTGGGATTTGCCCTGACTCAGCCTCCGCTGGTGAGTCTGGTGATCTTTATTTCACTGGCGCTGGGCTTTGCTGCGCCCTTTACCCTGATCTCATTTTTCCCGGTGCTGGCGCGAGTTTTGCCAAAGCCAGGTGCCTGGATGATCACCTTAAAACAGGGTCTGGCGTTTCCGATGCTGGGCGCGGTGGGCTGGCTGATCTGGGTACTGGAACGTCAGGCGGGATCGGCGGCACTGGCTGCGATCCTGGCCTGCTGCTTACTGTTTAGTTTTGCCGCCTGGCTGTATGGGATGGCGCAGAAACGCCGTATGATGGGACAGCGCCATGTGGTACTGCATGTTGCGACCGCTTTCTTCCTGGCGTTGGTCATGGTGCCGTTGTTGAATCTGAACAGTTTTGCCAGCGCGCCCGCTGAAACGGAAACCGCCTCACAGGCAGCTGCCGCGGTGGCCTGGTCGCCGCAGAATGTTGACGCGATCAAAGGCCAGGGCAAGCCCATTCTGGTGAACTTTACCGCGTCATGGTGTATTACCTGCCAGGTGAACGATCGCACCTCGCTTTCGACGCAGGCGGTAAAGGCGGCCATGGCGCGCACCAGCACTATTTACATGGTCGCAGATTCCACCAAATACAATCCCGATGTTGAACAGGCGCTGAGTGATTTCGGTCGCGGTGGATTGCCACTCTACGTGGTCTACCCGGCTGACGGCGGAAAACCGGTGGTGCTGCCGCAGGTACTGACGCCTGGAATTGTGATTTCAGCGCTGGATCAGGCGACGGAAAAAGGAAAGAAAACCTGAGAGGATTGATGAAACGATTACCTGACGCGTTGTCAGGCCACTGCGACAGTGTGCTGAACTGCTGATGATCGATGTCAGAGACTGATCCACGCGCACAGCAGTGGCCAGATTTGATGGCCCGTGCACAGGCGGGTGACAGAGCTGCCTATAACCAGTTACTCAAGGTGATGGTTCCGGCCATCCGGGCCTTGGTGTGCAAAAAAATCCGTGACGAGGTGCTGGTTGAGGACGTGATTCAGGAGACGCTGCTGGCGATCCATCGGGTGCGGCATACTTACGATCCGCAGCGCCCGATCCTTCCCTGGGTTGCCGCCATCACCTCTGCGCGAACCATTGATGCGCTGCGTCAGCACGGTCGTCGTCAGGAAGTTCAGGATGATGAGGAATTGCAACGAAGGCCTGCTGAAAGCGCAGAATCCTCAGCGGATACGGATATCCTTTCCGGGTATCTGGATACCCTTCCGCTGCGCCAGCGGGAGATCGTCGAATCTGTGCATCTGCGCGAGCAGAGCCTGGCGCAGGCAGCCGCTGAAACCAATCAGTCTCTCTCTGCGGTTAAATCTCTGTTGCATCGGGCAATGGTCAACCTTCGTAAATATAGACGGGGTCATCATGAGAAACCATGACCAGTTAATTAATCAGCTCAGCGCCTCTGCACAGCCGGTGCAGCGCGTCTGGCCAACGACCTGGCGCGTCGCGGGCTGGATCGCGCTTGCCCTGCCTTGTGGCGCGCTGACCAGCTGGGCGTTCCACAGCCGTCTGACGGACTGGTCTCAGCCTGGCGCCATGTTAGCGCTGGTTGCCCTGCTGCTGTCGCTCGTCATCGCGGGCAGCACGCTGGCGGCCGCCTTTACGCTGAGTATTGCAGGACGGAAACCGATTAAGCTGCGCTGGCCGATGCTGCTGGCGATGATGTGGCTGGCGCTAAATCTGATCAATATGTCATCTGAGACCCCGCCAGCGGGCGCGAGCCGGTTGGGTGAAGGGATACACTGCTATCTGTTTATGCTGTCGGCCAGCGTGCCGATGATGCTGATGTCTGTGATCGCCCTGAAACGCACCCGTTCACTCTATCCCGCGCGCAGTCTCGCGCTGAGCGGCTGCGGCAGCGCGTTTACCTCATCAATGCTGCTGTCGCTGTGTCATGATACTCATCTGCATATCATTGATTTCTCTATGCATCTGGCTGCAGGCATTACCATTGTGGCGCTGACGGTGCTGGCCGGACGCCGCTGGATCCGGCTGGGAGATTAATGTCAGGCCGCTTCCGTTCCTCCTGAGGATGGCTCCGCGGCCCTTCAATCACATCCTGTCAGGAGCGCGAGCTGGGTTATTTTATGCGTTCTCTCCCACGCGATTACGGCCTAAATCCAGCGTCAGCGAGACCGCGCCGACGATCAGCATCAGTGCCATGATCAATGAAAATGAGAAAGCGAGATGGGTGTAATGCGCCACGTAGCCAATCACGGCTGGCCCGCTCAGCACGCCCAGGTAACCCAGCGTAGTAATGGCGGGTACGGCTACAGCCTGTGGCATCACCGTCTGACGTCCGGCAGCAGAAAACATCACCGGCACGATATTGGCGCAGCCTGCACCGACCAGGGTATATCCCAGCAACGCCAGCGGCCAGGAATCGATAAATGTCACCATCGCCATTCCTGCAGCGGCTATTAGTGCGCCGCCCAGCACCACCGGCAAACGTCCCAGCGACGAGATGATGCGATCGCCGGTCAGCCGCGCCATGGTCATCGCGATGGCAAAGCAGGTATAACCCAGTCCACCCAGTGACGCCGGAATGGCGCGGACATCAGTCAGATAGACCGCACTCCAGTCCAGCACGGTACCTTCCGTCAGGAAGACGGCAAAACAGATGATGCCGATAATCAGTACGCTGCCGCGCGGAACCGCAAACACCGGACCTTCAGCGGGATTGGCGTAGGTCAGTAAACCCGATGCGCTGACCAGCGTCATGATAATAACCGCGACAACCGCGAGTAAGCAGCCGGTCAGCACGCTGAAACCCATCGCCAGTATCAGCGTCATAAAACCTGCACCCGCTATACCACCTACGCTATACATGCCATGAAAACCGGACATCACCGGCTTCTCAGCCTGCTTCTCCACCAGGATTGCCTGAATGTTCATGGCGCAGTCGGTGACGCCGATGCCCACGCCAAACAGCAGCAATGCCAGCGCCAGCAGCAGCGGATCGCTGAGCACCGACAACCACGGCGTGCTGATGATGATCAGCGCGACCGCAACCAGAATCACCCGGCGGCAGCCAAAGCGGCTGGTGAGCCAGCCCGTTACCGGCATCGCAATCAGCGCGCCAACGCCCAGACAGAGCAGTAATGTCCCCAGTTGTGCCTCATTGACGCCGGTATTGGCGCGGGCGAAAGGCACCATCACGGCCCAGGTCGCAGTAATAAATCCGGCCAGAAAAAAGATAATACGCGTTGCCTGTGTGGAAGAGACGTTATTAGCCATTGCGATCCTTTAGTGGATGTCAGTGAGCCGGGAAAGGGTGATGATATTCTGTTGACACCCCGCCCGTCAGTGAACGATCATGCTCACTGTAGCTCGATTATGAACACTCTGGAGTAGTTATGCTCGATTATGCAGCTTTCCCGCAACAGCGACAAGCGCTGATTCGTGAGATCTTGCAGCAGAATGGTCGCGTCGTCTGTGCGGATCTGGCGCGGCAAATGGCGGTGTCAGAGCACACGATACGGCGCGACTTGCATGAACTCAGTAAAGAGGGGCTATGTAAAAAGGTCTACGGCGGTGCGGTGTTACAGCTGTCGGACGCGGGTAGTTTCATCAGCCGAAAAGAGCACGATCATGCAGCAAAAGCCCTGATCGCGCAGCGCTGTGCCAGCCTGGTTAAACCCAGCAGCTGCATCTTTATTGATGCCGGCACGACGAATCTGGCGCTGGCACAGGCACTGTCGTCGGAGATGAGTCTGACCGTCGTCACCAATGCGCCTGATATCGCCGCGCTGTTGATTAACCATCCTGTCGCGGAGGTGATCATGCTGGGTGGTCAGATACAGAAGAGTACGGGCGGCGTGGTCGGGCAAACCGCGATTAGTCAGATTCAGGGAATACTTTTCGATCAGGCGTTTATTGGCGGCTGCGCCATGAGTCCGGAGGCCGGGCTGACTGGTTTCGATTATGCCGATTGCGAATTCAAGAAAGTCGCGATGGCGCAAAGCAGTCAGGTGATAGTCGGGCTGACGGCGGATAAAATTCCCGCCGTGGCGAGGTTCAGTGTGGCGAAATGCCGCGATATCACAACGCTGGTGGTTGAGGAGAAGCTCGATAAAACGCTGCTGGATGCGTTTGAAGCTGAAGAGATTACGCTTATCACGGTCTGAGCCTGCGCAATGTTCAGCACGGAATAAACTCGCTCCTACCTGGATCGCGACCCAGGTCAGCGAAGATCACGCAGAAGCGAGCCTGCTTCAGGTTACAAATGCGCCGCGAACCACGCCGTCTGCACCTTAATCACTGACGCGAAGTGCTGACCGCTGTAAATATCGTAATGACGGGCCTCTTCTGCCACAAAGAGCTGCTTATTTGTTGCGGCTACTGCATCAAACAGCGCCCGCCCTTGCTCAGGCGGGTTCACGCTATCCTGACCCGCGACCACGACCAGGGTCGGACAGGTAACTTTCGCGGCATTCATGGCGGGTTTGTAGAGCAGCGTTTCCCGGACGGTTAAAAACGGGATTTTGATGTCCATTTTCGGGTGCTTATGCCGGTTCTCCTCAAAAAACGCTTTTGACTCTTCATCGTTCAGCACACGAGTAATAGCAACAAACATCTCTTTGCCGCTGTTCTGCCGCTTTTGATCCATCTTCTCCAGCGTAGCAATAAAGCCCGCCTTTTCTGTCGCGTCCAGTTGCCCGGTGACAATCTCTTCCCCGTCTGCAAAGGCCAGCTGGCTGACAACACATTTCACATCCGGGTTGTTCGCTGCCGCGCCAAAGATGTGACATCCGCCAAAAGAGGTGCCCCATAAACCTATTCTGCTCGGGTCCAGCGCCGGTTGCTGTTTTGCCCATGCGATGACCGAGAGAATGTCAGCGATCTGCATCGCAGGCACCAGACGTCCCCGCTCGCCTTCGCTGTCACCAAATCCACGGTAGTCAAAAGTCAGGGTAGCGTAACCCGCCAGGGTAAACGCTTCCGCGAACGCAGGCAGCAAAATCTCCCGGATTCCGCAGAAGCCATGACAAAGAATAATCACCGGGGATTTGGAGGCTGCTGTGGGCTGACGCAGCGTCAGCACGATACCTTCCGGTAGTTGGTGGGTAGATAATTCCATCGTCGGTCATGCTCCTCGCTGAGGTTAAGGGTCAGAAAATTCAGCAAGCACCCTTTCACATCCCCGAAGTTTTTACTTCGATCCAGATCAGACGGTTGACACCTTTTGCCTGAAATGCGGACAAATCTGCCTGCGATGCTGCTAAAACCCGAGCTTTGGCGTAGGCTGAAAGCTGGGTGTTTCACTACACAGGAGATCATGATGCAGAATGAAATGACAGCACAATGCCACTGTGGCACGGTGGCATATCGGGTGACGCTGAAGGACGGATTTAACACGGTGCGCCGCTGCAACTGCTCGTTTTGCCGGATGCGCGGCGCGGTAGTGGTGTTTGCGACCAAAGTTGAGCTGACGCAGGGTGAAGCGCACCTCACAGAATATCGCTTCAACAGCAAAGAGGTGGGCCACTACTTCTGCTCCGTCTGCGGTATCTACACCTTTCATCAGAGCCGCTCTCAGCCCGATCAGTTTGGGGTTAACGTCGCCTGTCTTGAAGGCATTTCACCGTTCGATTTTACCGATGTGCCGGTCTCCGATGGCATCAACCACCCTAAAGATGGCGGTGCGGGCGGTGTAGCCGGTCATCTGGTCTACACCCCCACGCGATCCTGAACGATCGAAGGCAGAACTACTCCCGGCTGGGCTTGCCACTGAAGCGTGTAACCGGCTTCTCCTCTTCACGGTCGATCTGCTGTGAGAAGACCTCCAGCGCCGCGAAGATTGGCCGCAGTCCGCGCCACAGATCCTCATCATTGAGTAACCGGATGATGCCGCGGATGCCCGGCGCGGCTTTTTCCTGCCGGGCCTCATCGCTCGCCGGTTTAACGGCCATCGCAGCATCACGCACCGCCAGTAGCAAGTGATTAAAACGCTCTGGCGGCACGCTGCCCAGCGTCATCATCAGCAGCGAAAGATTCTGTAGTGCGTTCTGGGTGCCGGGCTGATTAAGGCCCGAGACCAGAATTTTCCCCACTTCGATGTTTGACTTAACCAGGTCGTTCGCCAGCCGCAGAAAACCGTGCTGGTGGAGATTTTCAAGCAACTCATCCATCTCCTGCCGTGCGGTCCGCTCGGTGCGGGTCGGCGGGACCTGATACTTAATCCGTTCTGCCATTAGAATTTCTCCGGTTTTTCGACATGTTCAGGCGGTTCGCGATAGCCAGACTGCTGCCATTTCTGCTCAATCGGCAGGTGATCCAGTGGCGTTCGGTTACCGTGGCGGAAATTGTGTAACGGCACCGGATTAGGCTGCGGACGGCGATCAACCCGCTTCATGTTGACGGCGATCTCTTTATAAGCGGGCGTATTGACGTCGGGATCGTGATGCTCACCGGTCAGCGCGTTGACGCCATCCTTGCCATGATGAATCGGCATAAACAGTACGTTGCCCGCCACGCGTTCGGTGATAACCACCGGCACATCCAGCGAACCGCGCCGCGAGGTGATACGCACCCACTCTCCTTCAGTCAGGCCGCGTGAGGCCGCCAGCTCCGGTGAAATCTCAACAAAGGCATTGGGCGATAGCGACATCATGCGGCCACCCTTCCCGGTCTGATTCGTCGACTGGAAATGCTCCAGCATCCGGCCATTATTCAGCAGCAGATTGTACTCCGTATCCTCCTGCTCAGCGGGTGGCTGCCAGCTCAGCGGATAGAGGCGCGCTTTACCATCCGGGAAATTAAACCGTTCCGTATAGAGACGGGGTGTGCTTTCGCCTGCGGCGCTGACCGGCCAGAGCTGTGACTGCCAGCCAACCAGTTGCTCATAGCTGACGCCCGCGAAAATCTCTGCAATGCCCGCCGCTTCAGCCATAATCGCGCCCGGATTCGGGTAATGCCACGGATGACCAAGGCGCGCGGCAAGTTCAGTAAAGATCTGCCAGTCAGGACGACAATCGCCCAGCGGTTTCATGGCGGGGGAAAAGTGCTGGATGCGCCGCTCGGTATTCACAAACGTGCCCTCTTTCTCCACGCTGGGTGCACCGGGCAGCACTACATCGGCAAATTCGGCGGTGCGCGACATAAATATGTCCTGAACCACCATAAATTCCAGCTTGCTGAAGGCGTCATGCACTGACGTGGCTTCAGCATCTGCAAATGCCGTCTCTTCTCCGGTGATGTACATCGCGCGGATTTTGCCTTCACCGGCCTCCTGCACCATTTTGAAGTTATCGGCGCCCGGCTTGTCGGAGAGTGCATCAGGCGAGACGCCCCAGGCACGCGCCCATTTCTCGCGCGCCGCAGCGTCAGTGACTTTTTCATAGCCCGGATAGAGATTGCTCAGGCAGCCGAAGTCACTGGCACCCTGCACGTTGTTGTGTCCGCGCATCGGAAAGCCGCCGGTTCCCGGCCGGCCATAGTTGCCGGTGACCAGCAGCAGGTTCGACAGCGCCGTACTGGTGTCAGCTCCGTGGCTGTGCTGGGTAATCCCCATCGCCCACAATATGCAGGCGCTTCCTGCCTGGCCGATCATCTCCGCCGCGTTCGTCAGCTCTGTCATGCTCAGTCCACAGATCTCACTGGCAAAGGCCAGCGTAAAGGGAGCAAGTGAGGCGCGGTACTCTTCAACCTGGTTAACCCGCTGCGCCAGAAACGCGTCATCGGCATAACCGTGATCGAACATATATTTCGCCATCGCCGAGGCCCAGACCAGGTCCGTGCCGGGTCGGATGCGCAGATAGCAGTCAGCCCGTTCCGCCATTTCATGACGGCGCGGATCAACGACCAGCAGTTTCTGGTCGCGATGTTTGTGGCTCTGCTTAATGTGCGACGCAATCACCGGATGGTTCTCGGAGAGGTTGCTGCCGACCAGCACAATCAAATCAGTTTGCTGCAGATCTTTTATCGTTCCGGCATCGCCACCGTAGCCCACGGTGCGGAAAAGCCCTTCTGTCGCCGGGTTCTGACAATAGCGCGAGGAGTTATCGACATTGTTAGTGCCAAAGATTAAACGGGCGATTTTCTGAGTGAGATAGGCTTCTTCGTTGCTGGCCTTGCTGGAGCCGATAAAGCCAATCGCATCGCCACCATATTTCCGGGCAACGCCCTGTAAACCTTCTGCAACCCGCTGCAAAGCTTCATCCCAGCTGGCCGGCCGGAAGCGACCGTTTTCGCGGATCAACGGGGTCGTCAGGCGCTCCGGGCTGTTGACGAAATCCCAGCCAAATTTACCTTTGACGCAGGTCGATATGCCATTAGCCGGGGCTTCCGCGACCGGCTGAACTTTAAGGATGTGACGATCGCGGGTCCAGATTTCAAAGCTACAACCTACGCCGCAATAGGTGCAGACCGTTTTGGTGCGTTTGATCTCAGACTGGCGCAGCGCAACATCGATTTTCGAAACGCCGGTAATCGGCTCCATGCCGATGCTGTTTTCCATCGTTTTGACGAAATCGATTAACGGACGCTTAAGCCCCTCATCCATTGCAGTGAAGGGACCTGCATCGGGCTGCATGGTTTTTTCCATCAATGCATTACATGGGCAAACTGTGATGCAGTGTCCACAGCTGACGCAGCTGGAACCGGCAATTTCTGTGCCGCCATCCCAGAGTACACGCGGATGTGCCTGGGTGTAGTCAATCGACAGCGTCTCATTGACCTCGACATTCTGGCACGCCTCGACACAGCGCCCGCATAAGATGCACTGGTCGGGATCGTAGGTGTAAAACGGGTTGGAGTGATCTTTCGCGTAAGGCTTGGGCTGATGAGGATAGTACTGAATCGGGATGTGCATATCGGCCACGGCATTATGCAGCGTGCAGTCACCGGTATTGTGCTCACAAACGGTACAGTAAAGCTCATGACGGTTGAGCAGCCGATCCATACCCTCCTGCTGTGCGGCCTTGAGCGAACTGCCTTCGCTCTGTACCGCCAGGCCCTCTTCAGTGCGAAGCGTGCAGCCGCGAACCCGCTCGCCATTGGCCTCTACCCAACAGACATCGCAGCTTTGCAGCGGCGGCAAGGCCGGGTGATAGCAGACATGAGGTAATTTTTTCCCGTGAGCGTCCAGAAAGTCGATCAGCGGTTGATCGGCTAACCCTTTCAACCGTTCACCATTGAAGACAATGGTGCAGTAATTTTCACTCATATAAGCCTCATGACGACAGTGCAAAAAGATTCCTGCTGGAAAAATACCCCTGTATTTAGAGGGTTGCATCACAAGCTTAGTGAGGATTAGCCACCGCGCCATCAATACCGCTACGCTTATTAAGGTTAATTGCTGACAGGTAAGGATTTTTAAAATGTAATGACTTCTTACCGCGTGAAGTCCGTCGTGTTTTTCTGATGCATCAGTCACGGATGTGAGCGGCTCTTTTTGTGGTGTTAAGCGATAACTGCTCGATGGCTGAGGTTATAATTAAATCTTCTCAAATAAGGCATGTTGTAACTATAATAATAAACATTTCTGAAGCCCCCGTGCGAGGATACGCAGACGGCTTAGCCTGGCGCTTTCACTTCGTCAGGCATTCATAGCCCGGTGGCTCCATAATCAGAATTTTCACTGGTATGTTAAGCCGTGCTTGACATTTGTAAGGATTCCGTTAATTTCGCACGGTGCCAGGACGCACAGATAAAAGACTCTATAAACAGGGATGACAATGAAAAGCCGCGCAATCTACCCTCTCTTTGCATTTACCCTGCACGCTTTACGCTGCGTGTTAACGACTGATTCCCTTTTCTCTGATTCACCGCCATATATTGCGCGGCTGGAAGCTTATTGTCTGGCCTGCAGGGAGCCGATAAATAATCGACCGGGAAGCGTCAATTAACTATTCCGCATAACTTCATCCATGTTTCAAATAATCAGCACTGCGCTGATGCTGCACAATTATTTTTAAATTAATTCTTATAGGGATGTAAATCATGAACGCTTTTAACCACAAAAAAACCACCCTTTCATTAGGGGTTGCCTCTTTCATTATCAGTCTCTCCCCCGCTGCCTGGAGTGCCGGGGCATACTACGATACACAAATCATTTCAGGCACCACTTATAACGATGCGGAACTCTCTTTAACTCAGCTCCCCGCTGTAAACAACATCACCCTGACCGGAGAGAGCAATTTATATATTCAGGGCGACGGGTTGGCTACTGAGACGCTGGTTACTGATAACTCTCGTATCTCACTGGTCCGTTATGACAATGATAATCAGTCTGCTAACCCTGCTATCCGCAACACCACCGTGAGTGGCTCAGGCGTAATTGAAATGGGTACGGGTTCCGTCTCTACGGGACAGTTGTTTATTGGCCCGCAGGCTGAATTAGATATTTCAAACAACGATATTAACTCAACTGACGTTACCGTTAATTCTCCGGTTTCTGGTGCGAATGTTTATATTGAAAACCTGACCCTGGCAGGCTCAATGGAAATTGGTCCGGCCTGGATCGGCGATGGTGACGATGGTGATGCACCGCTGCCGGATAAAGTCGGACCGGAACTGGTTACGCGTATCGATAATCTGGTCATGCAGCCCGGCAGCCGTGTTGGCCTTGCTGCCTATGCCTCTGGCGCGCAGTTCAATCAGCTCGCGTTAAAAAATCTTTCCGGTGAGGGTACTTTTTATCTTACAACCAGCCTTGCCGATGCGGTAAGTGACAGAATAACGGTTTCTGAAAAAGCGACCGGACGTTTTGGAATCGTTGTTGACGATACCGGTCGGGAAATTGCTAATCCCCGCAATGTGCAACTGGTTTATATCAACAGCGGCGATGCGCGCTTCAATTTACTTAATAATGGCGGCGTTGTTGAGGCGGGTGTCTGGCAATATAAGCTTTACAGTAAAACCGGGAACGGACATACCGAATGGTATTTAGCCGGTGGCAAACCGGGAGAATTACCGTCGCAGGAAACGTCACGATTGGCAGACGCTTTGCAGCAGGCAAGATTTGCCCAGCCGCAACTAAGTAATAGCGCTCAGGCGGTCATTAATCTGGCTACCGCACCCAGAGTTATTCTGGATGCTGAAACCAGCACGCTGCGTCAGAGAATGGGCGACCTGCGCCGCCAGAGTGGCGATACAGGCGTCTGGGCGCGTTACATTAATCAGAACTCCCGCCTTGATGACAATGGCTACAGTACATTTCGTTCTTCTCTGAATGGCATGCAGATCGGGGCTGATAAACAGCGCGAGATCGGCAACGGCACGCTGTTAATGGGTGCTTTTACCACTTTCAGCAAGACGACAATTCAGTCTGAACACAATGATAACGGGAACATTCGCAGTTACAGTGGCGGCCTGTATACCACCTGGTTTGATAACAGCGGCTTATATGCCGACCTGCTGGTGAAAGCTAACCATCTCAACAATGAAGTGACCACCAGCATGAACGGTGGAAGCCGGGTCAAAGGAAACTATGACCAGAACACCTTCACCACAGCCGCCGAAACAGGTTACACGCTGGCATTAACCGGGCCGTTCAAAGTCACACCTTATGGCAGGGTGGCATACTCGCGCATCGGAAAAGCAAACTACAACCTGGATAACGGTATGGCGGCAAAAGTTCACGCCGCCGACAGTGTTCAGGGTGAAATCGGTACGCTGCTTGAGAGCGAGTTCAGCGTGCTGGACCACAGCGTGCGACCTTACGCCAAAGTTGCCGCTGCCCGTGAGTTCGTTAAAAGCAACAAGACAGAGATCAATGATGTGGCTTTCAACACGCACTATTCCGGCAACGTAGGTAAATATGGTATCGGCTTAACCGCTGATGTTGCTCCTAATGCCTCGATCTATTCTGAGGTGACCTACCAGAAAGGTAATAAGGTCGAAACCCCTGTTTATGCAACCGCAGGCTTCAGATTGAGCTTCTGATAGCCCTCAGCGCCCGCCATGCACTGAACCGTTCAGGGCATGGCTTTTATTAGATGCCGCTGAATTGCCCCGCCCTCATCTGCCGTACCGCTTAACATCTGAATTAATTTCGCACTGTCACTTTCTTGTTGCGTATTAAGTTCTGCTGAAACGATGTAATCCGGCAAACCGGCGTATGGACTATTTCCGCACCTGCAAGGCACTATTCTCCTGGCCGTTATTAAGTGACTTATGAATGGCACGAATATGGCGTTTAAATGACAAAGCACGACACTCACAACGAGAATTCCTACACAGCTACATGATTCAATGCTCATGATTTAACCATATCAATCAGTAATTTATCTGAATTTTAATAAGCCGTTAATTATAAGATGATAATGATTACTGTTATGGTAATATCCTGTTAACCCTGCCCGACGCACTCCCATCAGGGCCTCTTTGCGCGTCATGCTTAATTAAATGATCAGTAAAACTCTGGCTGAAATGAGGTCCTTATGAATCCCATCGTATATATCGTTGACGACGACGCGGCTGTGACTTCTGCACTACGTAATCTGCTTACCGCCGACGATTACACGGTTATCTCTTTCTCTTCAGCTGATGATTTCCTGGCACACGCTGTGACTCCACTTCCCTGTTGCCTGATTCTGGATATTAATCTGCCCGGCGCAGATGGGTTTGATGTCGCCCAGGCGTTGATCGATCGCGGCTATGCCATTCCCACGATCTTCCTGACTGGCTTCGGAACCATCCCGGTCACGGTGCGGGCGATGAAAACTGGCGCTTACGAGTTTCTGACTAAGCCCGTTGATCCTGAGCGTATTTTGCAGGCGGTTTCGGAAGCCTTACAGATTGCAGAGCAGAATCTGGCCTCTTCTGAAGAGCGGCGTGAGATAGTGCAGCGACATCAGACCCTTACGCCACGTGAAACCGAGGTGATGATGCTGGCCATTAGCGGTCTGCTGAATAAGCAGATCGCCGCCGAAATGGGCGTCAGTGAAATTACGGCTAAAGTCCACAAACGACGGGTGATGGAGAAGATGAATGCACGCTCGCTAACCGATCTGGTCCGGGCGGCAGAGCGGCTTAACATTGATCACAGCCGACGCCGCTAAGGCCAGGCAGACATCCTGCTCCACTCGCTTATCCCAGCGGCAGTGTAAACCAGAAACAGCTCCCCCCTTCCGCGCGGTTCTCTGCGCCTAATTCACCGCAATGCTTTTTGATGATCCCTTTGCTGATGGTTAGCCCCATGCCCATGCCGCCTTTTTTCGTGGTATAGAACGACTCAAAAATCCGTTCCCGCACGTCGTCAGGCAATCCGCAGCCGCTATCCCGCACCTCAAAGCGCAGAGTATCAGGAGTGGGATTCTCTGATGATAGGCGCAACAGCGCCGCACGCGGCAGATCGTCCGACATGGCATCGATCGCATTGATCACCAGATTCAGCAACACCTGCTGAATCTGAACGCGGTCGCAGAAAATATCTGCCTTCGCGGCCCGCAGTTTTAGTTCCAGCGAAATCCCGCGTCGTTCCAGCTCAATCCGGGAGAGCGCCAGAATATCGCGGGCAATCAGATGCAGGTTTTCCGAAGCAAAACTCGACTCATGATTGCGGGTCAGCGCCTGAAGACCACGAATAATCTCCCCGGCACGTTGCCCCTCTTTGATAATTTCATCCAGACCGCTGCTGGCATTTTCCAGCATCAGCGGTTCCCGCTTCAGCCAGCGAAGGCTGGCGCCCGCATTGGCCACGATCGACATTAACGGCTGACTGATTTCGTGGGCAATGGACGCGGTAAGCTGCCCGACGGTGGTGGCACGGGTGACTCGGGCCAGATCCGCCTGCGCCATTCGCGCGCTATCCTCCGCCAGACGTTGCGAGGTGATATCGGAAATGGTGCCGAAGTACTCCTTCACCTCGGGGAAATTGTCTACCGGCTCACCGATGCCTTTGATATAGCGGCATTCACCATCCGGCCTGAGCACCCGGAAATCAGCCTCCATGCTGCGTCCCTGACTGACGCTGTGCGTCACCAGTTCGCTGATGCACTCATAATCATCGGGATGAACGCGGGTCAGGAAGTCTGCCATCGACAGCCCCTTCTGTTCGGCTGGCAGCCCCAGAATCCGGCCATACTCTTCAGAGACCATCATCATGTCCTCCGTCACTTCCCAGCGCCAGGTGCCGGTATGACTGATCTTCTCGCCCAGCATCAGTGAGGTTTTGCTGGCACGCAGCTGTTTCTCAACCTGCCGACGATGGTTGTTCTCCTCCAGCAGCTCCGCGTAAAGTCGGGCCGTCTCAAGGGAAACCGCCGCCTGCGCACTCAATGTTTTCACGATATGGGAGTGCTCAGCGGTGAACGCATCGGGCATCAGGCGGTTTTCAAGATAGAGTACCCCGACCATATTGGCCTGTCTGAACATCGGTACACAGAGCACCGCTGCACCCGAGGCGACCAGGTAAGGATCCTGACTGAACGGACTGAACGTCTCTGGTTTGCCGGTGCGAATCTCCTGGCCGGTGCGGATCACCGCTGACAGTATCGATAGCGGCAGGTCGGTCGCGTCGGGCCGCTCTTTAACAATCTGCACCCGCACGCCATCGGCCGTGCTTTCCGCCCAGGCCTGCGTCTCTGGCAGATTGCCATCCAGAATGCGGATAAGACGACACCGCTGGGCACCCGCCCGCTCCAGCAGCATCTGCATCAGGGTATGAATCAGCCGATCCAGATTGATCTCTTCCGTCAATGCGCGCACGGCGGTCAGGACACTTTCCAGATCATAGAAAGCGGCGTCCTGAGTGAAAGGAATGGTCGTTAGCGCGCTGTTTTGCACCGGCGCGGCCAGATGCGGATAGTGCTGCTCCAGCTGGCGCACCATCGCCTGTGCTCCCCAGTTCTCCCAGCTGGCCATTGCCGCTTTAATGTAGGCATCTGCGGCTGTATCGAGCTGCAAGGCTTTGCAATAGCGACCCGCCAGCTGATTTGCCAGCGCATGAATGTGCAGATATCCCGACTGCCGCGAGAGACGGATTGCATTTTCATACTGCTTCAGCGCCTCGCCCGTGTCGCCGCTGAGTCGGGCACACTCTGCCTTCACCAGGGCATATTTGTCCGCAAACAGACCGGGATTGAGGTCAGTCCAGCCGGCAAACTTATCCAGATGGCTTCGCAGCGCGTCGCTATCAGCAGTTTCAGGCTGATGACTCAGGGACAATGCACTGTAAAAATGCTGATCCATCAGGAAGATGTAAGCGGGCACCGCGCTGATCAGTGGCTGAATGTCTGCCAGACAGCGAAGCGCATTACCGTATTCACCGGCATAGAAATAGGCCATTCCCCGATACAGTCCTGCCCAGAACCGCACCATCGCTTTAGGGCCGGAGATCGGTCCTGGCTCACTGCCTGCCACCAGCGGCAAAACCTCGTCGCGCTCGCCTGCTCTGAACCCATTACTGTTACGCAACTGCCTTACCAGCTGCTTCTGCATCAGCAGCACATTCTCGACGTCGGGATAAACCGTTTTGCGGGTAAAGGCGAGTCCGCGCTCAATAGAGGTCATCACCGACTCCAGGTGATCGCCGCGCGTCAGCGCGTTCATGATCTGATGTCGCAATGAGAGGCAGGCAAAGGAGCGATCGCCGTGCCTTACCGCGACGCGAAAAGTTTCACGGGCGCATTCGACGGCGACATCCAGCGGCTGTGTCCAGATCCCCACCTGATCCAGTGGCAGCAGCGTACGGGCTTTATAGCGGATAAAGTCATGCCGCTCCACCAGCTCACGTGCTACCTGGCCACAGGCATAACTCAAGTGCCAGGCCTGATAGCGTTCGCCCGTCAGCACACTGAACCAGGCCAGACCAAACGCAGAAGCGCCGGTCATGCCGTGCTCCAGCGTCATATCCAGCATCCGGCAGACCAGAATCAGATGCAGCTGCGGGCAGTCGTAGGCAGAGACAAAAATGGTGCTGGCCATCAGGTTAAGGATCGACTCAATTTCGGGATTGCTGTTCAGTGGCAGCCCGGCAAAAGCAGACTGCGGGGAGTCGCCAATGCGAGTCCTGAGCGCCAGCCAGGCGGCGTCGATCTGCGCGTCATCAGGATCCCGGTTGAGATGCACACCAAAGACAGCCAGCCAGGCCAGCGCGGTTTCCAGCGCCAGATGGTTGTCAGACTGCCGCATGTGAATTTCCGCCGAGAGACAGGCGGCCATCGATTTTTCAGTGAGTGTGCCCGGCTCATTCAGCAGTCGGGTACAAAGCGTTTGCGCGGTAGTAAGATTACCGTGCAGAAACTCGCACTCCGCTTCATCGAAGCCCAGCATAAAGTCATTGTCGGAAAACATACGCTGGCTGAGCCGCTGGGCGGTGCGCAGATAGCGCAGCGCCGAGAGATAATCCCCGGCACGTTTCGCCGCCTGCGCAGCGCGCAGACAGAGGGGATAGTAAAGTTCACGGTCAGCAATACTGAGCGGCAGTTCAGCAATCATGCCAATATGATAAACCGCGCGGAACAGGGTCTCACTGTTATCGGCGGTAACAACCGCTGCTGACAGCCAGGCCGCCGCCTGCTGGTGAAGATGTTGTTGCTGCCGGAGGTCGGGCAGCAATAACGCCGCGTTGTGCACGCGATCGTGAGTAAAGGCATAGTGCACACCAGTCAGGTTGATGAAACGACTGCTGACAGCTGGCTCGAGCTTTTGCTGAATCAACGTCACGGGTGTCGCGTTGAGATGACCTAACAGCGACAGCTCGCCGCTGGCCCCCAGACAAGCCAGCGACCCCAGCAGCTGACGTGTGCTCTCCGGCATCCGCGTCAGTTGACTTAACACCAGCGAGGCCACATTGTCGGTGTAGTGACGCGCCATCAGCGCCTGGCTGTCGTAATGCCATTTCGGTGGATTCTGATGTAAGTTAATCACCCCATCATCCACCGCCTGCCGGAAGAACTCCTGCACAGAGAGCGGATTACCACCGGTTTTCTCAAAGAGTATCTGTGCCAGCTCGCGATTGCCGCCGGGACGGGTATGCAGTCTCCCCGCCAGCCAGCGGCCGATGCTTTTAACACTCAGCGGCTGCGGCATCAGCGCGACTACCCGTGGTGCGGCGGCTCTGATGCGCAGCAGAAACCCGGCAATCATCGGACAGGGCATCGAATCGCCCTCCCGGAAGGCGAGCACCAGCATAAACGGCAGATGCTCATTACGGGTTATCAGGTTTTCCAGCAGTTGCAGCGTGGCATTATCTGCCCAGTGAACATCATCAATCAGCATCACCAGCGGACGGCCAGGCGTGGCAAAAGCATGAATAAGCGCAGAGGCCATCTGATTAAACTGCTCGCGGGCGTCCGGGGCATGCCGCACGACCGGCTGTAAGGCCTGGATATTCAGCAGCTGTTTTAACTCAGGCACCAGCTCAATGGCTAAATCGGTATACCCACCCAAAATCCGCAACAGTCGTCCCCGCCATTTGCTGACTTCCTGAGCCGATAATCCCAGCAGGTAAAGCGTGACCGTGCGAAACGCGGAGGCCACTGCGGCATAGGGTACGGCCGGCGAATGTTGATCGGCTTTGCTGGCGGCCAGCAGAATCTGTCGGTGCTGCAGGGTTTTCAGGGCGGAAGCGATAATGGCAGATTTACCCGAGCCGGGCGCACCACTCAGCATCACCAGACTCTGCGTTCCGGTGTGGTTGACCGACTCCAGCGTCGTCAGCAATGCGCGGGCCTGCGGATGCAGAGTGAACAGCGTCTCGGGCCGGAAGCTGGTGCTGAACCGCTCCTGCAGACCGGGCGTAAAGGATGCGATGGTATTCTCCGCTGTCAGCGTTGCCTGGCAGCGGCGCAGATCGGCCATCAGCCCCTGCACGCTTTGGTAGCCGTCAGCGGGTGACTTTGCCAGCAGACGCAGCAGAATCACCGAGAGCATCGGCGGCACATCCTCTCTGACCTGTTCGGCTGGCCGGGGCGCGCTGGCGATGTGATGATGGATCCACTCCGCTTCTCCCGCATCCGGTGAGCCAAACGGCAGCTTACCGGTCAGATATTCATATAACACTACGCCCAGGCTGTAGAGATCGCTGAGGCTGCTGACCGGATGCGGCGTGCGGCCAGTATGCTCAGGTGACATATAAGCCAGCGTGCCGCCGGTGGCGCGCAGGTTGTTTTTCTCTGCCGACTGCGCCGCCAGCGAGGCAAGTCCAAACCCGCCCAGTCGGAACCGGCCATCGTCAGTGATAAAAAAATGACCCGGCTTGATATCCCCATGCACGATGCCCTGATGATGCGCCTGACCGAGCGTGTAGCAAAGCTGCAACGCAACCTGCAGGAAGTCGGCGATTTTGTCGGGAGGGGTCGCGAGATTGTTAGCCAGGGTGCGAAACGGAAACGTGGGGTAAATCAACGCATAACGGTTGAGGTAACGGGTGGTACCGGTGGCGGTAATGGCCCAGCGGGGAGAGAGATACGCCGCTAGCGCGCGCTCATTTTTGAGTTGTTGGGTCGCCTGAAACGTGACGTCGTCACTATTACCGGTGGCAATGAGTATTGACTCGCCAGACGTCCGGCGCGCCAGCATCCAGAGCAGACAGCCCTCCTGTGCCAGCGGCATCAACGTGTCAAAATTTTCAATCGCGATCCCTGCGTCGTCACTCTCCTGGAAATTAACCGAAAGAAGGCTCATCAGCGCACATCTCCCTGAGATAACTCGCAACGGATCAGTGTCAGCAGCGTATCAATATCAATCGGCTTTCGCAAAAAAGTCACAGCGCCCAGCGCAATGGCATACCACAGCGTGGTTTCTTCCAAATCTGCCGAGATAAAAATTACCGGCGGCAGATCGGCCCGCTGCTTCAGGAGGGTAAAGAGCTCAAAGCCGGACATGCCCTTGAGGCCGACATCAATGATCAGCATGCCCGCCTCAGAAAGCGCATCCTCATCGCTCAGCAACGCCTCACCGGATTCAAATAATCGGGTTGAATAGCCGTCTGAATGCAACAGATTGCTCAGTCCACTGCGGACCGCGCGTTCATCATCAACAATGACAATACGCCGGGAGAGCGCCATGCAGGTATCCTCTGGAACGCCTCACCGTGCGACACGCGAGGACTTAAGGGGTGTTATCGCCATCGGGTGGCGGTGTCCCACTGATTTTTGGCACGCACTCATGGCGGAACCACTTGAGCGTTACCGGCTGTCGCCGTAACAGACGTTTAGCCAGCGGAATTAACTGTTCGCCCACCAGCATGCCAAACAGCCCCACCAGCGCAATAATCGGCGGCGCCGGAGAGTGAACGTTGATCAGGGCATAGATTACCCCGGCGAGCAGGCCGATCGCGAGAGAAAAAATGTAGGATTTCAACATGTTCAGCTTATCCGGAATGAGGATTGAACGGGCGGAACATCGGGCTGCTGCAGGGCGGTCGCGGGCTTTTCAGCGGGCAATACCGCCTGCATCAGCGCCCCACCCAGCAACATTCCCAGCAGGCCTACCAGGGCAATCGCAGGTGGGGCCGGTGAGCGTACCTTAAGCAGACCATAAAGCAGGCCAATCAGCACCCCGGCTGCAAGGGAAAGAAGTAATGGATTCATGACCAGCTCCTGTTGTGCCACTCTGCTGACCGGCAGCTCTCTGCCGGTCAGCAGGACGCCGCTTAGCGAACCGGTGCGTGCACCGGTGCCAGGGTACGGTGTTCACTTTTCTGACGTGACGGCGCTTTATGCACCATGGTGTAGGCGTAATCCACACCAATGCCGTAAGCACCTGAATGCTCTTTAGCAATGTTCATCACCGCATCGTAGGTGTCACGATTGGCCCAGTCACGCTGCCACTCCAGCATCACCTGCTGCCAGGTTACCGGCACTACACCCGCCTGAATCATGCGCTGCATCGCGTAGTCGTGTGCTTCTTTGGTGGTGCCGCCAGACGCATCCGCCACCATATAGATTTCGTAATCGCCTTCCAGCATCGCGCAGAGCGCAAAGCTGTTGTTGCACACTTCGGTCCAGAGGCCAGAAACCACCACTTTTTTCTTCCCGTTTGCGGCCAGCGCATCACGCACTTTCTGGTCATCCCAGGAGTTCATTGAGCTGCGCTCCAGAATATCCTGACCCGGGAACACATCCAGCAGCTCCGGATAGGTGTGACCTGAGAAGCTTTCGGTTTCTACCGTGGTGATGATGGTGGGGATATTGAAGACTTTCGCCGCCTTCGCCAGCGCAACGGTGTTGTTTTTCAGCACCTGGCGGTCAATGGATTGCACACCAAAGGCCATCTGCGGCTGCTGGTCGATGAAGATAATCTGGCTGTTATGTGGCGTGAGGACTTCAAGTTTAGCGTTGGACATGCGTTCACCCATAGAGGTTATGTAACGAAATTTCCGCCAACCGGCGCGGTGCAAAATGACGGTCAGTGCAGGTTTATCGCCCTGCTGCTGGCTGTCTGGTCGCAGTGTAGGGCGACCTGCAACGGCAAACTATTATCTCTGCGTATAACTATACGAAGGTATAGGTATCCCTCTGTATAACTAGACGACCCATTAGCCCGCTCACCATAATCCGGCTCATTCGTGCCCTGTTATCTGCGGCACTTCCTGTCCCGCGCTAAGCCGGACACCCCCGTTGAGGAGCATCTATGGTTACGCTCGGTAAAGCAGAACTGATACTGACACATGGCAAATTTCATACCGTTGACCGCAGCAATCCGGTGGCAGAAGCGGTTGCGATTCGCGATGGTAAGTTCGTTGCGGTAGGCACGCTGGCAGAGGCGATGGAGTTTCACTGCGACGGCACGAAAGTAGTCGATCTTAAGGGACACACCGCCGTGCCGGGCCTGAACGATTCACACCTGCATCTGATTCGCGGGGGTCTGAATTACAATCTTGAATTGCGCTGGGAAGGCGTGCCGTCGGTTGCCGATGCGCTGCGGATGCTGAAAGAGCAGGCGCTGCGCACGCCATCACCGCAGTGGGTACGTGTCGTCGGTGGCTGGACCGAGTTCCAGTTTGCCGAGCGCCGGATGCCGACGCTGGATGAGATCAACGAAGCAGCCCCAGACACGCCGGTCTTCGTGCTGCACCTTTATGACCGTGCCCTGCTCAACCGCGCCGCACTGAAAGTGGTTGGCTACACCAAAGAGACCCCGAACCCGCCGGGCGGTGAAATCCAGCGCGACAGCAATGGCAATCCCACCGGCCTGCTGATCGCCCGTCCCAATGCGATGATCCTTTACGCTACCCTGGCGAAGGGGCCGAAACTGCCGCTGGAACAGCAGGTCAACTCCACACGCCAGTTTATGCGCGAGCTGAACCGTCTGGGTCTGACCAGCGCGATTGATGCGGGCGGCGGCTTCCAGAACTATCCCGAAGATTACGAAGTGATCGCTGAGCTGCATCAGAAGAAGCAGATGACGCTACGTATCGCCTACAACCTCTTCACTCAACGTCCCGGTCATGAACTGGAAGATTTTGAGAAGTGGACGGACATGCTGACGCCAGGCCAGGGCAGCGACTATTTCCGTCACAACGGCGCAGGCGAAATGCTGGTCTTCTCGGCTGCTGACTTCGAAGATTTCCTGGAGCCGCGTCCGGATTTAGCGCCTGGCATGGAAGACGAACTGGAGCGCGTGGTGCGTCATCTGGTAGAGCATCGCTGGCCTTTCCGTCTGCATGCGACCTATGACGAGTCGATCAGCCGGATGCTGGATGTGTTCGAAAAAGTGAATCGTGATATTCCATTCAATGGTCTGCACTGGTTCTTTGACCATGCGGAAACCATCACTCAGCGCAATATCGATCGTATTAAAGAGCTGGGCGGTGGCATTGCCGTGCAGCATCGCATGGCGTTCCAGGGTGAATACTTTGCTGAGCGCTACGGCATTGAAGCTACCCGCCACACCCCGCCGGTTCAGAAAATGCTGGCGACCGGCATTCCGGTCGGACTCGGCACCGATGCAACCCGCGTTGCCAGCTACAATCCCTGGACCGCGCTCTACTGGCTGGTTTCGGGCCGAACCGTGGGTGGCATGCAGATGTATGATGTCAGTGCCCGCCTCGATCGCGAAACGGCGCTGATGCTCTGGACCCAGGGCAGCGCCTGGTTCTCCAGTGAACAGGGTAAAAAAGGTCAGATTAAAGTGGGCCAACTGGCGGATCTGGCGGTGCTGAGCAAAGACTTTTTCAGCGTGCAGGAAGAGGAGATCAAAGGCATCGAGTCGGTGCTGACCGTGGTGGACGGTAATATTGTCTATGCCGCGGGATCGTTCAGCGCGGATGCACCGCCTGCTATTCCGGTTCTGCCTGAGTGGTCGCCGGTGGTGAATGTGCCGGGTCATTATCGCAGTGCCCCGCCGGTTGCGCAGAGCCGTGCAGGCATGATGCCCGCCGTCCATCACTGCAGCGGCCCGTGCGGTGTTCATCGTCACTCGCATGAGATCGCGCGGGATTCCAGCGTGCCGGTCGCCGAAGATAACGCCTTCTGG
This sequence comes from Pantoea sp. RCC30.1, assembly GCF_058148845.1. Taxonomy (NCBI): domain Bacteria; kingdom Pseudomonadati; phylum Pseudomonadota; class Gammaproteobacteria; order Enterobacterales; family Erwiniaceae; genus Pantoea; species Pantoea sp. RCC30.1. The sequence goes on along the minus strand of NZ_JBXUHX010000001.1, from coordinate 466,276 downwards.
GGCGCGCTCGGCTGCAGCTGCTTCGCGTTTTAATCATGAATAACGCTATCGCTCTTTCGCCCCGTATCAACGCGGGGCTGTTCTTCCTGCGCCTGACCGGCAGCCTGCTGCTGTTACAGGTGCATGGGCTGCCGAAAATTCTGCATTTCGGCGAAGAACTGACGCGCATCGAAGATCCCTTCGGGCTGGGACCGATGATGAGCCTGCTGCCAGCTATCGTGGCAGAAGTTATCTGCCCGATTTTTATCATTCTCGGCTGGGGAACCCGTATTGCCTGCCTGCCGATCATCGCGGTTCTGCTGGTCGCAATGCTGGTAGTCCACTACGGCTGGTCACTGGCGGAAGGTCAGTTCGGCTGGCTGCTGCTGATTATCTTTACCACGCTGGCGCTGACCGGGCCAGGCGGCTGGCGCATCGGCGCGGCGAAACTTCAGGGGGTCCGTCATGGCACAGGTTAATGATATCCACCAGCTGGAGCAGGAGCCGCCCGAGGCGCGGCCCGCCAATGAGGTTTCACCGCTACAGCCACTGCGCCAGCCTGTGTTCCGCATGCTGTGGATCGCCACCGTGGTCTCCAATATCGGTTCATGGATGAACGATGTCGGCGTGAACTGGACCATGCTGACGCTGAGTGCCGATCCACTGGCCGTGGCCCTGGTGCAGGCAGCCAGCAGCCTGCCGATGTTTCTGTTCGCGCTGCCTTCCGGCGTCATGGCGGATATCGTTGACCGGCGTAAATATTTGCTGTTTTCCCAACTGTGGACCTTTACCGCCGCCGCCGGACTGACCGTGCTCGCCTGGACCGGTCATGTGACACCCGAAGTGCTGCTGGCCGCTGCCTTTTTGCTGAGCGCGGGTGCCGCCATGAGTTCGCCGCCCTTCCAGGCGATCGTGCCGGATCTGGTGACCAAGCCGGAACTCGGGCCTGCCATTGCCCTTAACTCACTGGGCATTAATATCAGTCGCGCCATCGGACCGGCCCTGGGTGGGTTGATCCTGTCGTTCACCGGCCCCTGGATGGTCTTCCTGCTCAATGCGTTGTCGGTGCTGGGCGTCACCTGGGTGCTCTGGCGCTGGAAAGCGGAGCCGAGCGTGCAGCGCCTCCCACCCGAGCACTTCTTCCCGGCGGTAAGGGCGGGTCTGCGCTACGTTCACGCGGCACCGGTATTGCGTAACGTGCTGGTGCGAACCTTCTCGTTCTTCCTGTTTGGCAGCGCGGGCTGGGCATTGCTGCCGCTGGTGGCACGCCGTGAACTCGGTCTCGGCCCTGGCGGCTACGGCATCATGCTGGCTTGCATCGGGGTCGGCGCAATTACCGGCGCGGTGCTGCTGCCGCGTCTGCGCCGTCGTCTGAGCTCCGATCGCCTGATGGTGGTCGCCAGTCTCCTCTTCGCCCTGACTATGCTGGCGCTGGCCTATGTGCGACACTTCTGGCTGCTGAATGCGTTTGAGTTCTTCACCGGTTTTGCCTGGATTGCGGTGCTGTCGACGCTGAATCTCGGCGCACAGCGCAGCGCCGCGAAATGGGTGAAAGCCCGCGCGCTGGCGGTCTATCTGACGGTGTTCTTCGGCTCCATGACCGCCGGCAGCGCGCTCTGGGGACAGCTCGCCTCTCACTTCAGTATTCCGCTGTCACTCTGCATCGCCGCGCTGGGCATGGTACTGGCCAGCAGCACCGTCTGGCGCTGGCGGCTCGATCAGGATCCCGATCTCAATCTCGATATGGTTGGTGATGGCGTCAATGCGCCTGTGCTGGATATCCGTCACGAACGCGGGCCGGTCATGGTGAATTACGAATACCGGATTAATATTGATGATGCACATGCCTTTACCGTCTGCATGCAGGATATGCGGCGGGTCAGGCGTCGCGGCGGCGCCATCAACTGGTCACTTTATGAAGATATCCTGCAGCCTGGCATTTTCGTTGAGACGTTTGTGGTCGGCTCCTGGGTCGAGCATCTGCGTCAGAAAGAGCGCTACACCATCAACGATAAAAAGATAGAGCGGCGGGTTTTCGCATTTCATCAGGGTGAACATTCACCTGAGGTTCGCTATCTGGTGGCGCCAGTATGACTGCCGCTACCTTGTTTTCATCCATCACGTCATACAGAGGGCAATACCATGAGCACCTTTAAAACGACCGACGGCACACAGATCTACTTTAAAGACTGGGGCACCGGTAAGCCGGTTCTGTTCAGCCACGGCTGGCCGCTGGATGCCGATATGTGGGACAGCCAGATGAACTTCCTGGCGGAGCGAGGTTATCGGGTTATTGCGTTTGACCGTCGTGGTTTTGGTCGTTCTGATCAGCCCTGGACCGGTAATAACTACGATACCTTTGCTTCTGATATCAACGATTTAATCACCCATCTCGACCTGCAGAATGTGACGCTGGTTGGTTTCTCAATGGGTGGCGGCGACGTCACGCGCTATATCGGCAGCTATGGCAGCGATCGCGTCGCGGCACTGGTGCTGCTCGGTGCCGTCACGCCAATCTTTGGCAAAACGGCAGACTACCCGCAGGGTGTCGATATGTCGGTGTTTGAAGGGATTCGTGATGGCCTGCTTAAGGATCGCGCGCAGTTTATCAAAGAGTTCGCTACACCGTTTTATGGGACCAATGCCGGACAGACCGTTTCTGATGGCGTCATGACGCAGACGCTGAACATCGCGCTGCTCGCTTCACTGAAAAGCACCGTTGATTGCGTCACCGCTTTTGCTGAGACCGATTTCCGTGCTGACGTAGCGAAAGTGAATGTGCCGACGCTGGTGATTCACGGCAGCAACGACCAGATCGTGCCGTTTGAATCTACCGGCAAAGTCGCGGCGGAGATGATTGAGGGTGCTGAACTCAAGGTTTATGACAATGCGCCGCACGGTTTTGCGGTGACGCATCAGGATCAACTGAATCAGGATCTGCTGGCGTTCCTTAACGCTCAGTAATGCAAAAAAAACTGCGCGGTGGAAGCCGCGCAGTTTTCGTTTTAACGGGTTGGATGATTCACTTCATTCGGACGCAGATCGAATAACAGCACCTCCGCCCCTTCACCGTGACTGAAGGACAGCGTTTTCTCATCGCGAACCCGCGCACCATCTCCGGCATTAAACTGCAGGCCATTGACTCTGACACTGCCGCGCGCCACATGAATATAGGCGTAGCGATCGTCCGGCAGCGTGATTGTCTGCTGCTCGTCCCCCTGAAACAGTCCCGCATAGATGCGAATATCCTGGCGCACCCGTAATGCCCCATTTTCACCTTCCGGCGAAATAATCAGCCGCAGATTACCGCGTTTATCCGCTTCGCTGACCGACATCTGCTGGTAGCCTGGCGGGCTATTTTTCTCTGCCGGTACCACCCAGATTTGCAGAAAATGAACGCCCTCGGTGCCCGAGTGGTTGAACTCGCTGTGGGTCACACCGCTGCCAGCGCTCATCAGCTGCACGTCGCCTGGGACAATCACCGAGCCGGTGCCCATCGAGTCTTTATGCTCCAGTGCGCCTTCCAGCACATAGGAGATAATCTCCATGTTGCTGTGCGGATGGGCACCAAAACCACGTCCTTTGGCAACCCGATCATCGTTGATCACCAGCAGATCAGAAAAGCCCGCTTGTTTCGGATCCCAGTAGTTTGCAAAAGAGAAGGTGTGACGTGAATTCAGCCAGCCGTGATCGCCCACACCGCGTTGTTCTGACAATCTTTGCTCAATCATATTCTGCCCCTTCGTTGATTCGGGAAGTGCGAATGCCCTTCGATGGAGACAGCATATAAGTAAACCTGACAGCCACACAATGGTCTGAATGAGCAATCACTGTCGCGTTTTAGTGGACAATACAGGAATCGTTATCCGGAGAAAAGGGTTGCTGATGTTGCTTTAAGCTGCTGGCTCGCACCACCAGTTCACTCTGCATGATTACGCATTGCGGCGACGCGTCGGGCCAGGCAATTTTTTGCAGCAGCAGTTCACAGGCCCTACGGCCTATCTCCTTCGAGGGCTGAGCCAGCGTTGTCAGCGGCGGTGAGACCATGCTGGCCAGTTCGCTACCGTCAAACCCCACCACGGCAATGTCCTGAGGGATCAGCAGGCCCGCCTGTTGGATCGCCGCCATCGCACCGGCGGCCAGCGTATCGGACACCGCAAACACCGCGTCAGGTCGTGTTTCAGCGCCCAGCAGTTGATCCATCGCCGCTTTACCGGCATTGAAACTCAGCTCCCTGGCGAACGCGATAGCCTGCCAGGTCAATTGCTGTTTATCGAGCTGGTGGATGTAGCCCTGCTGACGCAGACGGGCATAGCGGTAGCTGAGGTCGTGGTTGATCAGCGCAATCCGCTGATGCCCGTGCTCAGCCAGATAGCGCACCACGGACTGCGCAGCGGCTTCATCATCAATGCCGACGCAGGAGACCTGGCCGCTGTCATCATGTTCCGCACACTGAACCCAGGGTGCAGCGCCTATCAGCTGACTCAGTTCCGGCAGTTTGCTGAAGGCATCCATAGTGATGATGCCATCTACCATCTTCCCGGAGAGCAGTTGCAGGCTGGATCGCGATCGGGCGATATCCGCGCCCGAATTACATAACAGGATGCGATAACCGTTTTTCTCCGCCTGCTCCTCAATGCCTTTGACCACCTCGGCGCAGAACGGATTGGAGATATCGGAAACCAGCACCAGAATCATCGAGCTGCGCGCCGTGCGCAGCTGACGCGCCAGCAGGTTGGGCTGATAGTTGCTCTCTTCGATTGCGGCGAGGACTTTCTGCCGGTTCGCCGGTTTTACGCTGTCACTGTTATTCAGCACCCTGGAAACCGTGGCGACTGAGACGCCCGCCATCCGCGCGATTTTCTGAACTGACATAAGATCCCTCTGTTTTAACCCGTGCCACACCCGCTGACGCTGCGCCGCCTCAGGCGTCGCGATCCAGACCCAGCTGATGACGTACCGATGGGCCGTTCTCTGCCAGAGCAAAATCATCAAAGGCGCGGTCAGACACCGGAATGATGTGCCGGCGGATAAACTCTGCGCCTTCACGCGCCCCGGTCTCACCCTCTTTCAGGCAGCATTCCCATTCCAGCACTGCCCAGCCGTCATAGTCGTACTGCGCCAGCTTGCTGAAAATGCGGGTGAAGTCGATCTGACCATCGCCTGGCGAGCGAAACCGTCCGGCACGCGACAGCCACGGCTGATAGCCGCCATAGACGCCGCTGCGCCCGTTGAGCTGATACTCCGCATCCTTAACGTGAAAGGCTCTGATACGCGAATGATAGAGGTCGATGAACTGCAGATAGTCAATGTGTTGCAGCAGGAGATGGCTGGGATCGAACAGGATATTACAGCGCGGATGATGATTCACCTCTGACAGAAAACGCTCAAACGTGACACCGTCATGCAGATCTTCGCCGGGATGAATCTCATAACAGAGGTCAACGCCGTGATGGTCAAACACATCCAGCACCGGCAGCCAGCGGCGCGCCAGTTCGGCAAACGCCTCATCAAACAGCGCTTCATGATGCGGCGGCCAGGGGTAGAACCAGGGCCAGGCGAACGAACCGGAAAAGGTAGCATGTGCCCGCAGGCCGAGCTTCTCAGAAGCTGCCGCCGCACGCTTCAGCGTGGTAATAGCCCAGTCGGTGCGCCGGACGGGATCGCCACGCAATGCTGCTGGCGCAAAATTATCAAACGCGAGGTCGTAGGCCGGGTTAACCGCAACCAGCTGTCCTTCAAGATGGGTGGAAAGCTCGCTGATCTCCAGCCCGAAACCGGCCAGCACTCCCCGCACCTCGTCGCAGTATGTCTGGCTCACCGCCGCCTTTTCAAGATCGAAAATAGCAGGCTGATGACAGGGGATTTGTAACGCCCGATATCCCAGCCCGGCGGCCCATTCTCCCAGACCCGCCAGCGAGTTAAACGGCGGCTGCGTAGTGATGAACTGTGACAGGAAGATGCCCGGACCCTTAACTGTTTTCATCATTAACTCCTGTGTTCCGCTACCGCCTAATCACGGTATTTGAACGAGAAAAAGAAGATAATCGCAATCAGCGCAGCGGCAAGCGCGGGGATCCACCAGAAGATTGCCCAGCTCTGCGCGCTGGCGTTGCCGGCGACCAGATGGTTGTAGAGCGCACCGGAGATTTGCGATCCCAGTAGCATGCCGATGCCATAGGTGAACATCACCACCATGCTTTGCGCCTGACCTTTCACCTTTTCACCGGCAATCCGATCGGTGTAGATAAATCCCACCACGAAGAAGAAGTCGTAACAGATGCCATGCAGCAGGATGCCAAGGTAAATCAACGTGCGGGTCTCATCACTCATGCCCAGCGCGAACAGGGCATAGCGGACGAACCACGCCGTCATACCCATCAGCAGCATGGTTTTGACGCCGAGGCGACGAAACAACAGCGGAATGATCAGCATGAAGGCAATTTCAGACATCTGCCCCAGCGACATCAGCGTGCTGACTTTGCGGATACCCGCATCCGCCAGCCAGGAGGCCGTGAAGGCATAATAGGTGCCAAGCGGTATGGAAATCAGGGTGGCGCACAGAGCGAAGACCATGAAATGACGCAATCGCAGCAGCGCGAAAGCATCCGCGCAGAAGATATCCCGGAATTTTAATGGCAAACCTTTGGCGGGTGCCGGCGTATGTGGCAGCGTCAGGCTATAAATCGCCAGCAGTACCGAGCAGAGCGCCGCCAGCTGGAACACCACAATGCTGTCAGCAATGCCGGTCACGCCGATAAAGATCCCCGCCGCGATCCAGCCTATGGTGCCAAAAACCCTGACGATAGGAAAACTCAGGCTGCTGGCAAGGCTGTGAAAGGCGATGTTATTTGAGAGCGCCAGTGTAGGCATAAAGCAGAGCGTATAGCCAAATAACAGGGCGATCAGCAGTGCCCCGTTCTCTGCGATCAGCGCCTGGGGCACAAACCAGAGAATGGCTGCGCCCGCCAGGTTCATCACCGCCATCACTTTCTGCGAGGGAAAGAAGCGATCCACCAGCATGCCGAGCACAAACGGCGAGAGAATCGAGGCGATAGGCCCGGCTGAGAACGCATCTCCAATCAGCAACGACATGTTATGTCGGGTCATCACCAGCCCCAGCGTTACCGACCAGCTGCCCCAGATAAAGAACTGTATGAACATCATCAGGGACAGGCGCGGCACTAACAGCTTATGCTGAACCTGCTGGCCTGCACTCTCCTGCACCGTTGCAATCATGGGAGCCTCACAAATAAGTAATCGATTACTTTTGCTGGTATAAAGGTAATCGATTACCGCAGCATGTTCTCTTATCCCGATCACAAATTATTAACCCTGCGTTATCATTCTTGCAGCGGCAAAGCAAAACCGAGTTCTGTGATCAGCTGGCGGCGTTAATTACCCGCGCTTTACGGAAGCGGTAGCGTTCATACAGCACCGAATAGAGGCCGCCGATCACCACCAGAACCGCACCGATTATCGTGGTGGAGGTTGGCAGATTACCCAGCAGCAGATACCCCACCGCCACAGACCAAATCAAGGTGGTGTAGTCAAACGGTGCCAGTAATGAGGCTTCGGCGTAGCGCAGGCTCAGAGTCATCAGAATCTGCGTAATACCGCCCAGCAGCCCGCACCCAACCAGTAAAGCCAGCTGATTACCGTGCGGCACTTTCCAACCGCCCGGCAGAGTAACCAGCGAGGTTAATGCTGTGGTAACAGCGAACCAGAAGGCGATTGCGCCTGGCTTCTCTTTACCGTTGAGAAAACGGATCTGGACCAGCGCACAGGCGGTGCAGAAGGCCGCCATCAGCGCCAGCAGAATGCCCACCGATGCGGAGAGTGAGAATGTCGCCTGACTCGTCAGGGAGAGATGTCCGGAGAACATCACCAGAATGCCGCTGAAACCGGTAAAGACCGCAACCCAGCGATGGTGCCGCACCTTTTCACGCAGCAGCAGCGCTGCCAGCAGCACAGTAAATAGCGGCGCGGCATAGTTAATCGCGGTGGCGTCGGTCAGGGAAATATAGAGCAGCGACAGGTAGCTAAAATAGAGACCGCCGGTTCCGGCCAGCCCGCGCACAAAATGCCCGCGAATATTACGGGTACGGATGCCATCCAGCACACCGCCCTGAAAGCGCAGCCAGATGAGTAGCGGTACCAGTGCCAGCAGCGAGCGGAAAAATATCACTTCGCCGACCGGAATTGCGCCATCCAGTCCTTTTACACAGGCCAGCATCAGCGTGGAGCTCAACGCAGCTGTGATTTTCATCGCGATGCCAGCGGACGCGTTCATACGGTTTTTTTCTCTCATCGGGGAAAATATGCAGGGTTATCAGCACCCTCAGCGTCCATACTGGCACAAAGCGATAAGGTAATCTGCCGCGATCAGGCAGCAGACAGCATTTTATCTTTTTTTGCCGAGGCGTCACGGCATGAACAGGCATGTGGCTCCGCGCCCCGGCTGATACACTCTGCCTTCTGCCCTGCTCTATGGGCCGCTTCTCTAAAGGAACAGGAGTCCCCGATGTCCACGCTGCGTTTACTGTTATCTGAATCCAACGATCCCTGGTTTAATCTGGCGGTTGAAGAGTGCATTTTCCGGCAGATGCCCGCTACCCAGCGGGTGCTATTTTTGTGGCGTAATGCGGAAACGGTGGTCATCGGACGGGCGCAGAATCCGTGGAAAGAGTGCAACACGAGGCGCATGGAGGAAGATGGCATCCGGCTGGCGCGTCGCAGCAGCGGCGGTGGCGCAGTGTTTCACGACCTCGGCAACTGCTGTTTTACCTTTATGGCCGGCAAACCGGAGTACGATAAAAGTGTCTCGACCGCCATTATCCTGCGTGCGCTGAACGCGCTGGATGTCCCTGCGGAAGCATCCGGCCGTAACGATTTAGTGGTGAACACAGCTGAAGGACTGCGCAAAATCTCCGGTTCTGCTTACCGCGAAACACCGGATCGCGGTTTTCATCACGGCACTATTCTGATGGATGCCGATCTCTCCCGGCTGGCGGACTACCTCAATCCTGATGTGAAAAAATTGCAGGCCAAAGGAATTACGTCAGTGCGCGCCAGGGTAACCAATCTGGCAGAGTTAACACCGGGTATCCGTTATCAGGCAATCTGTTCCGCAGTCACGGACGCCTTTTTCGAGCATTACGGTGAGCGCTGTGAGCCGGAGATGATTTCACCTGAAGCCCTCCCCGACCTGCCTGGTTTTAAAGAGCAGTTTGCGCGGCAGAGTAGCTGGGAGTGGAATTTCGGTCAGGCACCTGACTTCTCGCACCTGCTGGACCAGCGTTTTGCCTGGGGCGGTGTGGAGATTCACTTCGATGTTGAACGCGGCGTGATCACCCGCTGTCAGATTTTCAGTGACAGTCTCAATCCTGCGCCGCTCGAAGCGCTGGCGCAGCGGATGCAGAACGTCACTTACCGGCCAGGCGCACTGGAGCCGGTGCTGAGTCAGCTGATTGCGGATTTCCCGATGCAACAGGCAGAGCTGACAGAATTGCAGCACTGGCTGGTAGCCAGCGTACGCTGAACAGTTTTTTACCTGCCCGCGCGGAAATCTGTTGCGGGCAACCCTCTCCGTACCAGCATTCCGTAATACACAAACGCAAAAAACCCGCACAAGGCGGGTTTTATTAATTATCAATTTCAGGCTTATCTGCTCAGGCTGTTGCCGTCATCGCGGTTGTAAGCGTCATTGATAACTAAGGCTTACATAGGGACTACGTTTGCCGCTGAAGGACCTTTAGCGCCGTTTTCAATCGTGAATTCGACCTGCTGGCCTTCGTCCAGAGTCTTATAATCGTTGCTCTGGATTGCAGAGAAATGTACGAATACATCTTTGCTGCCGTCCTGAGGAGAGATAAAACCGAAACCTTTACCAGCGTCAAACCATTTTACTAAACCAGTCATTTTATTAGACATCGATATTTCCTTAATTTATGAGCCACTACGTGGCGAAGATGGCCTGTCTTTCAGAAGGTAACTTACCAGGCTTTTAGGAGGAGACTCACAAAGAAAGGGTATCTTGAGATATCGCTTGCACTGAGGACTGCTTTACTAAAACTGCTTTGATAAGGTCTGTGTTCCAAACCGATGACGCTATTAAGCCACGCCTTACCTATTTTAGCAAACATTGTTTTAATTTATTTTTAACATCCGGACGTCCGGATCGCCCTTATAGATTTCGGTTCTCATTTAATCCTGCTCTTATTACTGCTTTTATTACCCGCTTATTTAACGCATACCGAATTAAGCAGCATAAAAAATAACCGCCCATTGATTAACCAGTAATAAATGCAAAAAACCCGCACAAGGCGGGTTTTCATTAATTATCAGTTTCACACTAATCTGCTCAGGCTGTTGCCGTCATCGCAGTTGTAAGCGTGATTGATAATTAAGATTTACATAGGAACTACGTTTGCCGCTGAAGGGCCTTTAGCGCCGTTTTCAATCGTGAATTCGACCTGCTGGCCTTCGTCCAGAGTTTTATAATCGTTGCTCTGGATTGCAGAGAAATGTACGAATACATCTTTGCTGCCGTCCTGAGGAGAGATAAAACCGAAACCTTTACCAGCGTCAAACCATTTTACTAAACCAGTCATTTTATTAGACATCGATATTTCCTTAATTTATGAGCCACTACGTGGCGAAGATGGCCTGTCTTTCAGAAGGTAACTTACCAGGCTTTTAGGAGGAGACTCACAAAGAAGGGGTATCTTAAGATATCGCTTGCACTGAGGACTGCTTTACTAAAACTGCTTTGATAAGGTCTGTGTTCCAAACCGATGACGCTATTAAGCCATGCCAGATCGACTTTGGCAAACATTATTTAATTTAATTTAAACTTCCGGACGTCCGGACCGCCCTTATTGATTTGCTTACCCTTTTTATATTCTGGCTTCGAGAAAGGATAATCATCACTGAACGGTCAGACAATAAAAAGCAAAGCGTTCAATGGTTGTCGAAAAACTAAACGGCGGAGTTCCCATAACGCGCAGCGATAAACAGTATCGCTGCGCCCTGCTCTTTCACTGTCAGGCCAGCTGCGTCTGCTGACGGGCAGCATGGCGCGCCGTCATCACAAACACCATCAGACCCGCCACGCCCAGCGCAACGCCGACCCAGGCGGTGGAAATCCAGCCATAGCCCAGCGACACCGTCAGGCCACCCAGATAAGCGCCCATCGCATTGGCGATGTTCAGCGCCGAATGGTTCATCGCGGCCGCCAGGGTCTGCGAATCATTGGCGACATCCATCAGGCGAATCTGCAGCGACGGCAGCAGCACCGAGCAGGTGCCGATCAGGAAGGTCGCCAGCAGTCCGGTTGCCACATGCTGAACCAGCATCGGGAACGCCAGCATCACCAGTACGTTCCATAACAGCGTCCAGCCAATAATATTCAGCACCGAACCATCAGCCAGACGGCCGCCGACCAGATTGCCGATGATCATCCCCAGTCCGAATGCCACCATCGCCCACGGGATCAGCGAGGGAGCGATACCCGCAATGTTGATCAGCGTTGGTGCGATATAACTGAAGATCGCGAACATCCCGCCAAAGCCTACCGCGCCCACCAGCAGGGTCAGCAGCACCTGTGGGTTTTTCAGCGCCCCCAGTTCACGCAGCGGATGCGCATCTACGTCACCCGGCGTATAAGGCACATAGCGGCCAATCAGCAGGCAGGTCAGCAGACCTATTGCGCCGACAAAGGTGAATACGACGTGCCAGCTGAATAGCTGCCCTATCCAGGAGCCCAGCGGCACGCCAATCAGCGTCGCGACCGTCAGTCCCAGCATCAGTGACGCCAGCGCACGACCACGCCGTTCAATCGGCACCAGTGAAGCCGCCACCAGCGATGCCACCCCAAAGTAAGCGCCGTGCGGCAGGCCGGTGAGAAAGCGCGCAACCAGCAGACCGTGATAGCTATCGGCCATCGCGCTGGCGACATTCCCGATGCTGAACAGCGCCATCAGGATCAACAGCAGTGATTTACGCGCCATCCGCGCCGCCAGTACTGCAATAAACGGCGCACCCACCACTACGCCCAGAGCGTAACTGGCAATGGCGTTGCCTGCCTGCGGTTCGGTAATTGCCAGAGAGCGTGATACATCCGGCAGCAGGCCCATCATGATGAACTCACCGGTGCCGATGCCAAACCCGCCCAGCGCAAGGGCCAGCAATGCCCAGCGGACAAAACCGGCATCGTCGGTTTTATGATTTTTTCTTAACAAAATTGATTCCCAATGGCCTGAACTGAAAAAACGGAAGTGACACGGGAGGGAGAAAGCAGAACGAGTTCCCACCCGGATGAAGCGGTCAGACTATAAAAAGGAAGAAGGTGCTTAGCAACCCATTTTGTGATCTGGCGCACACTTAAGGCCAGGGTAGCGCGGGCTTTCATCAGTGCAGCTCTGCAGCAGATCGCGTTGTGCCACGTCACAATCCGGAGAAGTCATCCAGGTCTGTGTCAGGAATGTCTGCTTAACTCATCGGTTAGCGCTTCTTTACTGAACCGGACACTGAACAGGAATCAGCAGATGACGACCAGAGTTATTCTTCTTACCGGTGCCAGCGGGCGAATCGGCCGGGCGTTCTTCGCAGCCAGCCAGAATCGCTACCGTTTTATCCTGACCGATCTGCGGGAGCCGGATTATACGATCCCTGCCCCCCATCGTTTCATCGTGGCGGATCTGTCACACCCTTATACGGCGGCGAAGTTACTGGCCGAAGAACCTGTCGATACGGTCATCCACCTTGCCGGTATCCCCGATGCACAGGCCAGTTTCGATGATCTGCTCCCGGCGAATATCCTCTCGACTACCTGGTTATTGAAGGCAGCGGCGGAACATCGCTGTCGCCGTCTGGTGTTTGCCAGCAGTGCGCAGACAATTGAAGGCTATCCGAAAGATGTGCAGATACATCCCGGCATGGCGGTCTCTCCCGCGAATCTCTACGGCGTCACCAAATGTTATGGTGAAGCACTCTGCTCTTTCTATGCCAGCCAGCATGGCCTGAGCTGCGTGGCGCTAAGAATCGGAGCGTTTGAACCTGAACTGGATAACCGCCAGCACAATGCGCGGGATTACAGTGCCTGGCTGAGCCCGGATGATGCCGTCAAATTACTGACCGGTGCTGTCGAGGCAGAGAAGATATCGTTCTTTATTGGCTACGGCATTTCTGATAACCGCTTCAAACGCTTTGATCTGACACTAACGCGGGAGGTGCTGGGCTATACGCCGTCTGATAACGCCTTCAAGGCATTCAGACCGGGTGAACTGGATTATTAAACCGGAGCGTCACGCTTAAGATTAATGACCGCCTGAAATTGCGGCGGTCACATCAGCGCTGCCGGAAACCGAATCCAGATGTAGAAGTAGCGGAATCAGGCAAATCATTGCGTGCCTGTATTCACCCGGCGGCCAATGTCTTTCAGCTGTGAATATTTCTCCAGCAGCTGTGGGCCATCATCCAGGCTCATGGCAAACATCCACATATAGGTCATCACCGAATAGATGTGACCCGCATCGGTGCCGCCACGGCTCGACATCACCGCGATGGTGACAGCAAACAATAAAGCCGCCACGCTACCGATCGCCAGATAACCGCACGCTTCCCGATCGGAGAGGCGAATTCTCAGACTGGCCAGTACGCCATAATGACGGCCCAGAGACGCGGCGTTTGCGTTGCTGACAAAGCTCACCTCTTTCTCCAGCCGGTTATTCAGACGACCAAACAGCGCGTCGTTTTTGCGGGTAAACCCCGGCAGGAAACAGGCGAAGAACAGCAGAATCGCCAGACAGCCCGCGCCGGTCCAGAACTCGATAGCCAGCAGCATCACGGCGGCACCGGTCATCGACGCCAGCGAGGTGATCAGCACCGGCAGATGCTTCTCGAAAAAGTCGACAAACTCCCGTGACAAAGCAACCCGCGCGGCAATGGTAGAGGCGCTGTGATTTTCGCTGCGCTGCGCCACAATCACCGGCACGGCCAGCTCAGCGTAGATGCGGGCAAAGGTGCGGGTATCCACACTACGTCGTGCTGCGCCGATAGCCCACATGGTAAAGACCATCGCGGCATAGAGCACCGCATGCCATGTCCTGCCGGAGATAATCGCATTGATCGCGAAACCTGCCAGCAGCGGATAGAGGAGATACATGACATTCTCCGCCACCACCAGTAACAGGGTGAGGAACAGCTTGCGGCTATGGCGACGGCCCAGCATTTTTAATGTCAGAATAGCGCTGCGGGGAGCCGCAACAGGAAGGATCGTTTTTGAGGAATGCATAGTTTATGATTCTGATATAGTCATTGTTGAGCGGTTGCTCAAGTATAAAAAGCAGTCTATTTGAGCAACCGCTCAAAGTCAACGTAGTAGTTTTCGGGAGAATAATGAAAGAGTCAGCTGAAGCACTGAGAACCAAAATACTGGATGCGGCGATAGGGCTGTTTATTGAGAAAGGGATCGAAAAAGTGACTACCCGGGAACTCACCGAATCGGTGGGCATCTCACGCAGTCATATCTACCACTATTTCAGTAACTGGCAGACACTCTGCCTGGCGGCGCTGGAGCGATTTATGCGGGTGGATTTTGAAACATTTGCTGACTCCCTGACCGTGCTCACACCCCGCCAGCGGTTGATGACTCTTTTCGAAAGCCATCTGTCGAGCGCACCGGATGCAACCTGGCAACTGTATGCGTCGTTCTGGCAGACAGCTGCGCATAACGAAGCCTATGCGGCGCTGGCCGATGAGATGACGGAAACATGGCAGGGTCTGATGGAAGGGATAATACGTGACGGCGTCACGGCTGGAACACTACGGTGCAGTGATGTGCCCCGCACCGCCAGGCAGATCAGCGCCATGCTCAACGGCTATGCCGACCTGCTGACCATCAATCCTTCTGAAAAGAAAGCACGTGAGGCACTGGCAGACTTAAATCAATTTATTGATATTGTCCTGTCATAAAGCCGATTCACCGGTTTATTAACGACACGGCAACGACCAAATATTAATTAAATGTTAATGAAAGGTTTATTATTTTAAATAGTCTGCGCTTTTTGCCTGCTATAAATGCAGCTTCGGCAGTTAAACAGACTTATGCTTTTTACGTCTGAGAAACGCCCTTTTTGATAGCGGTTTTCGCCGGAAACAGCTGTTTACACAGATTATTATCATTGACTTAGCGCATCTTAAGCCGGGTAAGCTGGTGTTTTTACGCCACTTATTAACAACAGGCTTCAGAAGCCGTCATAATGTATACGGTCACAATCCCACCAAACGATTGATTCCTATAGCAAAGAATCAGATTTCTGCCGATGAAATTAAACGTTGAGTCGGACCTTAAAAACACCTATATTGGCCGCGCTTTATACACCGACCCCCATTTAATTCATTTATTCAACTGTGACGCTACGCCCGTCCCGGTTGTAGGAGAGATATGATGACGGATAAAGTCCGTATTGATAGTTTGAATGCACAGAACGTAAACGCAACCAACGAAACCTATTTAGCCCGTCAGGCTGAATTTGAATCAAACGTTCGCAGTTATCCTCGCAAATTGCCATTCGCGATTGCGAAAGCTCAGGGTGTCTGGATCACCGACGTTGAGAATAATCAGTATCTCGACTGTCTTGCAGGTGCAGGTACGCTGGCACTGGGACATAACCATCCCGATGTTCTGCAGAGTATTCAACATGTCATTACCAGCGGCTTGCCGTTACATACTCTTGATTTAACGACACCATTAAAGGATGAGTTCTCTGAGTACCTGCTCTCCTTATTACCAGGCCAGGGCAAAGGGTACTGCCTGCAGTTTACCGGCCCATCCGGCGCAGATGCCGTTGAAGCGGCGCTGAAACTGGCGAAAAAGCACACCGGTCGTTCCGGTATCATCAGCTTCTCCGGTGCCTATCACGGTATGACCCATGGCGCGCTGTCGGTCACCGGCAACCTGTCGCCGAAAGAAGCCGTTGACGGCATGATGCCGGAAGTGCAGTTCATGCCTTATCCGCACCTCTATCGCTGCCCGCTGGGCATTGGTGGTGAAGCGGGCGTGAAAGCGCTGACTTACTACTTCGAAAACCTGATCAACGACGTTGAAAGCGGCGTTCGCAAGCCAGCGGCAGTGATTCTGGAAGCCGTTCAGGGCGAAGGCGGTGTTAACCCGGCCCCGGCTGAGTGGCTGCAGCGCATCCGTAAAGTGACCAAAGAGCATGGCATTCTGCTGATCATCGACGAAGTCCAGGCGGGTATCGCCCGTACCGGTAAATTCTTCGCCTTTGAGCACGCAGGTATCGAGCCAGACATCATCGTGATGTCCAAGGCCGTTGGCGGCGGTCTGCCACTGGCAGTACTGGGCATTAAGAAAGAGTTCGACGCCTGGTCTCCGGGTCACCACACTGGCACTTTCCGTGGTAACCAGCTGGCAATGGCCACCGGCCTGACCACGCTGAAACTGCTGAAAGATAACAACATCGCAGACAAAGTCGCGGCACAGGGCGAATGGCTGAAAGGCAAACTGGGCGAGTTGCAGCAGCGCTACCCGGTTATCGGCAACGTGCGTGGTCTGGGTTTGATGATCGGCATTGAGCTGGTGAAACCAGATGAAGCCGCTGACCACATGGGCAGCTTCCCGGCAGACGGCGAGCTGTCTGCGCTGGTTCAGAAGAAATGTTTCGACAACGGCCTGATTCTGGAGCGTGGCGGACGTCACGGCAGCGTATTACGTCTGCTGCCTTCCCTGCTGATCACGAATGCAGAACTTGAAGTGTTCATGGATAAATTTGAAAACGCCCTGCTGTCAGCTGGCGTGAAACCAGTTTGAGTGGAGTGAATGCAATGTCCCGGTTAAACCCGATTCTGGCGGCCTCAGCACAGAGTACCGAGGCCTACCAGCAGGCGATTGCCCAGAGTAGCGCGGCCGTCGTTAAGTGGCTGGAACAACCTGAGATGTATCAGGGAAAAACCGTCGCAGAGCTGCGCGAGCGCATCAAGCTGGACTTCAATCCTCAGGGCCTGGGCAACCAGGCCGCGATTGAACGCGCTATTGAGTACTTCCTCAAAGATAGCCTGTCGGTGCATCATCCACAGTGTGTGGCGCACCTGCACTGTCCGAGCCTGGTTATCAGCCAGGCGGCGGAAGTGCTGATCAATGCCACCAACCAGAGCATGGATTCATGGGATCAGGCACCGTCTGCCACCCTGATTGAAATGAAGCTGATTGAGTGGCTGCGCAACCAGGTAGGTTATCAGCCTGGCGACGCGGGTGTCTTCACCAGCGGCGGCACCCAGAGCAACCTGATGGGCCTGATGCTGGCGCGTGACGCCTGGTTTGCCCGTCAGGGACATTCTGTTCAGCAGGATGGCTTAACCGGCGATCTGAAGAAGATCAAAGTCTTCTGCTCAGAGAACGCGCACTTCTCAGTTCAGAAGAACATGGCCCTGCTTGGCCTGGGTTATCAGTCCGTCACGCAGGTGAAATGTGACCGCTTTGCCCGCATGGATATGGATGACCTGCGCCACAAGCTGGCCGCATCCAAAGCTAACGGCGAAAACATTCTGGCGATCGTTGCCACAGCCGGTACCACCGATGCGGGTGCGATCGATCCACTGCGTGAAATCGCGGCGCTGGCGGCTGAAGAGAACATCTGGGTGCACGTCGATGCGGCCTGGGGCGGCGCACTGCTGCTCTCAGAAAAGTATCGTGACTATCTGGATGGCATTGAGCTGGTTGACTCCATTACTCTGGACTTCCACAAGCAGTTCTTCCAGACCATCAGCTGTGGCGCTTTCCTGCTGAAGGAAGCGCGTCATTACGAGCTGATGCGCTACCAGGCGGCTTACCTGAACTCTGAGTTCGATGAAGCGCAGGGCGTGCCGAATCTGGTGTCCAAATCGCTGCAGACTACCCGCCGTTTTGATGCACTGAAACTGTGGATGGGTCTCGAAGCACTGGGTCAGAAGCAGTATGCCGAAATCATCGACCACGGTGTGACGCTGGCGCAGCAGATTGCACAGTACGTTGATGAGCAGCCTGCACTGGAGCTGGTCATGAAACCGCAGCTGGCCAGCGTGCTGTTCCGCTATCGTCCGGCGCATCTGGCGCACCTGAGCAGTGCGGATATCGCCCTGCTGAACCAGCGTATCGGTGATGCCCTACTGGAATCAGGCCGTGCTAACGTCGGCGTGACTGAGCACGATGGCGTGACCTGCCTGAAGATGACCCTGCTGAACCCGACGGTAACGCTGGAAGATATCAAAGTGTTGCTGACGCTGGTGGAAACCACGGCACAGAAGCTGGTGTAATTTCACTGCCAGCCGCATAAAAACAAAACCAGCCGCAAGGCTGGTTTTGTCGTTCAGGCGTCTGCGTTTTCCAGTCCCGGCTTTTCAGCCAGCCATGAGTGATTACCCCATCCGCCTTCCCTGACTCTGTTTTAGCGCGACGGTGGCTCATCCAGCAGCCGCAGATGGTCATCTTTATTCAGCGTCATCAGTGCCACAATACTCACCAGCGCCGTCGCCATTACATACCAGGCGGGGATATCGGGATTGCCGGTCTCTTTGATCAGCCCGGTGATGATTAATCCCGCGCAGCCGGAAAAGACCGCATTAGAGAGCGAATAGGCCAGCCCCAGCCCGGTGTAGCGTACCCGCGTCGGAAACATCTCGGCCAGCATCGCAGGCCCCGGCCCTGCCAGCAAGCCGACCACCCCGCCCGCGACAAACACCACCAGCGCTTTCAGCAGCAGGCCAGTACCTTCTGACTGCAACACGTTGAGCAGTGGCAGGGAGAGCACCAGCAGCAGTACAGCCGCTGAGACCATGACGGCGCGGCGGCCAATCCTGTCGCTCAGCATCCCGGCCGGGATGATGGTGGCGGCGAAGCCAAGGTTCGATATCACCGCAATCAGCAGCGCCTGATTAAAGCCGGTGTGCAGCGACGCCTGTAGGTAAGTCGGCATGATTACCAGCCAGGTGTAACCGGCCGCCGACCACACCATCAGACGGCAGATTCCCAGCAGAATCGTTTTCAGCGTGTCGACCAGGCTGGCGTCAACTTTTGCTACAGGTTGCGCCTGCTGCTGAATAAACGCCGGGGCCTCCTCCATCTGCACTCGCAGCCAGAGCGCCAGAACGCCCAGCGGCAGCGCGACAAAGAATGGGATGCGCCAGCCCCAGCTCAGCATCTGCTCTGGCGTCAGCAGTACGGAAAGCAGTGCGACAATGCCCGCACCGGCCAGCAGTCCCAGTGCCACGGTAAAGGATTGCCATGCACCATACAGGCCCCGCTTACCGCGCGGCGCAAACTCGGTCATCAGTGAAACCGCCCCGCCATACTCGCCCCCGGCAAACAGTCCCTGCAGAATACGCAGACCGGTCACAATCAGCGGTGCCAGGATGCCCAACTGAGCGTAAGTGGGAACCAGGCCGATCGCGGTCGTTGCCAGCGTCATCATGATCAACACAAAGATCAGCGTGGGTTTGCGCCCGATGCGGTCGCCCATACGGCCAAAGATGATCGCACCCAGCGGACGGAAGAAAAAAGCGATGGCGAATGAGGCATAGGTCAGCAGCAGCCCGGTCAGCGCTGATTCCCCTTCCAGCCGGAAGAAGTTCTGCGCAATCACGGTGGCCAGAAAGCCATAGACGGCGAACTCATACCATTCAATGAAATTCCCCACCGAACCGGCAAGCAGAGCACGTTTACGGCTGGCGGAGCTGAGCATATTATCAGCGGGTATCGTCATGGCAGGCGATCCTTTTCAGAGCATCATCAGTTGCTTATGATTAGCACAATCGCTGCATACCTGCGCACTCTTCTTCCCGTCGCGTTAACCCAGACACATAAAAGCAACGATGACGCACTGCTGGCGCGCTTTTTCTCCTTCAGTTCTTGCACAACCGCTTTACGATTGTCAGGATGTGCGGCATTGACTGAATCAGGCGGATAAATGATGAACGCACAAACCTCAAAAGATCCTCTGCACGGCGTAACGCTGGAGATGCAGATAAACAGTTTAGTCGCACAGTATGGCTGGGCGGAACTGGGAAAACGGATCAACATTAACTGCTTTAAAAGCGATCCCAGCGTTAAATCGAGCCTGAAGTTTTTACGCCGGACACCCTGGGCGCGAGCTGAAGTCGAAGCGCTCTATCTCGACTCGTTAAAAGCGCAACCGGCAACGCGTGAAGAACCGGCTGACGACGCAGATCAGGTACCTGTGGAAGATCCCTGGGGCAACTGGCGCGGTAACACGCCGGAGTAACGCAGAAAAACGGCAATAAAAAAGCCCGCGCAGGCTAACCTGTGCGGGCTTTTTTTACGTCAGGTCGCTGTTACAGCGCCATATCGTGTTTCGCTGAAGGCGCAGCCTTCTCAGGCTGTGCGGCTGGTGCGTCTGCCGTTTTGCCATCCATGTTGATAACTGGCGGCGTGGTCAGTTGCAGAGTCGCAGCGGTCTCATTCCAGACCTGCTGCAGCAACGGCACGTTGTCATTCAGTTTCTGACCATAGCCTGGGATCATCTTGTGGATCTTCGCCTGCCATTCTGGTGACTTAAACTCTTCCGGGAACAGTTTCTGCATCACGCTCAGAGAGATCGGCGCTGCGGTCGATGCACCAGGAGAAGCACCCAGCAGTGCCGCCACGGTTTTCTGCTGATCGGTCACAATTTCTGTACCCAGTTTCAGCACGCCACCTTTGTCAGCATCTTTCTTGATGATCTGAACACGCTGACCGGCCTGAATAAGTTTCCAGTCCTCTTTCTTCGCGTCCGGATAATATTCCTGCAGCGCTTTAAAGCGATCTTCATCACTCAGCATGACCTGTCCAATCAGGTATTTCACCAGGTCGAAGTTATCCATACCCACGTCGGTCATTGGCACGATGTTATGGGTGGTGGTGGTGCTCAGCAGATCAAACAGTGAACCATTTTTCAGGAACTTAGTTGAGAAGGTCGCGAACGGTCCAAACAGCACGACGCGTTTGCCATCCAGATAACGGGTATCAAGATGCGGAACGGACATCGGTGGTGCACCGGTTGACGCCTGACCGTAGACTTTCGCCAGGTGACGATCGGCAATCGCGCTGTTTTCGGTTACCAGGAATGACCCGCCCACCGGGAAGCCTGCATAGTTTTCTGCTTCCGGGATACCCGTCTTCTGCAGTAATTTCAGCGCGCCGCCGCCAGCACCGATAAAGACATATTTCGCGTCAACAGCACGTTCGTTGCCGTTTTTAGCGTCTTTGATGGTGACGTGCCAGGAGTTGTCGCCATTACGTTTGAAATCGGTGACTTCAGATGAGGTTTCCAGACGGAAGTTATCATTCTTTTTCAGGCTGCCGATCAACTGACGGGTGATTTCACCGTAGTTAACGTCGGTGCCTACTGGCGTCCAGGTGGCAGCCACTTTCTGCTGTGGATCACGACCTTCCATAACCAGCGGTGCCCACTGCGCGATCTGCTTGTGATCGGTAGAGAACTTCATGCCCTGGAAGAGCGCGGTTTTCTGCAGCGCAGCATAGCGTTTGGTCAGGAAGTCGACGTTGTCGCCCCAGACAAAGCTCATGTGTGGCGTTGAGTTGATGAAAGAGCGCGGATCGTGCATCACGCCCTCTTTAATCTGTGAACTCCAGAACTGGCGAGAAATCATGAACGCTTCGTTGATTTCCAGCGCTTTGGAGACGTCGATAGAACCGTCTTTACGCTCAGGCGTATAGTTCAGTTCCATGTTGGCAGAGTGACCAGTACCGGCATTGTTCCAGCCGTTAGAGGATTCCAGTGCCACGCCATCCAGCTTCTCAACCATGATCTGTTTCCAGCCCGGCTGCAGCTCTTCCAGCATGGTGCCCATTGAGGCGCTCATAATGCCGCCGCCAATTAACAGGACGTCAGTCTTTTCTGGTGAGGTTTCAGCGTGAAGGGCTGAAGAAACTAACAAGGCCGCGAGGGAAAGCGTGGGAATAACTTTCTTTGAATTCATCATTTTAATCTACAGCTCAGACGGTAGTGGTTAAAAAAAGTCCTCAAAGTTTAAAATAATGTTATTTGTGAGTTAATGTGAAAATAGTTATAAAATTAAAAATAGCAATTTAGCCTTATTTTAATTACAAAAGGCTTACTGAATTACTGACATATTTTACCCACACATTAAGGGTGTCCTTTGAATTATACAATCCCCTAACACAAATATTGTTATGTGGCGATCGGCGTGCGCAGACCGCTAAAACTGTACTGAGGCGGTGAGTTAGCGTATGTTTCCCGGCGATCTCCCACCCGTGCTGAACACCTATGAAAAGCCAACCACAGAACCGACATGCCGTGACGAAACGATCAATGAAACTCAGTACACTGACCACCCTGATGATGACTGCGGTGATCTTTACCGTCCTGGTCGCTGTCCATCTGCTCTACTTCGTGCAGATTGATAACTTTGCGCAGTCGCATCTTAAAGATAAGGCGATGGCGGTGGCACGCACGCTGGCGGATTCGCCGGAAGTGCAGCGTGGTTTGCTGTTACCGGACGGCAGCAGCCTGATTCAGCCAGTGGCTGAAGCGGCGCGCAAACGCAACGGCCTGCTGTTTGTGGTGGTCACAGATATGAAAGGCATTCGTTTCTCCCACCCGAATGCCGCGGTGATCGGCAAACATTTTGTCGGCAACGATATCTACCCCGCGCTCCGCGGACGGGAAAATGTGGCGGTCAATCATGGCGTACTGGTGGAGGCACTGCGGGTATTTACGCCGGTCTATAACGCACAACACCAGCAGATTGGCGTGGTGGCGATCGGGATCGCGCTGAATGATGTCGCGGCGCAGATTGCCAAAAGCCGCTGGAACATTGTCTGGACCGTCTTATTTGGCGGTCTGGTGGGCCTGCTGGGTATTCTTATTCTGGTCAGGCGACTAAAAACCATATTACTGGGGCTGGAGCCGCACGAAATTTCCAGTCTGTTCGAGCAGCGTCAGGCGATTCTCAATTCCATTAAAGAAGGGGTGATTGCGGTCGATGATCAGTCGCGCGTCACTCTGATTAATTACGCGGCGCAGCAATTGTTGCATGAGACCACCCGCAAAATGCCATTAAGCGGCGATCTGATAGCCGAAGAGAGCGTGATGCACCGCCATCAGCAGGATGCGCTACATGCGGGCAAAGCCTGGCACGATCAGGAAGTGACACTGGGTAACCGCATTCTGATTAGTAACACCGTGCCGGTTCGCAGCCGTGACCGCATTATTGGCGCGGTGACTACCTTCAGGGACAAGACCGAGATTAGCCAGCTGATGCAGCGTCTGGACGGCATGGTAAACTATGTAGACGCGTTACGTGAGCGGTCCCATGAATTCATGAACAAGCTGCATGTGATTCTGGGCCTGCTGCATATGAAAAATTATGCACAGATGGAAGAGTACATCCTGAAAACCGCCAACGCTTATCAGACGGAGATCGGTTCGCTGATGCAGAAGATTAAATCGCCGGTTATTGCCGGCTTCCTGCTTAGCAAGATTAACCGGGTGACCGATGAAGGCCATCAGCTGATTATCGATGAAGCAAGTTTTCTACCCGACTGCGGCAGCGAGGAGCAGAATGCCGTCCTGATCACCGTGCTGGGCAATTTAATTGAGAATGCGCTTGAGGCACTTGACCCGGAAACCGAAGGTGAAATTCACCTCATGCTGCATTATCAAAATGGCTGGTTAGCCTGCGAAGTGAGTGATGACGGGCCAGGCATTGACGGCTCGCAGCTCAGCGCCATTTTTGAGCGTGGCGTCTCGTCGAAAGGTGACGATCGCGGTGTCGGACTGTTTCTGGTTAAGCAGCAGACTGAAAGCCTGGGCGGCAACGTCAGTGTCGAGTCGGAACCGGGTGTATTCACCCAATTCTTAGTGCAACTTCCGTGGGAGAGAGGAATGATTACCCAATGATCAATGTGTTAGTTGTCGATGATGACGCCATGGTAGCCGAGCTGAATCGCTGCTATATCGGGCAAATCCCGGGCTTTACCTGCTGCGGCACCGCCTCAACCTTACAGCAGGCCAAGGAGCGGCTGGCGCAGGACGAGCCACAGGTTGACCTCATTCTGCTGGATATCTATATGCAGCAGGAAAATGGTCTCGACCTGCTGCCGGAGCTGCGCAGCGCAGGCCGTCCGGTCGATGTGATTATTATCTCGTCAGCCGCCGATGCCGCCACCATCAAAACCTCGCTCAATTATGGCGTGGTGGACTATCTGATCAAGCCTTTCCAGTTTGCCCGCTTTGAAGAGGCGCTGACCGGCTGGCGACAGAAAAAGTCGCTGATGGATAATCATCAGTTCTATCAGCAGTCAGACGTCGATCAGCTGTTGCATGGCAATCCGCCAGGCGCCGGCGAGCAGAAACGTTTGCCGAAAGGATTAACGCCGCAGACGCTGCGAACGCTGTGCCTGTGGATCGACGCGCATCCGGGCACCGAGTTCTCTACTGATGAACTCGCAACCGAGGTGAATATCTCCCGCGTCTCCTGCCGCAAATACCTGATCTGGCTGGCGCAGATTAATATTCTGTTCACCAGCATTCATTATGGGGTCACGGGCCGTCCGGTTTACCGCTATCGCCTGCAGCCGGAGTATCACACCTTGCTCAAGCAATATTGTCAGTGAACCAACCGGTAATGGGTGTCCAGTAACTGAAAGGAAAAGTGACGTTGTGACGAGCAGATCACCTGCCTGTCACGGGTCACAAAGATTGCTTCGATATCCGGTTTGTCGGCCAGGCAGGTAATGCCCTTTTCGACGCCCAGGCCATAGAGCAGCGTGGTATAGATGTCACCATCCAGTGATCGATCAGAGATCACGGTAACGCTCAGCAGCTCGTTATCCAGCGGATAACCGCTATGCGGATCGAGGATGTGGTGATAACAGACGCCTTCCAGCTCGAAATAACGCTCATAGATACCCGACGTCACCACCGAGCGGTTATTCACGCTAATTACCCCAATCAGCTCATCGGCCTCACCAAAAGGTTTTTTCAGGCCGATTGCCCAGCCCGCTTCTTCGGGCGGCGCGCCCACCGTCTGCACATTTCCGCCCAGATTGATCAGCGCACTGCTGACCTGCTGCTGGCGCAGGAACGTCTGGACTAAGTCGGCGATATAACCTTTGGCGATGGCACCCAGGTCAATCTCCATCCCCGGCTGGGCCAGCATGACACTGCGGCTTGCGGCATCAAGGATCACCGCCTGCGGATTTGTCAGCGCCAAGCGCGCCTGAAGTTCGGCTTCTGACGGAACGCTGTGGCCCTGAAAGCCGATTTTCCAGCACTTCACCAGCGGGCCGATAGCCAGATTGAACAGGCTGTCCGGCAGCAGACTCACCGCATGCGCACAGGCAATTAAATCATATACCGGCTGGCTGACGACCACCGGGTGCTGCCCGGCCGCGTGATTAATGGCCATCACTTCAGACGCCTGACGATTCACCGTAAAGAGATTTTCCTGCTGTTTGATCAGGCGGAAAACCTGTCCGGCCAGCGTCTGGTTGTCATCGAAGAGTTTGAGCAGGATGGGCGAACCCATTAAGACGGCGGAGTAAGCATAGACACGCGCATCAGTTAACATAGGCGACTCTGCTTTTTAGAGGGAAAGACCGGCACCCGCAGGATACGGATGCCGGAGACTGCCGTTAACGTCGGGCGTAAGCGGCGGCGTTACCACCGGCCAGAATACCGAAGATGATGATATCCGCAACAGCGTTACCGCCGATACGGTTCGCACCGTGGATACCGCCAACCACCTCACCACAGGCCCAGGCGCCGTTAATCACCTGTTTCTGGCTGTCGAGCACTGCTGTTGTGGTGTCGATAGTGACGCCGCCCATGGTGTGGTGAACACCCGGTGCGACACGAATCGCGTAGAACGGCGCTTCACTCAGGGGATGACGCAGCGCGGTCTGGCGACCAAAGTCTTCATCTTTCTGCATGATGACGAAGTTGTTGTAACGTGCCAGTGTCGCTTCCAGGGTGTGATGCTCACTCATGTTGAGTTTCACCGCCAGTTCCGCCACGGTTGGGGCGCTGATGACAAAGCCTTTGGCGATGTATTCGTCAGCCGCTTTGTTGTTCATGCGCACCTGCTCGTCAAACACAATCCAGGCACTTTTCTCTGGCAGCGCGATAATCTGCGCGGAAACTTTGTCGCGGGTTTCCATCTCGTTGTAGAAACGCTCGCCCGCCTGGCTGACCAGGATAGCGCCGCCGCCACGAATGGATTCGGAGACCAGATAAGAGGTGGTCTGCTCAACCGTTGGGTGAATCTGGATTTCGCCCATATCCACTGTACCAGCACCAATTTTTTCCAGCATCGCAATGCCGCTGCCAGTCGCGCCTTTGTGGTTGGTCGTTACGAAGCCATCGAGTTCAGGACGGTATTTCACCACCAGCTCACGGTTCGCACTGAATCCACCGGTCGCCACAATCACACTTTTGGCGTTCAGGATACGGCTGTCGTTGTATTCATCGACCACTTTCACGCCCGTGATTGCGCCATTCTCATAGAGGATCTCGGCGACCGAGGTTTCCAGCAGGACTTCGATGTTGCGGCTGTTGATATTTTTTACCAGCCCGCTAATCAGGAAGCCACCCACCGCTGAGCGGTCAGCCGGACGGTGAGTACGGTCGATGCTCATCCCACCGGTAATAGTGATGTCGTTAAGCTCAATGCCTTTATCCGCCAGCCACTCAATCGCCTCAGGTGCCAGGTCAACAAACTCACGCAGCAGCACCGGATTGTTTTTGAACTGACCGCCCTTCAGCGTCTCTTCGTAGAACAGCTCTTTGCTGTCTTCGATGCCTTTGAGTTTCTGGAAGCGGGTTTCAGCGGCGTTCATGCCCACTGACGCTTTGATGGTGTTGCCGCCAATGGTCGGCATCTTCTCGATGATGACCACGCGCGCGCCTTCATCGTGCGCCTGAATCGCCGCCGCCAGACCGGCACCGCCGCTGCCCACAATCACCACATCGTAATTCTGTGGTGCGTTAGGGTTACCGCCTTCCTCGATCACGTGCGCTTTGCTGGAGGTGGTCATCGCGCGTGAAACCGCTTTTTTCAGCGCCTCACTCTGGGTGGTTGCACCGGTAATCGCATCGACGTGTGGGCTGTTCGCCACCAGGATGCGGCTGCGCAGGCTTTCAAAGGTGGTGGTGAAGTCCACATCCAGCGTGTCATCCGGCACCAGCGAGATGTCGGTGATACGGTCGGTATCCAGCGTGACGTTGATTTTCAGTTTCAGCGCTTCGGCTTCGACTTTTTCCTGATAGACGCCCGCTTTGTATTTGCGGCCTGATTCGCTGGTGTCGCGGATCATCGCATCGACCAGAGAGAAACGCCACAACGGTTCAGGAATTTGCAGCTCTTCGCGTTTATTGCTGTCGATGTAGAGTTCGAGGTGTTCGTTATTGATGATGCGATCAGCCCAGTTCGGATAGGCGATGCAGGCTTTACCAATCGCCACCAGATCGTAGCCTTTCTCCAGCGCCAGCTCCGCATCGGCTTTGTTCACCACGCCGCCGACACCAATCACCGGCACTTTTGCCAGCTCAGGTGAACGCATCGCGACAAATTTCTCAATCAGTGGCGTCGGGTCCTGAGTATCGACAATCGACGGACGCAGCAGCTGACCCACAGAGAAGTGAACGTAGTCGAGTCCACGCGCGGCCAGTTTTTCCAGCAGATAGAGCGTGTCATCAAAACGGATGCCGGGGACTTCGATCTCTTCCGGCGAGAAGCGATAGCCGATGATGAAAGAGTTATGGGCGAAGCGCTCCGCCATCTTATGGGTGATTTCCAGCACTTCCAGTGGGAAGCGTGCGCGGTTATCGCGGCTGCCGCCCCACTTGTCATCGCGCTGGTTAGAGTTGGGTGAATAGAACTGCTGAATCAGGTAGGTGTTGGCACCATGAATTTCGACGCCGTCGAAACCGGCCTTGATAGCGCGGTTCACCGCGTCACCAAATTTGGTGATCATGGTATCGACTTCTTCGGCGCTCAGCGCCAGAGGTTTGGTTGCCCCTTCACGCGGTGCCGCAATCGCGCTTGGCGCAACCGGCGTTTTCCCGCCAATCAGCTCCGGCTCGACCATGCGACCACCGTGATAGATCTGCAGGATGGCTGTGGAGCCTTCAGATTTAATGGCGTCTGCGATGCGTTTCAGACCGGGAATTTTGTTGTCGCTGTCAATAGCAATGGCACCCGGAAATGCCGGGCCGCGGTTATCAATAAAGCAGCATTCAACGATCACGGTTCCGATGCTGCCAGCGCGTGCGCGATAGTATTCGACCAGCTCGCTGGTGACCGTTCCGTCATAAAAACCGGTACAGGTGGTCATGGGTGCCATCACCAGTCGGTTTTTTAAAACAGCGCCATTCGGCAGAGTCAGTGGATTAAGGATGGGAGTGAGAGATTTCATTGCGATAAACTCCAAGATTTAAAAGTCTGGAAATTTTTAGCGGACGCAAATTATCGCTTAATTAAGTGGTCCGATGTCATGAGGTTAATATACTCTTTTCTTTGCTTTCATAAGCGATAAATTTACTTTTTTAACTTTTAAACCATTTGGATTTTTTATTTGCCGAAAGGATAAAGTGAAGTTATATTAATTGTTAACCAAGCGTTACCAAAAATCAACTAATCATTTACATAAAAAATAAATCGTTTATCATCATGCGTTTAAAGCAGGGCACTCCGTTTTGCCAGGGTGATTATTTGTCGACCAGCTTCACAGAACTGTCAAAATGTCGATGCTGTAAATATAAATTAAAAATAAATGTTAAAAATGGAGAATAATGAATTAATTTCTTTGATCTGGATCAAAATCTATATTTGCAAAAATCGCATCATATTTACATGGATTTAAAAATGCAGCTCAGTAGCAAAGCAGCAGATTAAAAAAATCAGTGCATCGCGGTTTATTCACACTATTAAGAATAAGAAAGAAAGTCATCAGTGAAGGTCCGGGGCGCAAATCGCATTCTTCTTAACTTGCAGATAAAACACTATGAAAACACTCTCAGCTGTTACTGAACCCCCAAAAGCCGCTCCTCCGGCGGCGGGTAAAAAGAAAGCTATCATGCTGGCTCTGCCGGTAATCGTTGCCATATTGCTGTTACTGGTACCGACACCCGCCGGACTCGAACCCTACGCCTGGCACTTCTTTGCCATCTTCGTGGGCGTGATTGTCGGACTGATCTTTGAACCGTTGCCTGGCGCGGTGATCGGCCTGACCGGTGTAGTGGTCATCGCGCTGTTCAGCCAGTTCCTGCTCTTCAGCCCGGCCGAGCTGGCTAACCCGAAATTCAAAGTCGCCAGTGAGTCCTTTAAATGGGCGGTCAGCGGTTTCGGCAACTCCACAGTCTGGCTCATCTTCGGTGCCTTTATGTTCGCCGCAGGTTATGACAAGACACAGTTCGGTCGTCGCCTGGCCCTGATTCTGGTGAAGTATCTGGGTCGCCGCAGCCTGACGCTGGGTTATGCCATTACCTTTGCTGACCTGTTACTCGCGCCATTTACCCCATCAAACACCGCGCGCAGTGGCGGCACCATCTACCCGATTATTGCCAACCTGCCTCCGCTGTACGGCTCTAAACCCAACGACCCGAGCGCCCGTAAAATCGGTTCGTATCTGATGTGGGTCGCGATTACCGCAGCCTGTATCACCAGCTCGATGTTCCTCTCTGCTCTGGCCCCTAACCTGCTGGCGCTGGCGCTGGTAAAAAGCATCGTCGGTTTCGATATCTCATGGGGCATGTGGTTCCTGGCCTTCCTGCCACTGGGCTTACTGCTGATTCTGACCATGCCGCTGCTGGCTTATTGGTTCTATCCGCCTGAAGTCAAAATCAACGATGAAGTGCCAAAATGGGCCATCGCAGAACTGGAAAAACTGGGCCGACTGACCCGTAACGAAATCCTGCTGCTGGTGTTCGTAGTCTGTGCCCTGCTGATGTGGATTTTCGCCACTTCGTGGATTGAGCCAGCGATGGCTGCGCTGCTGGTGGTCGTGCTGATGCTGTGGACCGGAGTCCTGAACTGGAACGACATCACCAGTAATAAACCGGCCTGGAACACTTTTGCCTGGTTCGCTACCCTGGTGGCACTGGCTGATGGTCTGGCCCGCGTCGGCTTCATCACCTGGTTAGGTAAAGAGGGTGGCATGCTGCTGCAGGGTTATGACCCGCAGGTTTCAGCGGTAGTCCTGTTAATTGCCTTCTTCCTGCTGCACTACCTGTTTGCCAGTACCACTGCGCACACTACCGCGCTGTTACCGGCCATGCTGACCATCGCAGCCTCAATCCCAGGCATCAATATGCCCGTCTTCTGCCTGATGTTGTGTACCTCTCTGGGTGTGATGGGCATCATCACGCCATACGGTACTGGCCCAAGCCCGATTTACTACGGCAGCGGTTATCTGCCTACCAAAGATTACTGGCGTCTGGGTACTATCTTCGGTGCCATCTTCTTAGGTTCTATGATGCTGATTGCCTATCCGTGGATGGTGTGGATGTTCTGACGGATACAACATGCAGATCAACGCGTTATAAGATACCATTCCAGCACTTCCTCACCGCACCCACGGTGAGGAAGCATAATAAACGATTAATTCGCCTATGATGTTGTGCCCCGCAGCCTGCACGCGGAGGTTCAGCCGGTCATTAAGTGAGAAAAAATGTCGAACAAACCTTTTGTCTATCAGAACCCTTTTCCGCTGTCCCACGAAGATACTGAATACTATTTGCTGAGTCGCGAGCATGTCTCCGTCGCCGAGTTTGAGGGTCAGGAGATCCTGAAAATTGCCCCGCAGGCACTGACGCTGCTGAGTCAGCAAGCCTTCCACGACGCCTCTTTCATGCTGCGTCCGGCCCACCAGCAGCAGGTTGCCTCCATCCTTGATGACCCGGAAGCCAGCGACAATGACAAATATGTCGCCCTGCAGTTTTTAAGAAACTCTGAAATTGCCGCCAAAGGCGTGCTGCCTACCTGTCAGGATACCGGCACCGCGATCATCATGGGTAAAAAGGGCCAGCGCGTCTGGACCGGCGGTGGTGATGAAGCCGCACTGTCACAGGGTATCTACAACACCTACATTGAAGATAACCTGCGCTATTCTCAGAATGCCGCGCTGGATATGTACAAAGAGGTGAATACCGGTACTAATCTGCCAGCGCAGATCGACCTCTACAGCGTCGATGGCGATGAGTACAAATTCCTCTGTATCGCCAAAGGTGGCGGCTCCGCCAACAAAACCTATCTCTATCAGGAAACCAAAGCGCTGCTGAGTCCGGGCAAGCTGAAAAATTACCTGGTAGATAAGATGCGTACCCTCGGCACCGCAGCCTGTCCGCCTTACCATATTGCGTTTGTTATCGGCGGCACCTCGGCTGAAAGCACCCTGAAAACCGTTAAGCTCGCCTCGACGCACTATTACGATGGCTTACCGACTGAAGGTAATGAGCACGGTCAGGCGTTCCGCGACGTTCAGCTGGAGCAGGAACTGCTGGAAGCGGCGCAGCAGCTCGGCCTCGGCGCGCAGTTTGGCGGCAAATATTTCGCCCACGATATCCGCGTGGTGCGTCTGCCGCGTCACGGCGCGTCATGCCCGATAGGCATGGGCGTCTCATGCTCGGCTGACCGTAACATCAAAGCGAAGATTAACCGCGAAGGTATCTGGATTGAGAAGCTCGAAGCCAACCCAGGCCGCCTGATCCCGGAAGCGCTGCGTCAGCAGGGCGAAGGTGAAGCGTTGCAGGTGAATCTTAACCGTCCAATGGAAGAGATTCTGGCGCAATTGTCCGCGTATCCGGTTTCTACCCGCCTGTCACTGACCGGCACCATTATCGTGGCGCGTGATATCGCGCATGCCAAACTCAAAGAGCGCATCGATAACGGCGAAGGATTACCGCAGTACATTAAAGATCACCCGGTCTATTACGCCGGTCCGGCCAAAACGCCAGAAGGTTATGCGTCTGGTTCACTCGGCCCGACTACCGCAGGTCGTATGGATTCCTATGTGGATCTGCTGCAGGCGCACGGCGGCAGCAAGATCATGCTGGCGAAAGGCAACCGCAGCCAGCAGGTGACCGATGCCTGTCATAAACATGGCGGCTTCTATCTGGGCAGCATCGGTGGTCCGGCCGCGGTTCTGGCGCAGCAGAGCATCAAAAGTCTGGAATGCGTTGAGTATCCTGAGCTGGGAATGGAAGCGATCTGGAAAATTGAGGTTGAGAACTTCCCTGCCTTTATCCTGGTCGATGACAAAGGTAATGACTTTTTCCAGCACATTGAGCGCGCGCACTGCGCAAAATGCGTTAAGTAGAACTTACGTCAGGAAAAACCTGCGTTAACAAATCAAAAAGCCCCGATTACGGGGCTTTTATTTGTGACGCATTCAGGCGTATTGGCTGTGCTAACGAGCCTGTGCAGGGAAACGGGTCAGATCGGAAAGACGCAAAAGCCGTCATCCATGACACGCTCGGCCCGCGCCGTCCTGGCGCGGGACGCTTTCCTCTTCTGACCCGGTTCCCTGCGCGCTTAGCTAATTTATGGCTGCCAGGTTCACTCTGACCTGGCTTCAGCAGCAGTCTGAAAACTCCGCTATCGAACCTTTCTATCCCCTCTGCAACCGCTGCAACGCCACATCAATCTGCACCTCACCCTGGGTGAGTTCGATGATCTGATACTTAATCGCCGGATTCTCGATCAACCCGACCAGCGTCGCCGCCACGTCTTCGCGCGGGATCTCACCATACGGAATCGCCAGATCGGCATGAACCCGACCCGTACCGGCTTCATCGGTCAGCGTTCCCGGCCGCAGGATCACCCACTCCAGCTTACTCGCTACCAGCACGGCATCCGCCAGGCGCTTCACCCGCATGTAATTCTCAAATCCTTCTGACGGAGTTTTACCACGCCCGGCATCCGGAAATGCCGAGACCAGCAGGAAGCGCGAGATATCCGCCTGCTCTGCTGCGGCTACGGCCAGCTCCAGCCCTGCACCGTCAATGGCATTAGTCAGCTCAATCCCGGCACCGCCCGCGCCCGCTGTAAAGACAGCCACGTCGTGCCCGGCCATCAACTCTGCCAGTGCCGCCACGCTCAGCTGCTGAATATCCCCAGCGACAGGCTTTGCGCCTGCGGCCTGAAGAGTCTCAGCCTGTTCCGGTTTGCGGTGCAGCGCCGTCACTGCATGACCTTTGCTGCTCAGCTGACGGGTCAGCTTTTGGCCAACTTTACCCGCCGCCCCGATAATGAAACATGTCGCCATAAAATCAGATCCTCCATTAGATAAAGCGAGTACCAGATTATAATGTGCTGCCAGAAACAAAAGAGGCGCCTGATGCGGCGCCTGCTGGATTTATTCCGGAATCACTTTTTCCGCTTTCAGCTTATCAAACAGCTGAGTAAAGGAGTCGAGCGTGTTGCGGTAGCCGATAAAGCCCGCTTTGCGGCTTTTACTCATATCGGTAAAGGCTTCCATCGGACGACCCAGGTCGGCATCGGTATGCCACCATGAAGCCAGCTTAGTGACATCCGCCTCACGCAGCTGATGCTGCCCGGCAATCGCCTGCCATGCACTGGCGGCTTCCTGCATGCGATCTTCCAGCGGCATCATCTGCGCCGGGAATTCCGCGGCTTCGATACCGAAATAGTCAGCCAGTTTTGGCCACATCCAGTTCCAGCGGAACACGTCGCCGTTTACAGCATTGAAGTCCTCATTAGCGCCATTCGGTGAAGTCGCTGCCCAGTGCAGCTGCTCAGCGAGCAGACCCGCATCGGTCATATCAACGATACCGTTCCACTGCTCTGGTGAGCCTGGGAAGATAAACGGCCAGCCCTTTTCTTTACACAGCGTCGCGTAAACCGCCAGCGTCTGCCCCATATTCATCGCGTTACCCACGGCATAACCGATGATGGTATGCGGACGATGCACGCTCCAGCGGTAGTCATACTTCTCTGCGCCCGCGAAGACTTCATCTTCCTGCGCGTAATAGAAGTTATCGACCGGCTGACGGCCCTGCTCTTCACGGAATGGCGTGACCGGCACAGCGCCTTTACCGTACGCTTCAAACGGGCCCAGGTAGTGCTTCAGCCCGGTCACCAGCGCGACGTGTGAACCCTTAAGGCGCTCGCCCAGGGCTTCAATCACGTTGCGAACCATGCCGCCGTTAACACGGATATTCTCTTTCTCATTTTCCTGACGCGCCCAGACGCTAAAGAACAGCGCATCCGGTTTTACTGTTTTCAGTGCATCACGGACGGCTTCCGCATCGGTCAGATCGGCTGTCAGGCTGGCGGCGCCTTCAGGGACTGCACCGCGTCCGCGTGACAGACCGGTGACCTGCCAGCCTTCGTTTTGTAATTTCTCTGCCAGTGCGCGACCAATAACGCCGCTGATGCCCACAATCAAAGCGTGCTTTTTCATTTGATTTCTCCTCGTTTTGCGTAATGCTAAGCCTAATAGAGAATTCAGTTCTTATCTCTGGCATTTATTCACAGCATTCTCAACCTGAGTTCATTAATCGATGCATGATCATCGCCTCAAAGATATTCTGCCGTTTGTTGCCAGCGTCGAGTGCGGCAGCTTTACCGCCGCGGCTGAGCGTCTGCACGTGACCGGCTCGGCGGTCAGTAAAAGCGTCAGCCGCCTGGAAACACGCTTAGGCTCGCGGCTGCTGGAACGCACCACCCGAAGCCTGCACCTCACCGACGCGGGCACCGCTTATTATCAGACCTGCCTGCGCATCCTGGAGGATTTGGCCGAAGCCGAAGCGCTGCTGGCGGCCCAGCGCACTATTCCGTCCGGTCGCCTGCGCCTGGCGGTGCCTACCACCTATGGCCGCCTCAACGTCATGCCGCTGCTGATGCCTTTTTGCCAGCAGCACCCGGAACTGGCGCTAAGCCTGAGTTTGTCCGATCGTTTTGTTGACCTTTTTGAAGAGGGTGTGGATGTTGCAGTGCGCATCGGCGGTGCACCTGACCTGCCCGCTTCGCTGGGCTGCCGTAACATGGGCCGCGAGAAGATGCAGTTCTGTGCCTCCCCCGCCTATCTGGCCCGCGAAGGCCGCCCGGAGAATGAAGCGGCGTTGCTTAACCACCGCGCCATCCTTTATGAACGCGTGGATGGCACCCCCAAACCCTGGCTGTTCACCACCGAAGATGGTCAGCCACACTGGCGCGAGGTGCCGTTCCGGCTGGCACTGGGCGATGTTGATGCCCAGCTTCAGGCGGTGATTGCCGGATTAGGCGTGGCGCAGATGCCCTCCTGGCTCATTCAGCGCGCCGTAGCAGCCAGTGAACTGGAGATTATTTTGCCTCAGTTGCAGCCCGATGGGCTGACGCTAAGCGTGGTATGGCCACGTCGGAAACAGTTCCTGCCCAAAGTGGACGCGCTGTTGTCGGCACTAAGCGCCCTCGCCATTCGCTAACATTGATTAATTCCCTTTCTCACGGTTGGGATGTTTCATCCTGACCGCATTCTATTACTCGCTCCTGACGCTATTTCTGTCCTGTTTTGCCCTGCCTTAAACACTGCCAGTTTATTAACCCATCAAATAACCCGCTTAATTTTAATGGTTTTATTATCCCCTTGATGGATTCCCATCAAAATAAAAATGGCGAAAGGCTTGAGCTCACATAATGAAAACTTAGTTTCAAATATAATTTAACCCGAAATAAAAATATCAGTAGGGTGATGGCTTCTTCATGTTCTGACGTTTTGTCTTTGCCGTTATTACCAGGAGTATTCATGGAAAAAGAACTTTATATCTCGTCGAACCCGGCCTCCGGTCCAAATAGCACCACCCGCACCGAGCCTTTTGTGAAGATTATTGCGCTGGTCGCTACCCTGGGTGGATTGCTGTTTGGTTATGACACCGGTGTGGTCTCAGGTGCGCTGCTGTTTATGCGCGGCGATCTGCATCTCACGCCGTTTACCACCGGGCTGGTCACCAGTTCCCTGTTGTTTGGCGCAGCCTTCGGCGCGCTGGCAGCCGGCCATCTGGCAGATGGCCTGGGCAGACGACGCATTATCATCGCGCTGGCGCTGATCTTCGCCCTGGGGGCCGTCGGATCAGCTCTGGCACCGGACGTCACCTGGATGATCGCCTCACGCCTGTTCCTGGGCTTTGCTGTGGGTGGCGCAGCGGCC
Organism: Pantoea sp. RCC30.1; assembly: GCF_058148845.1. Classification (NCBI taxonomy): domain Bacteria; kingdom Pseudomonadati; phylum Pseudomonadota; class Gammaproteobacteria; order Enterobacterales; family Erwiniaceae; genus Pantoea; species Pantoea sp. RCC30.1. Next base: position 430,110 of record NZ_JBXUHX010000001.1, on the reverse strand, counting down.
ACCGTGCCGGTCTACATCGCAGAAATCGCCCCCGCCAACAAACGCGGTCAGCTGGTCACACTTCAGGAGCTGATGATCGTCAGCGGTCAGCTTCTGGCATACATATCAAACGCCACCTTTAACGACATCTGGGGCGGCGAAAACACCTGGCGCTGGATGCTCGCCCTGTCGATTGTGCCCGCCGTTCTGCTCTGGATCGGCATGATATTTATGCCAGAAACCCCACGCTGGCACGTGATGAAAGGCCGCAGTCAGGCTGCCCGTGAGGTGCTGGAAAAGACCCGCGCCGCTGAAGATGTTGAGTGGGAACTGGAAGAGATTGAGGAAACCATCGAAGAGAACCGTCAGCGTGGCAAAGGCCGCCTGCGCGATCTCGCGACGCCATGGCTGATGAAAATTTTCCTGCTGGGCGTTGGCATCGCCGCCATTCAGCAGCTAACCGGCGTCAATACCATCATGTACTACGCGCCTACCATGCTGACCGCCGCCGGACTGAGTAACGATGCCGCGCTGTTCGCCACCATCGCCAATGGGGTGATCTCCGTCATCATGACGCTGGTCGGTATCTGGTTAATCGGCAAAGTGGGCCGTCGCCCGCTGGTGTTGATCGGACAGATGGGCTGCACCTGCTGCCTCTTCTTTATCGGGCTGGTCTGCTGGCTGATGCCGGAATACATCAGTGGCACAGTCAACCTGCTGCGGGCCTATCTGGTTCTGGCGGGCATGCTGATGTTTCTTTGCTTCCAGCAGGGCGCGCTGTCACCGGTCACCTGGCTCCTGCTGTCGGAGATCTTCCCCGCGCGGATGCGCGGCATCTGTATGGGCGGCGCGGTCTTCTCACTGTGGATCGCTAATTTTGCCATCTCTATGGCCTTCCCGCTGTTATTAGCCGCATTTGGTCTGGCTGGTGCCTTCTTTATATTCGCTGCAATCGGCATCGGCGGTTCTGTTTTTGTTGTGAAATTTATTCCCGAAACCCGGGGAAGAAGTCTTGAGCAGGTCGAGCACTATTTCTATGCGCTTTATAACGGCAAAAAATAGTGCCTGAGCGCTGCGCTGTAAAAAAATAACGGCCCGCGTCATTACGCTGACGACCCGATTGCTATTAACACCGACACCCTACGTTCAAGGAAATTGTTATGAGCCTGAATATTCCCAACGCGCGCTTTTGCATCAACCGTAAAATAGCGCCCAGCCTCACCCTTCCGCAGTTTTTTAAACTGGTCAGCCAGCTGGGTATTCACAATGTCGAGCTGCGCAATGATATGCCCAGCGGACGCGTGACCGACGATCTCACCGGCGATGAGGTGAGATCGCTGGCGCGTGAGTCAGGCATCCGGATTGTCACCATTAATGCGCTCTACCCGTTTAACCAGCTGAATGAAGAGGTGCTGCAGCGCGCCCGCCAGCTGTTAAGCGATGCGCAGGCGGTCGGTGCAGAATCACTGGTGCTCTGCCCGCTCAATGATGGCACGCGCATCAGCGTTGCCGACACCATCAGCGCGCTGAAAACCCTGGCTCCGCTGTTCGCCGAAGCGGGCATTCAGGGGCTGGTAGAACCGCTGGGCTTCCCGCAAAGTTCACTGCGCTCGGCCACTCAGACACAGACACTGATCCATGAAGCGGGCGTGCCGTTCAGATTACTGATCGATACCTTCCACCATCATCTGTTTGAGGATGCGGAGCAGACCTTTGAGCAGGAAATCGACATTCAGCAGATCGGGCTGGTTCACCTCTCCGGCGTCACTGACCCGCGTCCGGTCGATCAGCTTACCGACGAAGAGCGCCTCATGCTCAGTGCAGATGACAGATTGCGCAGCAAACAGCAAGTCGAGCGGCTGGAGAAGATGGGCTACACCGGGCTTTACGCCTTTGAGCCGTTCTCATCCGTGATGAACAACTGGCAGGAAGCGGACATTACCCGTGAGATTCGCGACAGCATCCAGCTGTTAAACCACTCAGCCTAAGGAATTATTATGACTATTAATATTGGCGTCATCGGCACCGGCGCAATCGGTCGCGAACATATCCGTCGTTGCAGCACCGTTTTACAGAATGCGCGCGTGGTGGCACTCAACGACATCAACCGTGATAACTGCCAGCAGATTGTGAATGAGCTGACGCCGGAAGCGCGTATTTATGACAATGCAATTGATCTGATCAACGATCCTCAGGTCAATGCGGTGCTGGTCACCTCCTGGGGTCCGACGCACGAAGCCTTTGTGCTGGCTTGCATCGAGGCGGGCAAAGCGGTGTTCTGCGAGAAGCCGCTGGCGGTCACCGCGCAGGGCTGTATGAACATTGTGGAAGCGGAAATAAAAGCGGGTCGTCAGCTGGTGCAGGTCGGCTTTATGCGCCCGTATGACAGTGGCTACCGTGCGCTGAAAGCGGTGATCGACAGCGGCGAGATTGGCGAGCCTTTAATGCTGCACTGCGCACACCGCAACCCGGAAGTGGGCGACAGTTACACCACCGACATGGCGATCACCGACACGTTGATCCATGAACTGGATGTGTTGCGCTGGCTGCTGAATGATGACTATGCCAGCGTACAGGTGATCTTCCCACGCAAAACCCGCAAGGCGTCGTCACACCTGCGCGATCCTCAAATCGTGCTGCTGGAGACCGCCAAAGGTGCGCGCATTGATGTTGAAATCTTCGTGAACTGTGAATATGGCTACGACATTCAGTGTGAAGTGGTGGGTGAAAGCGGCGTTGCTCGCCTGCCGGAGCCGGTTTCTGTGCAGACGCGCAGCGCGGCAAAACTCTCTACTACGATTCTGACTGACTGGAAAAAGCGCTTTATCGATGCCTATGACGTTGAACTGCAGGCGTTTATCAACAACGTCATCAGCGGTGAGATGACCGGTCCCTCGGCGTGGGATGGCTACGCTGCTGCGGTAGCGGCGGATGCTTGTGTCGCGGCCCAGACGTCCGGAGAGATTGTGCCGGTTAAGATGGCGGATAAACCGGCGTTTTATCGCTGACAAAAACAATGCACGGCGGGCTACGTCGTGCATTCACCTTTCCCATTTTTCAGCGGCGCGTCACGCTCTGGAAAACCCGCCGACAAACCAAAAATTGCCCGCTGGCTTATCACGGTGCCGTGATCACAATGGCTACGCGCCGGTTTTGCGCACGCCCTTGCGCGCTGTTGTTACTGGTAACCGGGGCACTCATGCCCAATCCACGCGTAACAATATTTCCACGAGGTATCGCCGCACCTTCCGCCCACTGTGCCGCTACGGCATTCGCTCTTTTCAACGACAGCTGCTGGTTATAATCGGGTTTGCCGTAATTATCGGTATGTCCGTCGATGCGCACATGCTCAATACCGGTCGACGCCAGGTTTTTTGCCATCCCCTGAATCTTGCTTTTGCTGGCGGGTGTCAGTTCTGCTTCGTTTACACCAAACAGGATTTTATCAGATAATCCTAATCCCCAGCCTTCCATGTTCTGGGTGAAACCGGCACTTTTCATCGCTGCGATTTGCGCCTCACTGAAGCGCTCTTTCGACTGACAACCCACCAGAGCCAACGTCAGCAGCATCATGGAAATGTTCTTCTTCATATTCACGCCTCGTTCACGCCTTATTTACGCTCTAGTTGTTCGCTTATTCTTGTACATATTCATATCGGCACGTTCGAGAATGGACTCAGCCGTATCACCGTGCTGTGACCACGCGTAGCCGATGGTCACCGAGGCCGTTATCGGCACGCCTTCTGCAATAATAATTTTTTCCATGATGACGTCATGAATGCTCTGTATGAGTTGCTGTAACTGCTCCTCGCTGGCACGGCTGGTGACCAGCATGGCAAATTCATCCCCGCCTAACCGGACGACCAAATCCTGGTCAGACGCCAGTGATAAGAGGCGTGAACCTATCGCTTTTAACACCTCATCCCCGGCGGCATGGCCCCAGTTATCATTAATGCTCTTGAAGCGATCGGCATCAAGGAACAGCAGAGCAAAACGCTCATGGGCATATTGCTGGTCGAGGAGCTGAGTCAGGCGAGCGGAAAAGGCGCTGCGGTTGGCCAGGCCGGTCAGCGGGTCTTCCAGCGCTTTGGCGGCCAGCGAAAGATTGTCACGCATCAGTGATGTCTTCAGCGATTGCATCTCCATCAGCAACGAATTCAGGTCATCAGAAAAAAGCTGAAATTCCCGGATAGGGCCGCCCGGAATACGCAGCGAAAAATCGCCAGAATGAATCACATAGTGAATCGAACTGGTGATGGTGCGCAGCGTCGCGATCATTCCCCGATGCAGAAACTCACTCAGCAGGAGCGAGATAAGCAGCACGCAGAGCATCCCGCTGGTAAGAATCATGAATGAGTATCGAATGAAACTCACCGCACCGGTCACTGTGCCTTCCAGCGTCAACGTGCCGACGGCCGCATCAGCGTGAATGATATTAACGCTGAGCGGTTTGTTATAGATCCACTCACGCAGCAAACGCGAATACCAGCCCGTATTTTCCTGCTGTGCATTCCACTGGACCAGAACAATCTCATCCCGGGTAACCAGCTTCGCCGAGGCGTACATGCCTTCATTGCCAAGGCGTTCGATTTTATTACGCGCGTCGTAACTGTCGGCAAAAACGGTAGCCGCCGTTAATGTTGTGCTGAGCGTCGAACCAATTAATTCGAGGTTTCGTTTCTCATAATTTTTAATAAACAGCAGTGATGTTGACGAGAGCAGCAGCCAGCACAACAGTAATATCACCGCCGCATTGATGGTGCTTATTTTCCGCAGTTTATTGCGGATGGAGGATTTGTCATGTCTTAATTTATCGAATTTCATCTTATTCGCTTCCCTCACGGGAGAGCAAAAGCACATCCGGATTCACCCTGACACCGCTTCGGGTAAGCGAATCAAGATTAACGGAAAAATGCGTATGGTCAGGTTGAAAAATCAGGCAAAAAGCAGCGCCCACCGTACACTCTGCATTGTTCTCCGCAAGGGTAAGAACGGCTCTTCCATTAAACTGCTGAATAGCCTCTACCTGCTGCTGCGGCGTCTGATCGCCGAAATACACGGCGTCGCATCGATGCATCGGGATGTCACTTACGTTAGCCAGATAGACAACGGTAAATTTCGCAGCCGGAAATGCGGAATTTCGCGGCAAAGAGAGATGCCGTGCTGAAGTCAAAGCGCATAATTCAGGGCTTTTTAAACCCGGCCATTGGGTGAAGCTAATAATACCGCTGACAATACGATTGGCTTTGCCATCTTTAATTTCAGCCCAGGCAAAATGAGGGAGTAGCAGCAAAATAAGAGACGTAAAAACGATTTTGCAGATGTGACGCAGCAGAAGCAGCACATCGATTTCATGATGAATTTGATATTTATCTATCATTCTGCGTTCCAGTAATACTACGCACGGCAGGAGACCTGAATAAGCGAGAAAATATTAGCACAGCGGCAGTTACAATTGCACACGGATTTTAATTGATACCACTCATGACTCTATTTTTATCGTTTATTCTCTATTTTAATTTGGGCCATAACCCCCCGTCGGGTTGATGTGTAGTTAAGCCATCTGCACAGCCTTTAAGCGGCGTCATGATGAATTATTATCTGCCCGGAGACATCTTATCTGGCGTAAAAGTCACGAATCAGATGAGTCAAAATAGGGTTTCAGAATTTCTTCTGTCCACTGCATAAAGGCCCTGACACGCCGGGAAAGATTGCGTCGGTGCGCGACCACAAAAGAGGCGCTCAGCGGCTCTGGACGCAGATCGGATAGAACTTCCACCAGCGCGCCGCGTTCTATAAAAGGCGCAAGTGTGGAGTAACCGCCCTGAATTAAGCCTAGCCCGGCCAGCCCCGCCTCATGATAGGCCGGTACGCTGTTGACCCTTATCGCACCGGGAAGCAGCAGCATTTTGTAGCCGTCGCCCGCTGGATACTCCCATCCCTCTGGCTTTGCGCCAAAGCTCCGCTGGTAATGAACTATCTGGTGGCCCTGATTGCGCAGATCATCAATTGACTGCGGCACTCCGAAACGCGCCAGATAGCCGGGACTGGCGGCATTGATCATGCGTAGTTTCCCCAGCGGCCGGGCAATCAGCGTCTCATCCACGATCGGCCCCAGGCGGATGACGCAATCGAATCCTTCATCAACCAAATCAACGCGGCGGTCATTACTTGAAAGCTCAATTTCCAGTTCAGGATGGGCCTCCAGCAGCTGTGGCAAGGCGGGGATCACTACGCTTTGCGCCAGTACGGCAGGCATATCAACGCGTATCCTGCCCCGCAGAGCTATCCCGTCGTGAGCGAACATAGACTGCAACTCCTCGACTTCCGACAACAGATCCCGTGCACGTGAATAAAAGGCCCGCCCATCTTCCGTTAACAGCACGGTCCGCGTGGTCCGGTGCAGGAGCGTCGCACCTGTCTCCTTTTCAAGTTCCCGGACCACCAGTGAAGCGCGCCCTTTCTGAATGCCCAGGCTGTCAGCGGCCCGAGTAAAACTCTTCATTTCCGCCACACGCGCAAAAATAGTCAGTGCCTCGAGGTTTTTCATTGTTCTCCTTCAGAGTAACAGTGCGTTATTTTTTCCGTAATTTATCACCTTATTGATAGCTAATAGAGTGCTTTCACGCCGTGGAATCCCTATAACGCGATAACAAGGTAAACGCTCTCACAGAGAGTAGGTTTCCCCCTATCAGGAAGGAAAGAGAGAAATGAACAAAGGTTATTTAATCGCTCACGTGACCGTATCGGACCCTGTCGCATACGCTGACTATGCCAGAGCTGCAGGTGAAGCCATGCAGGCCTTTAATCCGAAGATCGTTGCCTGGTCAGGGCAGTATGAAAATCTGGAGGGAGAGGCGCATGAACGACATGTGGTGTTTGAGTTTGAATCTTTTGCCGAAGCCAGACGTTTTTATGAAAGCCCTGCGTATCAGGCTGCCAGGTTGTTGCGTGCAGGGGCTGCGCACGGGACGTTTGTGCTGATTGAAGGGGCCAGCCTATAAACTCTTCACCGTCATGTGCCGATGCAGACTTCAGCGAACCTGGACCCGCAGGATGTTGCCAGCATACTGAGTGGTGCCTGAATTAACCTGAGAACGCGGCGTTTAATGTTATGTGAATTGACGCTACCTGACCACAGTACCGGTAAGGTAGCGTGCAACAGGCACGTGGGTGGCTGTGTCTGACTTTATGACTTCCGCAGATCGCTTCCATCCCCCTCTGCTACTTTCATTAAAGCAACACAGATAAAATTGTCGTACAGATGCTCACTTTCGGGGCAGGCGCAGGCCAAAGATATTCTGCCCTTCCTCGTGCCGGTAGTAAGCACTCCCGCCATGTAAAGTGGCTATTGCGCTTACCAGCGACAGTCCCAGCCCGCTTCCAGCCGTATGACGGACGTTATCGCCCCGCCAGAAGCGTTCAAACAATTTTTCAGGCTCCATCAGCTCTTCGCCCGCATTCGACACCTCAACCTTAATGTAATCAGCGTGATGAAACGTGCAGACCTGAATCGTGCCTTTGTCAGGCGAGTAGCGAATGGCGTTGATCAGCAGGTTACTCATCGCACGCTGGAACAGCATTTTATCCGCAGTGAGGCAGCCTTCGGCGTTAAGCTCAATCATCCTCTCCTGCTCTTCAGCAACCGGTTCAAGAAAGTCTACCAGCGCTTCCAGCACATCCTGCAGCAGGAAGTCCTGTTTATTGAGTCTGATATTGTGGTGCGTGGCGCGAGCCAGGAAGAGAATGTTTTCAGTCAGACGCGACAGACTCTCCAGCTCTTCAATGTTGCCTTCGAGCAGCGTCTGATATTCAGCGGCTGAGCGTTCATGACCCAGCGCGACCTGATTCTGGCCCAGTAACACATTAATGGGCGTGCGGATTTCGTGCGCCAGATCGTCGGCAAACTGGGTCAGACGGATAAAGTCCGTGGATAAGCGCTGACGCATAGCGTTAAGCGCATTGCCAATCGGTAGCAGCTCCTGCGGGATAGCCTGAAGCGGCACGGGCTGATTTAACCGGTCACTGGCCGTTTCTGCCACGATCTTACTTAACCGGCCGATCGCCCTTAGCCCTCTGCGAATCAACAGCGGACTGACAGCGGCGCACAGCAAAATGGCCGCCAGTGAAACCAGAATGCTTTGCTGGCGATAACGCTCCAGCATCAATGCCCGCTCCCGCGCGACCCGGGCAAGCGTAATGGTTACCGGCCCGAGCGAGGAGTTTGCCTGCAGGCTTAACGCCGACGCTTCCGTCTTATCCGCATTGATCCAGCGGTGCAGCTGTTTCTCACTGGGTGGCGTGCTGACCGGCGTGGGTGAGATCGCAGGCAACGTTATCCCGGTATGATTAATACTGACATTTTGCTCATGCTGCGAGCGGATGCTGAGAATGTCCTGATGGATATCGACCATCCGGTTGAAGTAGAGCGGCAGCGAGCTGGGATGGGCACCATCTTCAAGCAGTTGTCTTAACTGCGCCGCCCGATTAATCAGCGTTTGATCGTCCCGCCAGACCAGTTCGCTGCGTAACGCTTTATACAGAATCAGGCTGATGCCGCCACAGGCCATCGCCATGATCAGCGTAAAAATCGCCGTCAGCCGCAGCGTCAGAGAAGGGCTAGTCACCCTCGCCTCCTTTTTCTGACAGGCAATATCCCATGCCCCTTACCGTAGTGATGAGCTTGTGAGGAAAGGGATCGTCGACTTTACGGCGCAGACGGCGGATAGCAACATCAACGATATTGGTTTCACTGTCGAAATTAACACCCCAGATTTCGCTGGCCAGCAGCGTCCGGGGCAGAATCTCACCGTGACGGCTGGCGAGCAGCCATAACAACATGAACTCTTTGCGCGTCAGCGTCAGAGTGACACCGTCACGCACAACCTGAAAGCGCGCTGAGTCCAGCACCAGATCGCCTACCCGCAGGACGCTACTGTGCGGCTGCTGCTGCCGGAGCTGATTCCTTACCCGAGCCAGCAACTCCGCAAAAGAGAACGGCTTAACCAGGTAATCATTGGCCCCCAGTTCCAGCCCTTTCACCCGATCATCCACCGAGTCTCTGGCGGTCAGGCAAATCACCGGAATCTGACTGGCGGTACGCAGGGTTTTCAGCACCTGCCACCCATCCATTCCCGGCAGCATAATATCCAGTATCACCAGGCTGTAGGGATGTGACAGCCCCAGATGCAGGCCATCCCGTCCGTCTGCGGCGTAGTCCACGGTATAGCCCGCTTCTTCCAGCCCTTTACGCACCCAGGCGCTCGCCTTCTGGTTATCTTCGATCAGTAATAGTTTCATCGGCGCAGTTTGCCATGAAATTTATGACCGCCCCAGCGTTTCAGCGCCAGATGACAATATGGTCATCTTTCTGACAGGCAGAATGAACAACCGCACAGGTATAACAGCGGGGTGATTAACACCGGAGTATTAAAAAATGAAAAAGAGCCTCACTGCCCTGACCCTCGCCACGCTGCTTGCCGTTCCCGCGGTCACCTTCGCGGCCAGTAAAAATCCGCTGAGCGTTCACGTACTGAACCAGCAAACCGGGCTGCCGGCCTCAGAGGTTGAGGTGATGCTTGAGCAGAAACAGGGGGAAAGCTGGAAAGTACTGAATACCGCCAATACTAACCAGCAGGGTCGGATAGATGCCCTTTGGCCAGCAAAGCCCTTTGAGGCAGGAGACTATCGGGTGATTTTTAAAACCGGTCACTATTTTGCGGCACATCAACAGCAGAGTTTCTTCCCCGAAATACCGGTGGAGTTCCATATCACCAATACCACTACTACCTATCACATTCCGTTGCTGCTGAGCCAGTACGGATATTCCACCTATCGCGGGAGCTGAAATAAATGAAACGTTTACTGCTGGCATTGATGCTGACAACCGGACCTGCCGTGGCGCTCGCTGCTGAGCCAGCCTCCGTCTATGACATGACGCAGGCGCTGAGTAATCAACTGGCAACGGAGGCCTTGTCCGCCTGCCATAACATGAATCGTCAGGGCGTAGTCGCCGTGGTGGATCGGGGTGGAAATCTGGTCACGCTGATGCGTGATGACAACGTGGGGCCGCACAACACTCAGGCGGCATGGCGTAAAGCGTTTACTGCGCTCTCCACCAAAACGCCGACCAGACAACTGACCATAAAGGCGCAATCCTCACCGGAAAGCGTCAACCTGAATACGGTTAATGAGCTATTGCTGCTTGGCGGCGGCGTACCGGTGCAATATCGCGGCCAGTGGATCGGCGCTATCGGCATGGCGGGCACCGGCGGCGCGGAATCCGACGATCAATGTGGGACCGAAGCGATTAACAAAGTGCTGGGTAACAGCAAACAACCGTAATTATGATGAACGCGCGGCGGGTATATTCCTGCCAGACACGGGGAAAAAGCTGTTCCCCGTGTTGTTTAAATAAGTCGCCGCCAGAACGGCTGCTTTATGCCAGGAGCGGATCTTAAGAAATTTCAACATAGCAGGCTAAAGTTGAGTGCTGTTTCTTAGCCCGCCGATAACGATGCTGTGGGCCTGGATCAGGTTCAACGACCCCCTTTGCTGGCAGATGACTTCTGGATGGCGACTTCTTTTATCAGCGTCAGAATAGTATTACGAGCCGGGACACGGCATGGCGACCTTTCATCATGAGCCGTCAGACAGGAGTCCTGTTTGGGAAAATAACAAAATTGTTCGATAAGCTGCATCCATCATGACCAGGAGGAACTTTGTCTGTCCCGAAGCGGGATTACGTCAGCCCTGCTTTTTTACGCTCGACTTCCTACTCAGCTGGCGCGTTCACATTAACATCACACTGAGGACCAAAGCATTTCACCTCGACACAGCCTTGTTTTTTGCTAAGACAGTTGTGATAAACGTGAAGACTATGAAGCCTGACATTGAACACAGTGTCCATGTGTATGCCGTAATCAGCATTGTCATAAACCTCAAGATTACTCATGTACACGTTGGTCATATGAGAGCCGCGGATACCGTGTCCCCGTGGACTGGCGTAAAAGCCGCCGCTGTTTTTACTGGTCTGAATCAGTCGTACATCGGCCACCCGGCGAAGATAAATATTATGGAAATAGTCTTTCAGGGTGTTGCCGTTGTTATGGAGCTTCAGGTCTGTGGCCGTTACATGTTCCGCGCCTTTAATGTGGATCCCATCGCTACTGTCTTCAACTTCAACGTTCTGCAAAGTGATATCGCTGCAGCTGGTTTTTTCACCCGCTGTAGGATCACCACTGCAGTCAAAAAACAGCCCTATCTGGTCGTTCCTTAAATCCTGACTTTCAGAACGCTGGTCAATCGTACCAACAAGTTTTACGTCCTTTATTGCAACATGGGTGACCGCGGTTGCGTGCAAAAGCGGCGCATTTATCCTGCTGGCGACTGACGGACTCCATGTAATGACTGACTGTGGTCCGGTGCCTTCAAGCGCGACGTTGCTGGCAAGCTCTAGTGTCTTTTCAATAAAATAGGTCTGAGGAGTCAGATGTACGATCCCACCGCCTGCCCTGGCAGCCGATTCCACACATCCCTGGAGATCATGATTAGCTGTGCATTCAATGCTAGCTGAGGCCCGTGCTTCATCAACACAGGTAATCAGAAACAGTGAAACGAAAAAGCCAGAAAAGCGCATAGAATTTTTCCTGTTCAGTCTGATAGTTACCGGATAAAAAGTCTGATACCCGGCAGGCACATTACGCCGCCGCCTATCCTGTCCAGCCAGCGCTTGTAACTGATATAAATACGACGTGGCCTGTCGGCTGAAAGCAGGCAGGCCACAAGTGCATACCAGAGCGTATCTATGCAGAAAGCCATCAGGGGCAGCACAACATACAGCACCGGCGAAATATGCGATCCCAGCGTAGCCGCGAAAATACTGCCAAAAACAATCGCGGTATTAGGATTGCTCAGCTGAGTCAGCATGCCGCTAAGAAAAGCATGAGCTCCCCCGGCAATTTTAAGCGACGAATAAAGCCACGGCACCAGAACCAACAGCGAATGAAGCCCGGCCAGCGCCCAGAGAACAAGTGGCATAACAAATACCCTGTCAGTTAACCTATTTTTTTGTCTGAGCTGCGCGTAACAGGTGACGGATTTCGTTTAAAGACCCGGCATATGACACGGCGATGGCAGCAGGACAGACAGGATATAAGCTTGCTGAAAGTTGATATACAACCCTTAAATCGCCTGAGTAATGACAAAAAATTCTAGTTAAGAGCGCCAAAGTATCCTTTTTCGGCCTTACTTAGCAGTTCATCGACAATAAGCCTGACCTTGGGGATCAGATGCCTTGTCCGGGGCCAGACAACGTTCAGCCCGACGGGTACGGGCATATGATCGGGCATAAGAGCAACAAGCCTGCCCTCATCAATATGGCTGTTCACCATCGATTCCGGAAACTGGGCAATACCTGCTCCTGCCAGGCAGGCCTGAAGCATGGCGTCTCCGTCGCTTATCTGATGTGCCGAGGCCGAGATAAACTTTATTTCCCGCTCTCCGGCTGGACGCAGCCGCCAGGCAAGCGGTGCCCCCCGCCGGTACCCCATAATGCAGCAGTATTTTTTTAGCGCATCGACATCAAAGGGCTGACCATGCCGCTCAACATAAGCGGGAGATGCGCAGAGCATGAGGCGCTGCCGGCTCAGACGACGCGCAATCAGCTCATCGGTGCTCTGCAGCTCGCCCAGGCGCAGTACCAGGTCAACGCCCTCCTCAACCGGATCAATCAGACGGTCGTTAAAGGTCAACACCAGACGCAGGGCTGGATAACGATTCATCACTTCAAGCAGCACCGGCATCATCAGATTGCGTCCGAATGATGCCGGCATGTCTATACGCACCGTTCCTGCAGGATTGTCCTGCCGCCGGCTGAGCGTATTTTCAGCCGAGTCCAGAATTTCCAGCGCTGAGAGGCAACTGGTGAGATAGGCCTCTCCGTCACTGGTCAGGCTTAGCTTACGGGTTGAGCGGTGAAACAGCCGCGTTCCCAGTCTCTCCTCAAGCCGCGCCACGCTTTTTCCAACGGCAGATTTTGTAATGCCCAACTGCTCCGCAGCTTCAGTAAAGCTGCTGGACCTGGCCGTTGTGACAAAAGTCGTGATTCCTCGCAAGGATTCCGCTGTAAACCCGGTAGACATAAAGTTGACTCTCTGGCGACTCATAGCGTGTTTATCGATGTGTAATTCTATACCAGGCTTATGTCAGTTCGTAAACAAAATGCCGGCACCTGCCGGCGTATCCATATTAAAAACACGGGGAGCAGTCATGTCACAGACAAGACCTTTGAAATTTGTCTCACTGCTGGGCAGTCTTCGCGCGGATTCTTTTAACGCCGTCGTAGCCCGCAATCTTAGCCTGCTGGCGCCGGCAGGCGTGGATGTCAGCGCGCTCAGTTCTGTCGGGAAAATACCGCATTACGACGCTGACCTGCAGGCTCAGGGGTTTCCTGAATCGGTTGTGGAAATGGGACAAGCGATAGCGGCAGCAGACGGCCTGATTATTGTCACACCTGAATATAACTATTCTGTGCCGGGCGCCCTGAAAAATGCGCTGGACTGGCTTTCACGTCTTCCGGATACCCCTGTCGCCGGTAAGCCCGTCGCCATAATCACTGCGTCACCCGGTGCCATAAGTGGCGCAAGGGCGCAGTATCACCTGCGCCAGATTCTGGTCTTTCTCGACGGCAGAGTGCTTAACAAGCCAGAGGTCATGATTGGGCAGGCCTCATCCCGGCTTGACCCGAAAACCGGCCACATAACGGATGCAGGCACCCGTGACCATATTTCGGCTCAGCTTAGTGCGCTCGCGACAATGGCGACTCGCCAGGGCTGATTAATAACATCACTCACATCTGAACAACCACAGGGAGAAAACTATGTCTACCAACGTTATTCGCGGTATGGACCACGTCGGCATTACCGTTTCTGATATTGATGAGGCTACCCGCTTCTTTTCTGACGCCTTTGGTGCAGAAGTTATTTATGACTCCGTCTCGCCTTCAGACGACGACGTAAAAGGTGAAGAAACGGAAAATATTCTTAACCTGTTTCCGGGAACGAAAATTACCACGGTCAGAATGATGAAGCTGAAGCACGGCCCGGGACTGGAACTTTTTGAAATGAAGGGGCCAGAGCAAAGTCAGCCCGTGCGACCCAGCGATTATGGCCTGCAGCATTTTGCCGTTTACGTTGATGACATCAACGAGGCTATCAGCCTGTTCGAGCAGGCTGGCGGGAAAATGTTTACTTCTCCTCAACCCCTGATGTTTCCAACTGAGGTGGGAGAGAATAACTTTTTCTGCTATGGCCGCACGCCGTGGGGCAGCGTCATTGAACTGATTTCTTTACCTTCAAAGCTGCCGTATGAAGACCATACCTCTCTGCGCCGCTGGAAGCCCTGAGTGTAACCGGGTGCGCCAGCGCAGGCGTACCCGTAAATACTGAACGTCCGCTTCTCGCTCATAGCGGACTTTGTCCCGCAAGCATGTCTGATTTGTGCCAGAAGCGGACATTTTTGAGTGACTCAACAACTTCCTGGTGCCTGACAGACGCTGGAGAACAGGCTGCGGAAAGTTATCCGGACATGCTATACGTACGCTGGAATCAGTATCGCAGTGGCCTGAAGTCTTAAGGATTAACGCTGCCGGATACTGCGAGCCGTATATCCTTTCCGGAAGTGATCAGGTTTACATTCCCAGCCCAAAAGCAGCCCGTAAATCACTTACTCAACTCTGATAAACCATGACATAAGTGCTACTAAGTTAGTAAATGCTTTTTTAGTGATGCGGAAGAGAATAGGTTAGTTGTTCATTCACTTTATGAAGAGAAATTAATATGCCGGTTTTACATACAAATTATGGTGATATTGATTATCAGGATATTGGCACGGGTGATACGACTCTGTTCCTCATGCCTGGCTGGTGCCAACCAAAAACCGTTTTTAAAGATTTCTCTGAACTGGCCGCCGTCTATTTCCGCGTTGTCACTATAGACTGGCGTGGTCATGGAGAGTCATCGACCAACGGTCAGGATTTTGACGGTGCGGCGTTATTATCGGATGCTTTAACACTAATTGAACATCTGGGCTTGACCCGGATAGTGCCTGTTTCCGTTGCTCATGCCAGCTGGATATCTATAGATTTGGTAGAAAGTTTAAAAAATCGCATACCTGCAGTAATATTCCTTGATTGGATCATGAATCAGCCGGAGCCTGAATTTTTTGCTTCGATCAGAGACATGCAGAATGAAGACAGTTGGCAAAATGCACGGGATGACCTTTACGAATATTGGCTGGCAGAAAGCGACTCCCCAGTCATGATCCATCATTTAAAAACTGAGATGGCTGAATCCAGCTATCAGCTTTGGCGACTTGCTGGTCAGGTCATTGCTGATGCATACCATAAATATGGTTCGCCACTCCTGCGTCTCGAACAACTCAGAAATCCCCCTAAGGCTTCTCACATCTATTCCCTGGACAGAAGCGACAAGTACCTGGCTTTACAACAACGTTTCTCAAGAAAACATGATTTCTTTGAAGTGAAACGGTTAGAGACGGCCAGAACTCATCTGGCCGTGCTTGAAAGGCCGGCGGATGTGCTGGTGGAGATCCTGAAATTGCTTTGAACGTTTTGTAGTTTTTTTATCAAGTTGCAGTAAAGAAGCTATCAGGTTACTTATCAAGCAACTGACTAACACTCTACGCTCATAGCAAACCCTGCATCTACGTTCGGCTGCTTCGTGCCAGGAGCGGACGTTACAGCGGTACATTTACGCTAATTTTTAGCATCAGTATGTCGCAGGTATTTCATGGCCATGAATATAAGATTGCAGAGTCAGCCCTGCTGAAAGAATGTGTTTGACGGTATATTCGCGCGCACCGGCTGGGTCGTTCTGCTGACAGGCGCTTAAAATATGCTCATGCTCTACCTGAAATTTAAGGGTATCCGACACTAAACGAAGTTGAAAAATCTCATATCTTTCAATTTGTTGTTGCAACTCATTTATCATCTTCAGCAGACGCTGATTTTTACACTTTCGGTACAGCAATTCATGAAACTCCCGATTATATAAACCTTGCTGTACGGGGTCCGATGTACTCTCCAGAAGTTTATGGACAAGCTCTGCTCGTTTAATCGTTTCAGAGTCGATGTACTGCATACTTTGAAAAATAGCCTCACCTTCCATCAAAGCCCGGAGCTGGTAAATTTCATCCACATCGGTGACAGAAAGTGTTTTTACTACCGCTCCACGGTTTCTGTAAACCTCAACTAAACCTTCCCGCTGAAGCTGCTGTATAGCCTCCCTCAACGGAATACGGCTGACAGAAAACCGGCTGGCAAGGTCTCTTTCAACCAGTCGATCTCCATCCTGCAATGAACCTTTGTTAATTAAACGTCTAAGCTCCTGGGCAAGCATGTCAGCGGTTGATAGAGAAACTATGCTCATTGAGTCTACTTTTTATAAAATAAATGGTATACCATTATTCCATAAACTCACCTTTTATGACAACCTTGTAGGCAGATGCCCTTATCATTCATTACGAATCAAGAAAAGTGGCCGATGCTTCGCAATTTTGAATGTATAGCTTCATCATTTAGAGAGGTTCGGCAAATTAATGGAACATGTTTATACGTCACATATCTCGTGGACAGGGAATTTGGGCACGGGCACATCAGGCTATAAGTCATATGCGCGGACATGGGATATCGCCATAACCGGAAAGGAAACCATTCATTGCTCAAATGACCCACTTCTGGGCGGCGACCCTGGTAAAATGAACCCTGAAGATCTCCTGATATCCTCTCTTTCGGCCTGTCATATGCTGTGGTATCTGCATCTCGTCTCAGATGCTGGCATCACTGTGCTGGATTATGAAGACTCACCGGTAGCCAAAGGTGAGGTTTTAAAAGGAGGTGCAGGTCGCTTTATTTCAGCCATACTCAGGCCAAAAATTACGGTTCAGGCCGGTATAAATCTCGATGCTGCAATGGCTATTCACCATGAAATTCATAAAGTCTGTTTTATTGCAAGATCAGTTAATTTTCCTGTTTTTTATGAACCTGAATTTGTCATCAGTCATTTACCTTCCAGTTGAACACGATTCCTTAGTGATGCTTATGCCTGCTCAATAAGAGGGAATCAGCAACACTGAGAGGCGTGTAGCTGAATCAACGTAATTAGCGAGGCAAAGACTAATAGTTTTTGTGCCAGCCTGATGTCCACTCTTCGCTCTTAGCGGACATCTGACTGTTACCAGCCCCTTTTTTTCAGGAGCGGACGTTCATGATTTTGAGATAAGCATAAAAGTGCATACGATTTCAGAAAGCATTAACTGCCTGGTACCGATTACAGAGACAGGCCGGACTCACCAATAAAATCGACAAAGCAGCGTATTCTCGGTGAGAGATACCGGCTGGCTGGCCAGAGTGCCGAGAAAACCCCCTGCCTGGTACAGCTACCTGGCAATACCTCTTTCAGTTGCCCCGTGTTCAAAGATTCGCGAACGACAAAACCGGGCACATAGCAAATCCCCATACCTGACAGGCTCAGGCGAACAGAAGCCTCTATATTATTTACGGTCAGAACAGAGGCTGTCCTCAAGTCAGCACCCGGGCACATACCGCGCAGTTCCCAGGGCTGGAGCAGCCCCGTTGAGGGAAAACGAAAAGAAATGCACCTGTGCATCGTTAAATCCGCTGGCGAGCCGGGTACGCCATACTCATTCAAATAGGCAGGGCTGGCGCAGAGCACAAAACGAAAATCTCCAACCTTTTTAGATTTCAGTCGGGAGTCCGTTAGTTCACCGCTTCGTATGGCCACATCAAATCCTTCATCAATGATGCTTACCAGCCGGTCGCTGAAATCGAGATCGAGTTCTACATGAGGATAACGGCGGGAAAAGTCCGGCAGAAGAGGAAGGATCAACCTGTAGCCAATGACAGGAAGTGAAACCCTGAGCTTCCCGGCAGGCTGCGCTAAGCTGCTCGTCAGTTCTGACTCCGCCTCCTGTAATTGCTCAAGGATATGCTGGCACCGGATTAATAAAGCAGCCCCTTCCGCTGTCAGACTCACGTTTCTGGTGCTGCGATTTAAGAGACGTACGCCCAGTTTATGCTCAAGTCTGGCGACATTCTTCCCGACTGCTGAGGCAGAAATCCCAAGCAACCTTGCGGCCTGTACAAAACTCAGCGTCTCCGCTGTCCGGACAAACGAAGTAAGAGAAGTCAGACTGTCCATTGATTATAAACTTAATGTCCGTTAAGAAGAGATTTTCAGTGTATTTATTCACTCTGATGTCTGCAATAACATTGCTGAAGTTTGTTAACTCATCCGCTTTTCGGAAACATAAGGTCACCCAATGGCAACTTCAGCCAGAACACCCAGTCCATATGCCAGGAATATGGCAGCCTTTTCTGTCTATCTGGCGGCTGTATTGCTGCCGTTAAGCTTTACCGGTGGTGTAATCTCCACGCCAGCAATACAACAGGCTCTTGGCGGCTCGCCTGCCGCGCTGTCATGGCTGACGAATGGATTTATGCTGACTTTCGGCAGTTTTTTGTTGTCAGCCGGTGTTGCTGCGGATGTTACTGGCAGAAAGCGCATTTTTACCGCAGGCTCAGCCCTGTTTTGCCTGAGCAGCGTTATGATCTGCCTGACACAGGATATCTTTATGGCTGGGTTGTTCAGGTCACTGCAGGGTCTTGCGGCGGCATTGATATTGGCCAGCGGCAGCGCTGCACTGGCCCGTCTTTATGAAGGTACGGACAGGACACGGGCCTTCAGCATACTTGGCACTATGTTTGGCGTGGGCCTGGCGTTCGGCCCTGTGTTGATGGGTTTCATTACGGATGCTTTGGGCTGGAGATGGTTGTATGCCATGTTAGCTCTGCTTTCAGGCATTGTAATTTTGACCGGTGCTGCGTTTCTGCCAGCATCAGAGGAGAGCGGACATCAGAAACCAGACGGCACAGGATTAATCATGTTTACTGCAGCCCTGATGTTATTTACATCAGCGGTGATGCTTATACCTGCCTTTGGGTTTTTATCGTTTCCCACACTCGCCCTTTTCATTTCCGCCATGCTGCTTTTCAGCGGGTTTGTAGTGCGTTGCCTGGGGGTTGAAAATCCTGTTCTGGATATCTCTCTGCTGCTGCGCCCGCGCTTTGCCGGCGTTCTGCTACTGCCGATAGCAACATGCTATTGCTATGTTGTGCTGCTGATTATTATTCCGCTGCATTTTATGGGCGGTGACGGGATGAGTGAGTCCCGGAGCGCTTTTTATCTTATGGCGCTGACGTCTCCAATGCTGGTTTTCCCGTCCATTGCCGCACTGCTGACACGGTGGTTTTCTCCGGGAACCGTTTCAGCTGCGGGACTTATTATTGCATCAGTCGGGCTGCTTTTCCTCGGATACGCACTACCGGGTAACAGCAGTAATTTTCTTGTGCTTTCACTGATTATGACGGGTACCGGCGCTGCGCTTCCATGGGGACTGATGGATGGTCTGGCACTTTCAGCTGTATCTGTGGAGCAAGCGGGCATGGCCGCAGGCCTCTTTAATACCGTTCGCGTTGCCGGTGAAGGGATCGCTCTGGCGATGGCGTCAGCATTTTTAACAGAAATGAATGATTTGAATCTGAAAAACACCGTTCACGGGTATGCGCCAGAGGTCATTCACCAGGCTGCTGCATGGCTGGGTGGCGGCAGTACTGAGCAGGCCGCTGCGATGTTACCCGGTATTTCACGATTATTGCTTCAGGACAGTTATGACACTGCGTATACGTTTCTTTTTAAAGTTCTGGCTGCTGTCACGCTGATTTGCGCGCTAATGGTCTGGATCACGCTGGGCCGGCAGAGGCAAGGCTGTGCTGCAGGCAATACGCTGACCAGAGATGAGTGAAAAATCCTGATCGAATAAGGTCGTAAGCGTTCATTTCATCACGTCCGCTTTTCGCTCATAACGGGTATTATCCGATGCCAGACCGCTCTATTCCAGGAGCGGCCCCTCACAAAGCTGATTCTTTTCACGGGACGAACTCAGTCAAAATCAAGGTTAAACCCGTTGTGATCAAGAGGCCGTTCTTTGCTCAGCGGATTATGGAGAATAATGCAGTGTGTCTTATAAAATATTCCCTCAAATGGGTATTATGAGGCGCTGCACTGCGGGGTCTTTAAAAAAGATATTCTCTTTGGTTATTGGTAAAAACGCTTTCTGGAATTATTTAGTTTAAATTTTGAGACATATTAATTCCGGTAATATGAAAGCCATTCTTCTGATACAGTGCTTTGGCTGAGGCATTATTCGGAGCTACCCTAAGTCCGACTTCATCGATGTTCATTATTTTTAGCAATCTTTTCATTTCGCATAAGGCCAGACCACCGAATCCACGGCCGCGCCAGTCAGGATAAATGTAGAAATCACTTATCCAGGCTGATGACCCGGTGATCGACAGCCAGAGGATGCCAATAACGTCCTCTGGTTCATCAGGCTGTTGGATACACCATAGCTGATTAGCCGGGGTCACAACTCCCTTTGTTAACACTGTATCAATAGATTCCATGGCTTTAATTCGTGCTTTTTCGGAGAGATATCCCCGATTGTTTTGCAGATCCTGCGAATATTCATGGACGAAAAGAGAACGATAATTTTTGAATTCTCCTTCATTCATATTCCTGAGAGTAATCACACTATCTTCCTGATGAGGTAGTTATGTGTTGAAGATATCACCTGGAAACTGTTTTTCAAGCTTCTCTTTTAAAGAATATTTTCTCTGCACGTATGAATCACCACTGAGAATGGTGATATTCCAGAATAGTGAGTAAAACGGCACTTACTGATTATTGCTAAGCTCCGCTTTTTGCCGTAGCGCCTGTTAACCAGCTTCAGAAGTTAACCAGCCCCTTTGCCATCACACTCAGTCAGCAGGCCCGGAACGCTGCGCGGTCCGGGGATCTTAAAATGTCTCTGAAATTATATGCTTTGCGTTCCTTCAGCTGATGACGAGACTCTGACCCGGAATGCAATAACCAGCGCGGCAGAGAGCATGATACAGGCTGCAGTAATGAACACCCCCGTCACCCCGTTGAGGCCATATATCAGACCACCTATTGCTGCACCCGCGGCAATGGAGGATTGCACGGCGGCGACCACCATACCCCCTGCGCTCTCGGCCTCATCGGGAAGAGTCCGGGCGACCCAACCTGACCACGCCACCGGTATGCCACCAAATGCCAGCCCCCACAGCATGACCAGCGCTGTAAGCCCGGCGATTGATAACGGCAGAGTGATCATACCCAGTGCCGCTGCTCCCACCAGAGCAGGCATAATAATCAGCGTAAAACGCAGGCTGCGTTCCATCAGCCACCCTGCGGACAGTGTCCCGATAAAGTTAGCAACGCCAAACACCAGAAGTATTAATGCCAGCCCTTTTGCGTCTATGTGTGCGAGTCCTTCCAGCGCAGGCCGTATATAGGTAAACAGCGCATACTGGCCGGTGTGTGCAAGCACGCACCCCAGCATGCCCACAGTCACGCCCGGCCTCTGAAGCAGAGAAAATACGGATGCCGTCCTGGTCCTGACTACCGGCGGCATTCCGGGCAGCGTCAGCCACTGAAAAATGAAAGAGATTGCGCCAACCGCAGCAGCGGCAATAAACGCGCTACGCCAGCCAGACAATTCGCCCAGATAACTTCCCAGCGGTACGGCAACAACAGTACCTACCGCGATTCCACTAAAAATGATCGACAGCGCCCGCGGTACCAGCCTCTCCGGCACTAGCCTCATCGCTACCGCCGCTGCCATACTCCAGAATCCACCCAACGCGATACCCAGCAGGATGCGCATTGCCAGCAGCATGACAATATCTGAAGAGAGCGCCACGAGCAGATTTGAGAAGATCATAAGGGCAGTAAAGCTCAACAACACGACGCGCCGGTCCAGCCCACGCGTTAATCGCGGTAACAGTAAACCGGCGAATAACGCAATCACCGCCGTCACTGTTACGGCCTGTCCTGCAAGAGACTCTGATACCCCCAAATCCCGGGCGACAGGCGTTAATAAGCTGGCAGGCAGGTACTCTGCAGTGAGCAGGCCAAAAACACCCATGGTTAACGAAAAAACCGCAAGCCAGGCTGGCTCGATTTTCTCATCTCTTTGCACTCTTTCTTTGTGAACCCTGATAGAAGTTTCATCCGTCATTTTTAAGTCTCCTGGAAAGTCGTTTCAGGAGAAGAAGTCTATTCAGGCGCAGCTGGATGATCTATGCTCTGAACCCCTCACTTTTTTACCCAAAACCCGAATATGCCTATGACTTCATCCTTCGCTCTGTCATCAGAACTCATCAGCGAGCTGCTTTCCGGCCTGCGGCTATACGGCGTGCGATATCAGCGTATCCAGACGGGTGATACGTTTGGCCTGAACTTCTCAAGCAGGCCCGGTCATGCTTATCTGCACTACGTCGCTGTGGGGGAGATGGTACTTCATAGTGCAAACGGTGAAGTTCTTACGCTTTCAGCCGGAGAGGCTGTATTTCTTCCTCACGGCGAACGGCATCAGCTTTTGTCGGTAACAGCTGCCGACGTGCTGGATATCGACAATATCGAAACGGCACCACTGGATGAAAAAGTGAGTGGGATTGATACCTGCCCGAGTACTCAGGAAACGCCAGGCGCTGTGCTGTTTTTTGGTTGTATGAAAATTGATCTGGGAAGCATGCAGCGGCTGGCGGATGTGCTGCCTGAAATTATGCATGCCGATGCAAAGGGGATTCAGTGGCCGGGACTCATGCATATACTTGATGCGATGAAGCGTGAGATATGCTCCGGACGCGTGGGCTATGCAGGTATTCTCGCCAGGCTTGCCGATGTGGCTGGAGCGATGTTTATCAGAGGATGGGTGGAAGATGGTTGCGGCAATAGCCCTGGCCTGGCTGCAGCACTGCGCGATCCGCGTCTGGCTCAGGCCATCCTGGCGATTCACCGTGAACCGGGCCGGGACTGGAGCGTGGCAGAACTCGCTGCCGAATCGCATATATCCCGCTCCGCATTCGCCGAAAGGTTTCAGACCACCATCGGCGTCCCACCGCTACGGTATGTAACGGAAGTAAAGATGCATCTCGCTGTTCGCTGGCTGTCGTCAGAAAACATTACCGTCGACACCGCATCGCAACGGTTAGGATATTCCTCTCAGGCTGCTTTCAGCCGGGCTTTTAAGCGTGTAACGGGCAAGTCTCCAGGCGCGGTTCGTTTGCTTAGCTAATGGGATTTATCCCAGGCTTAGTGCATCAAATTATTTAAGCTCATTTACTCAGAATTACGGCTTCAGCACACGCTGCGTGAAAAAATCGACCAGTGCACGGATCTTTGGTGAGACGTGTTTACTGGCAGGCCACAGGATGTGAAAAGTACCCTGCCACTCAATAAATTCATTGAGTATTGGCACAAGAGTGCCATTTGCAACCAAATCACGGACAGCAAAATCCGGCAGGCTGGCAATTCCCAACCCTCGCAGGGCAAAGCAGACGCGCGTTTCTATGTTATTGCACACCATCGTGACGGGAAGATTCAGATTATCGGCATCGCGCAATGGCCATTTCTCAAGCTTCCCGGTGTGTGAGAAGCGGTAGTGCAGGCAGCGGTGTTCCATCAGGTCGGCAGGATGCTGAGGCGTTCCTTTTTCTGCAAGGTAAGAGGGAGAAGCAACCAGCATCGTACTGAAATAGCCCAGCCGTCTGGCCGACAGGCGTGAATCGGCAGGTTCACCGGTGCGGATAACAGCATCAAATCCCTCTTCGATGACATCCACCAGATTGTCAGTAAAATCCAGGTCAAGACGAATTTCCGGGTATTGACGCATGAAGTCGCCCAGCACCGGTAACATTAGCGAACTCACCAGCGGCAGACTGATACGCAGACGACCGGAAGGTTTTTCTCTGGACTGCGAAAGCTCCATCTGAGCCGCTTCAATTTCGGCAAGAATACGCCGGCAACGTTCAAGAAATAACGTTCCTTCAGCGGTCAGGGTAATGCTGCGCGTGCTTCGGTGAAACAGCCGGACACCCAGTTTTTCCTCAAGACGGGCAACATTTTTCCCTACTGCCGAGGGCGAAAGCCCTAACAGGCGCCCGGCACTGACAAAACTGCGTGTTTCTGCAACCTGCACAAATACGGTGAATCCACTCAAACTATCCATATTGCGTCCCATTAGAGAAATTTATTCCGCAGTAAAAGGAACCTCACCCTGGTTTTTCTTTAATTCGTGCCTGGCTAAGGTTACCACTCTTACAACTATTCACGGAAATAGCCGATGCACACTCTTTCAACACCTGCGAAAGTCTCCTCTGCGCTGGAAAAGGTCATTGATGATGCGATTAATCATCAGCAACTGACAGGAGCCGTGGTGCTGGTTGCCCTGCACGGAGAAGTCATACACTGCATTGCAGCAGGTATGGCTGATCGCGAGAATGACCGGCCGATGTCTGTCGACACCCTTTTCCGCCTCGCCTCTGTGAGTAAACCCATTGTCTCCAGTGCTGCGATGGTTCTGGTGGCTCAGGGTAAGCTGGGGCTGGATACCAACATCCGCCAGTGGCTGCCAGATTTTTCACCCAAACTCGCCGACGGAACCGCGCCTGTTATTACCGTACGTCAGCTGCTGAGCCATACTGCCGGACTCGGCTACCGTTTTTTTGAGCGTGACGAGGATGGGGCTTATGCACGTGCAGGCGTTTCAGATGGAATGGATAATTCTGCCGTAAGCCTGGCGGAGAATCTGCACCGTATCAGCCAGGTTCCTCTGCTTTATTCGCCGGGAACCGCCTGGGGTTACTCACTGGCTACCGACGTGCTCGGCGCAGTGGTTGCCAGCGCATCTGGTACAACGCTCAGCGTCGCCGTTCGTGAGCTGGTTACTGACCCGCTGGCTATGTTCGATACCGGTTTTGTCGCCAGGGATGCTACACGCGTCGCCACCGCTTACGTCACCGATTCGCCCTCACCACATCGACTACAGGAAGGGGAAATTATACCGGTCTTTCCTGAAACCAGCGGGATAGTCTTTAGCCCGGCACGTATCTTTAACCCGCACGCTTTTCCTTCAGCGGGCGCTGGTATGGTGGGAAGCGCAGGTGATTTTCTACGCCTCCTTGAAGCGCTGCGTGACGGCAACGAAAAGCTGTTGCCACACGCAATGGTGGCTGAAATGGAGCGGGATCAGACTGCAGGGATGGCGCTGCCGGACATGCCGGGCGTGGGCTTTGGGCTGGGATTTTCAGTGCTTCGTGACCCGGCCCAGGCTGCTTCACCAGAGTCAACCGGCACCTGGCGATGGGGCGGGGCTTACGGTCACTCCTGGTTTGTTGACAGGCCACGCGGCCTAAGCGTGGTCGCTTTTACCAACACGCTTTATGAAGGGATGTCGGGTAAGTTTGTAAACGATCTGCGCGACGCGGTATATGCCCAATGAGAATCCAGACGATGGCGAATCCCGCCAGTAACCGGTTACCGTTATCACCTCTGCTCGCGCTGGCGCTGGCCGGATTTATTACCATTCTGACCGAAGCGTTACCGGCCGGAATGTTAACGCAGATTGGCTACAGTCTTGCGATTTCAGATGCGCTCGTCGGCCAGCTGGTCACCGTCTATGCGCTGGGCTCGCTGCTGGCCGCCATTCCGGTCACCCTCTGCACGCAACATTTGCGGCGGCGTCCCCTGCTGCTGTTTGCCATCGCAGGCTTTGCTCTGGCCAACACCGTGACCGCCTTTTCTACCAGTTATGGATTAACACTGATAGCACGTTTAACGGGCGGCGTGTCAGCAGGGCTGCTGTGGGCGCTGATTGCCGGTTATGCCGCGCGCATGGTTCAGGATTCGCTTAAGGGGCGGGCTATCGCAATCGCGATGGTTGGCACACCGCTGGCTCTGTCACTGGGAATCCCCCTGGGAAGCTGGCTGAGTGAAGTTATCGGCTGGCGTAACTGCTTTTATATCATCAGCGCTATGACTGCAGGCCTTATCGGTTGGGTCATTATTAGTGTACCTGACTTTGCTGGTCAGACCTCCGTAAAGCGTGTGTCTCTGGGACGGACGCTGAGGCTGCCCGGTATTCGGCCGGTCCTCGCCGCCACACTGATATTCGTACTCGCACACAATACCCTTTACACCTATATAGTGCCGCTATTACAGGCAGTAAACATGGCTGACCGCGTTACCAGGGTATTACTGGTATTTGGTGTCACTTCGCTAATCGGGATCTGGGCTACAGGCACCATGATTGACCGCTGGCTGGGCGAATTGACCCTGGCTTCTACCCTGCTATTTGCCCTAGCGATGCTGGTCATGGCACTGGGCAACCCCTTAATGACCTATCTCGCCTGTGGCATATGGGGGCTGGCATTTGGCGGAGCAGCGACACTTTTTCAGACCGCACTAGCAAAGACCGCGGGTGCCGCAGCCGACGTGGCGCAATCAGTTCTGGTCACAGCCTGGAACCTGGCGATTGCCGGTGGCGGACTCGCAGGCGCCGCCCTGCTTAAGGGAGCAGGTATCGCATGGTTCCCGCCGGTCTTATTGATTTTGTTGGTGCTGACGGGGCTGATTGTCTGGTCAGCACGACACTCAGGCTTTTCATCACGCCCTCCTGACTAAACAGCCAGTATCGCTTCTCTGTCCAGCCTGATCCTTAAGCGCGGGCAGCAAGAAAGATGAGTGTAGTATCTGAACGAGAGCGAGAGTCAGCAACAGTGCTGTTGAAGAGTAAGCCAGAAGTGAATCGGTGGCAGCGCTTTTTTTTATCCAAACGATTAGGTACTACTTGCTTATTTCAACCTGATCAATGGTTTGATAAACAACGACAAAAAATAATAAAACCTGATACCAGGCAGATTCATTCAGGGCAAACACATTAAAGACATGAATAGTGTGTCTTCAGATATTCTTCACTCAAAGCAGGCAAATTTAGTGAAAACGTAAGAACTGATACCACAGTAATAAAGACTGCCGGTGAAAAGGAGGGTATGTTTCGTCATGGCTGTAGTTAAATCCATGTAATTAGCTGTCTTTCCAACCCAGGGATCGATCGCCGCAAGGTACTTTACTATACCACTCGCTGAGAAATGGTGGACGCCAGGCCCTTATAGATTAGTGCATACTTCTTCAAAATTAAGGATCAAAAAATGAAACGTAGAATTATGCTGCTGGATGTCCTTCCTGATGAGTTATCAATAAAAGAAATAGCAGGTTACATTTCTCCGGAGATCGCGCTTATCGTCAACCTGCCGCAAAACGGTTGTCACGCATACCAGGCGCAGCGGCATTTTGAAAGCGTGAGTATTAACATCCACGATGAAGAACAGATTCTGGCGGTTGCACGGCAATTTGGGGGATTCGATGCGATTAAACTCAGGAAAAACGTACCCCTGAGGAAAGAGTTACTATGCGCACTAACCGCTGATGACCTTGCTACACGGTTAAAAGTTATTGGTCAGGCAGGAGTCGGCCTGAATCATATTGATACCGGCGCGGCTGAAGAACTTGGAATCGATGTTTTTAATACACCTGGAGCAAACGCAACAGCTGTTGCTGAGTTTACCTTGCTGCAGATGCTTGCCCTGCTGCGCCAGACTAACTGGCATCAGGATCAGATGCGAAGAGGCCACTGGAGTAAGTCAGCACGGCCTCCTGCGCGCTCGTTAGGTGATATCTCTGTTGGGCTGGCAGGCAGTGGTGCTATATCCAGGGCGCTGATTGCACTGCTGAAACCTTTTCAATGCCCGGTTACCGTTCTGGGTAGTTCCCGCTTCACGGATAAAGATGCGGATGAGCTTGGCGTCATGAGGGCTGTTGACCTGCTTGCTTTGCTCAGCGGGAATGACATGATCTCTCTTCACCTGCCTTTGAACTCTGACACGCATTATATGCTCAACGCATCGGTCCTTCCCTGTATCAGAAAAGGGGCGTATTTACTCAACATGTCCCGAGGCGGACTGATTGATGAGACGGCCCTTGCAGCTTTTATGCAGCAGCATCCAGGATGGATTTCAGGTGTCGCCCTGGATACCTTCGAAGCCGAGCGCGAGCCCTTTTATTCTCCATTACAGGAATCAGAATATGCGCTTCTCACTCCCCATATCGCGGGCACAACGGAAACTGCCCTACTGACTTCTGCTCTCAGAGTTCAGCAGGGCATTCTGTCCAGACTGGCTGCGGGTGCAGAAAAATAGTTAAACAGGCTTAAGAACCGGTTGGTATTACTGAAAGTCACGATTAAGAACTCTCTGCTCTGCAAAGCATTAATCTTGTGGATTCGGTGAGAAGGTTATTCGTTACACAGCCTGTACAGGGCAAAGTTCATCAGGCAGACGGGAACATCTCTAACAGGCTTACCGCCATTAAGATATTCACCCCCTGAATGATGTCATGCTGTCCCTCAGCTATTTACCTGAACGCATGCGGATATCTTTAAGAGGTAATACAGCCAGCGGAGATGATGAGTTGTCCTGATTCATTTTCAGGGTAGCTTATTTTCTTTTATCATCGATAAAACCGTATCAGAGGCGTTATGCCACGGTTCAAGAACCTGCATCTGCGCAAGAACTTCAAGTCCCTCAAGTTTATAAAGGCCAGATAGTGCAATTTCTTTACCCAGCTCATCCAGACCCGCAGAATTCTTATAGTCTGCATATTCCACGAAGTCCCTGAAGCCGTTGAGGACCAGCCGTCGGGCTATATCCTCTGTCAGCCCTTTCTGCACAAACCAGCTTTGCAAACCTTCTGCGAGGAAGTAGAACCAGCTGTTCATACCCATGCTGGCCGTAGCCAAATCAAATTCTGCTTCATCGGTAAACACAGTTAGCTGGCCTAGCCGGTTAAACAGGGCCTGAATATCATTATCGGCAGCCGTCAGGAGCACACTCTATTGGTTAATTTCAGCGGCGAAGGCGAGCATCAGCCTGACACAGTCAGTATGTCTGAATAAATCACGCAGCTTCTGAGTGGAAATAGCCGGTACAAGAGAAATCAGGGTTTGCGGGCAGCGTAACTGTATCTGAGGCGCTATTTTCCTCAGATAATGATCTTCCCCGCCGAGAATAATGACATCAGCTTCATCGACGACATCCTGGTAACTATCCAGCGTCCAGCAGGGCAGATCTACTGAAAGTTTTCGCGCACGTTCGTTGTTTCCACAAAAAAGAAATATCTGTGAATCCGGAACAGCACGAAACAGCCCCCGTACCAGTTTTTCAGTTAACGCATCCACATCCAGAATACCGATCCTTTTCATCCGTCCCCCGCCATCAGTTCCATTTCGTCATGTTTTCAACGGTGCAAGATCAGCGATGCCTTTGACCCGGTGTGTAGTGAGGCACATCGAAGTTTACTGCTCTTAAAGCGCCTTTTTATCGGTTTCTGACGGCTGCCAGCCGCCTCCCAGCGCCCTGAATGTCGCGACGGCGGCGCGGGCAGACTCTGTCTGCGCCTGTGCTCTGGCATCAGAAATCTGTAAAAGTGTTTCATCATTGTGAAGGACGTCTATCAGGCTTGCCGTTCCCTGCCGGAAGGCGACAAAAGACGACTGGCGGGCACTGGCAAGGGATGCTTCACCTTTGACCAGGGTTGCGGTCTGATTTTCTCGATTAACCAGCGCGGAGAAGGCATTTTCAACATCTTCAGTGGCACGCAATACAGACAGACGATAGGCAGCAAGCGCTTCCGCTTCCTGCCCCTTAGCCTGATCTATCTGAGCATTGATGCGGCCAAAATCAAAGAGCCGCCAGCGGAGTCCCAGCACGCCTGCCGACTGGCTGGCACCGCTGGAGAAGAGGTTATCCCCCGACACAGCTGTTGCGCTGCCGAGTAAGGCACTGAGTGAGAACTTCGGATAATACTCGCTGATGGCGACACCGATACGCGCACTTGAGGCAGCGAGATGACGCTCCGCCACGATAATATCGGGTCTCCGGCGCAGCAGGTCGCCAGGCGTACCCGTTGATGTGATCAGCGGAGCCTGCGGAATGGTCCCGGCTGAAGTCAGCTCAGTGCGATGCGTACCGGCTGGCGTACCGAGCATAACGTCCAGTGCATTCATGGCAGCATCTATTCCTGTAAGGAGCTCCGGCACGGTTGCCTGAACCTGCGCCAGTTCGCCTTCGGACTGCCGGACCTGATATTCGGGAGCCACTCCTTTGCTGTGCAGAAGCTGGACTTTTTCCAGCAGTTCCTGCCGGGTTCTGACCTGAGCGTCAGCAATTGCCAGGCGGGCCTGTAATCCGCGCAAGGTGATATAGATATCGGCAGTCTGGGCAGCAACCGCAAGACGGGTGGCGGCTACGCCCGCCTCTGACGCCTGATAATCAGCCAGTGCTGACTGGCGGCCGCGCCTCAGGCCACCGAAGAGGTCAATCTCCCAGCCTGCATTAAGGTTGGTTTCATAAGCATTGCCGTAGCGGTTGTAATCCGGCGTCGAACTGAGAACCTGCCCCAGCGGGGTTTCAACCGACTGATAAGCCCGTGAAGCCTGTCCGCTGACATTACCCGATGGCAGCAGCGCAGCTGTTGCCGCGCCCAGACCTGCACGCGCCTGCGCCATGCGGGCAGATGCCTGAGCGATATCGAGATTCCGGGCCAGCGCATCCGAAACCAGCCGACTCAGCAGAGGGTCATTGAAGCCTTCCCACCAGACGGCAAAGTTAGCCGGGCGGGTTGCGCTTCTCTGCTGCATGGCAGACTGATACCGATCCGGCAGGGGCACGTCAGGGCGGTGATAATCTGGCCCGACAGCGCAACCGGCCAGCAGCCCGGAGCTGACCATCAATGAGAGGGTACGTAAGGAGAACATTAAGAGTCCCTGAGATAATCCAGAATTGTGACTACATTACCAAATAGTCACTAGTTGTCAATCTGACTATCTCGCGGTGCGGTTTCAGGAATGACCAGATCCATGAGCCTCTGCTTTACGGCTTCCTCAGCGGTGCTGTCATCAGCCTGAAGCAGAAACGTGTTTTATCCTGAAATTGTGACTATTGACATTAATAGTCACTGGTCTGAAAATGCGTTCACTGTCATGCTTAATGAATAAGGTAACCTATGCTCAGGCTCAAACCTGCCACCCTTGCTCTCTGCCTGTTGCCGCTGGCCCTGGTGGCCTGCGGCGACCCGTCCGGCGCCGACGATCCGCGTACTCAGCCTCCCCTGGTCAGGGCTGCTACCGTGGTGAGTGCTGCCGATGCCTACCGCGCGTTCACCGGCGTTGTTGTGGCACGCACCCAAAGCGACCTTGGCTTCCGGGTAGAGGGCAAAATTCTTGAGCGTCTGGTCGATACCGGCCAGACCGTTAAGCGTGGACAGCCCTTAATGCGTCTGGATCCGGTTGACCTGAGTCTCCAGGCGCAGGCGCAGGCACAGGCCGTTGCGGCTGCGCGGGCTCGCGCCAGACAGGCAACGGATGATGAGGCGCGTTATCGCGGGCTGGTCGCTGCAGGCGCTGTTTCTGCGTCGGCGTACGACCAGATAAAAGCCGCCGCAGATTCGGCCAGGGCCGAACTCAGCGCTGCTCAGGCTCAGGCCAATGTCGCCCGTAATGCAACAGGTTACGCCGTACTGCTGGCGGATGCGGACGGCGTGGTCATGGATACGCTGGCCGAACCCGGACAGGTCGTTGCGGCAGGCCAGCCAGTCGTCAGGGTGGCGAGAGCAGGCCAGCGTGAAGCCATCGTACAACTGCCCGAGACGCTGCGGCCGGCAATTGGCAGCGAGGCGCAGGCCACGCTGTACGGTTCAGCAAAGCAGTCTGTTTCCGCCAGGCTGCGTCTCCTTTCCGATGCGGCTGATCCTGTAACGCGGACTTTTGAAGCAAGGTATGTGCTTGAAGGCGCGCTGGCCAGCGCGCCGCTCGGCTCCACCGTTACGCTGCATATAGCAGAAGATAAAATGCCCGGTCAGGTATTACAGGTACCACTGGCAGCGATTTATGACCCGGGCAAAGGTGCTGGCGTCTGGGCTATTTCAGGCAAGCCGGCCAAAGTGTCATGGCAATCTGTCCAGGTGCTCGGCCTGGGGGACGATGCAGCCAGCGTAACCGGTGGCCTTCGGCCGGGCGATCAGGTAGTCGCGCTGGGGGCACATCTGCTGCATGACGGAGAAGCAGTGCGAATAGCGCCACCACCCAACAGCGCTACTGCTGCCGGGAGTCAGCCATGAGCAGCGGGCGTTTCAACCTTTCCGCGCTTGCGGTTCGCGAGCGTTCAATCACCCTGTTCCTCATTATTCTGATTACTGTCGCCGGTATTCTGTCGTTCTTCGAACTCGGACGGGCTGAAGATCCGCCGTTTACTGTCAAGCAGATGACCATTATCTCTGCCTGGCCGGGTGCAACCGCCCGGGAAATGCAGGATCAGGTTGCCGAGCCACTTGAAAAGCGTCTGCAGGAGCTCAAGTGGTATGACCGCAGTGAGACCTACACCCGTCCCGGTCTGGCTTTTACCATGCTGTCACTGCAGGACAGCACGCCGCCGTCAGAAGTGCAGGAGGAATTCTATCAGGCACGTAAAAAGCTGGGTGATGAAGCTAAAAGCCTGCCGGCGGGCGTGATCGGACCGATGATTAACGATGAGTTCTCTGACGTTACCTTTGCGCTCTTTGCGCTTAAGGCTAAGGGGGAGCCACAGCGCGTAATGGCCCGGGATGCAGAATCGCTGCGCCAGCAGCTTCTGCATGTGCCCGGCGTAAAAAAGGTCAACATTATTGGTGAGCAGAGTGAGCGGATTTTTGTCTCGTTCTCTCATGACCGGCTGGCCACGCTCGGTATCTCGCCGCAGGATATCTTTTCCGCACTGAACAGTCAGAACGTTCTGACCCCTGCCGGTTCGATTGATACCAGCGGACCCCAGGTCTTTATTCGTCTTGATGGTGCCTTCGACAAACTGGAGAAAATCCGCGAAACGCCTGTTGTAGCCCAGGGCAGAACGCTGCGTCTCTCGGACGTGGCAACGGTTGAACGAGGCTACGAAGATCCAGCGACCTTTATGGTGCGTAACCAGGGAGAACCGGCTCTTTTGCTGGGCATCATCATGCGTGATGGCTGGAACGGTCTGGATCTCGGTAAAGCGCTGGATGAGGAAACGGCCAGAATCAATCAGGGTATGCCACTTGGCATGACGCTGACCAAGGTTACCGATCAGTCCGTCAACATCAGTTCCGCCGTTGATGAGTTCATGGTCAAGTTTTTTGTCGCCCTGCTGGTGGTAATGGTGGTCTGCTTCGTCAGTATGGGCTGGCGGGTGGGCGTTGTGGTCGCCGCCGCCGTGCCACTGACGCTGGCTGTCGTTTTTGTCGTGATGGAGGCTTCCGGTAAGAACTTTGACCTCATCACGCTGGGTTCCCTGATCCTGGCACTGGGTTTGCTGGTGGATGACGCCATTATCGCCATAGAAATGATGGTGGTGAAAATGGAGGAAGGCTACGACCGTATCAAAGCGTCCGCCTATGCCTGGAGCCATACGGCGGCGCCGATGCTGGCGGGTACGCTGGTTACGGCTGTGGGCTTTATGCCCAACGGGTTTGCACAGTCCACCGCTGGCGAATATACCAGCAATATGTTCTGGATTGTGGGCATCGCCCTGATCGCCTCATGGGTGGTAGCGGTGGTCTTTACGCCTTATCTGGGCGTGAAAATGCTGCCAGAAATCAAAACGGTGGAGGGTGGGCATGCTGCCATCTACAACACCCGTCATTACAATCGCTTCCGGCGCGTACTGACTCGCGTTATCGCGAAAAAATGGCTGGTAGCAGGATCGGTTATTGCCATCTTTACCGTCGCTATTCTCGGTATGGGGCTGGTTAAAAAACAGTTTTTCCCAACCTCAGACCGTCCGGAAGTGCTGGTAGAAGTTCAGATGCCTTATGGCACCTCAATCGAGGAGACCAGCGCCACGACTGCAAAAATCGAAGCGTGGCTTCAGAAGCAGAAAGAGGCAAATATCGTCACGTCCTATATCGGC
This sequence comes from Pantoea sp. RCC30.1, assembly GCF_058148845.1. Lineage (NCBI taxonomy): Bacteria > Pseudomonadati > Pseudomonadota > Gammaproteobacteria > Enterobacterales > Erwiniaceae > Pantoea > Pantoea sp. RCC30.1. The sequence continues at coordinate 396,137 of NZ_JBXUHX010000001.1, read as the reverse complement.
CAGGGGTCACCGCGTTTTTATCTGGCCATGGCACCCGAACTCCCTGACCCCTCGTTTGCAAAAATTGTGGTGCTGACGGACAGCCAGGAGGCGCGTGAGGCGCTGAAGTTCCGGCTGCGCGAAGCGGCGGCTCACGGACTGGCACCAGAAGCGCGCGTCCGCGTGACACAGCTGGTGTTTGGTCCCTACTCGCCCTACCCGGTGGCTTATCGCGTTATGGGCCCGGATCCGAACACGCTGCGCGCTATTGCAGACAAAGTTGAGGCGGTGATGCAAGCCAGTCCGATGATGAGAACCGTCAATACGGACTGGGGCCCGCGGGTGCCGACGCTGCATTTCACGCTCAATCAGGATCGTCTGCAGGCCGTGGGTCTGACCTCAAATGCTGTTGCACAGCAGCTTCAGTTCCTGCTTTCAGGCGTTCCGATCACATCGGTGCGTGAAGACATCCGCTCTGTGCAGGTTATGGGACGCGCGGCGGGTGACATCCGGCTTGATCCGGCCAAAATAGCGGGCTTTACCTTAGTCGGTTCTGCCGGTCAGCGTGTTCCGCTTTCACAGATAGGGGAAGTCGGCGTCCGCATGGAAGATCCGATTCTGCGTCGTCGCGATCGCACCCCGACAATTACAGTACGTGGCGATATCGCTGAGCACCTGCAGCCACCGGATGTCTCCACCGCCATGCTCAAAGAACTGCAGCCGGTAATCGACAAACTTCCGGCTGGATACCGTATTGAGCAGGCGGGCTCTATCGAGGAATCAGTTAAAGCGACGAAAGCGATGGCGCCGCTGTTCCCGATAATGATTGCCGTGACGCTGCTGATTATCATTCTGCAGGTACGGTCGATGTCAGCGATGGTGATGGTTTTCCTTACCGCTCCACTGGGGCTGATTGGTGTGGTGCCCACGTTACTGCTGTTTAACCAGCCGTTTGGCATTAATGCCCTGGTTGGCCTGATTGCGCTGTCGGGTATCCTGATGCGTAACACCCTGATCCTGATAGGCCAGATTCACCATAATGAACAGGAAGGCCTCGCGCCTTTTGATGCGGTGGTGGAGGCAACGGTACAACGTGCCCGTCCGGTTTTACTGACGGCAATGGCCGCCATACTGGCATTTATACCGCTTACGCACTCAGTCTTCTGGGGAACCCTGGCTTATACCCTGATTGGCGGCACGTTAGGCGGTACCATCATTACGCTGGTGTTCCTGCCCGCGATGTACGCGATCTGGTTCAGAATTCGCCCTGAGACACCGACGCCTGCTGACAAAAAAGCCCTGACCTGAAGCTGACACAGTAAAGGGCGTGAATGCCTGAATAAGGGATTCACGCCCTTTAACTCATAGCATTGAATGAAGAGGTTTTAACGCAGGGTTTTTGCAAGTCAAAAGCGAATAGTTATGACCGGTTGCACCATTGTCACTCCTTTCGGATGCGGTTCCGGGAAGGCATGGCGCCGGCTTATGGAGTGACGTTCGGGTAATGGCATACTCTCTGTTAACACTATCCTTCACACATTTCCGGATATCGGGGATCAGTAAGGCGTGTCATCACGCGAGTCTGGCATCCGCTTTGCTCAGGTTTCTGCCTATGGGCTCTGACGTCGTAACGACATGGCTGGCATCCTGTGCTGGCTTTTTATGCAGTCACCTCATCAGGAGGGATAGAGGCGATAGCCTGCTTTATCGCGTTTCTTCTTTTTATACTGCGCTGCCAGTTAAGGCATCAGCATAGATAAAGTTAGTTAACCCCACTACCTGATGCTACTATTTAACGGGCCGACTATCTCCTGGATAACAGACGTGCCCGGGCCTGATTTAACTTAACGCGTAATATTTCACTAAAACATAGAAAAATCCTAAAACTAATCAAAATAGTGAAAGCGTCCGGTTTGCAACAGGGTTACTTCCGGGGTTCTTCCTTCGCGCACTGATGTCTGTAGTAACCGGCTCCGGAAGGCTAAAAAAAGCGGAACGGAATATGTAAATCCCCTGACTTCTTACAACGTTATCACTACAGGCGAAATCTCTTCCTGCAAGAAAAAGTGTCAGCCTGCTTCCTGATGAATAATGTTGTCCTGTCAGCCCGTGATTAATATGCTGCAGCGCCGGTTCTTTCTCTTAAATACTTGCACATCATTGCATGAATCCTATGCTTTACTGTTTCAGGTATACAGGTCAAGTTTAATGCTTAATTTCGATCCTCAGATGTTGCTGCTGCTTTACTTTGTCCTTCCCGTATGGCTTATTGCCGGTTTCACCGACTGGCTTTGTCACCGGGCTACGGATATTGAAAAGACAACCGGACTCAAGGAAACCTATATTCATATCCTGATGTTTCTTGAGATGGGGCTTCCATTGCTTTCTGCACTGTTTCTGGATGTGAATGCGCTGGTTATTGGATTTATGATTGTGCTGTTTTTCTGTCATGAAGCTACTGCGCTGTGGGATGTCAGCTATGCCGTTACGGCAAGACGGGTCTCCCCGGTTGAACAGCATGTGCACAGTTTTCTGGAAATGGTTCCTCTTATGGCGCTGCTGCTGGTGATTTCACGACACTGGCCACAGTTTCTGGCGCTGTTTGGTTTCGGAGACGAGCCAGCACGTTTTGAACTGAAACAAAGGAGAGATCCGTTGCCAACAGCCTACATTGTGGCTGTGCTTACGGGTATTTTTGTGCTGGAAGTCCTGCCATACCTTGAAGAGTACCGTCGTTCAAAAAAAGCAGCAAAACACCCACGCTAAATTTTTAAAACAGTGAGTTAAAATGCCGCATGCTGAGCTGCATACGTTGCCCGCGATGAGATAACCGGCACCACTCCAGTCTGGCTTAATACGCGACCGGCTCTTTTAGCATTAGATAACCCAGTACCCGGATGACTCAGGGAAATACTTGTTATGCGCCGGACCTGAGTGTATGTAGCGCAGCTGTCCATAGTGCCCTATGCATTACGGTCACCGCAGGCATTCCCGCTGCGTGAACCCGCCGTGATTGCAGGTCTATGCCTCTTTTGCAGGGACGCAGATAACCTCTTCACGGGCGCTGGCGGTAAAGCGGGCAAACCGGCCCGGACGTCGTCACGGTCAGGAAATAAACGCCTATGCCGCCTTCAGTCTCAGAGATGCAAGACACCTTTCTGGCGTATCAACTCATCTTCACAATTCTTACGCCTGCCGAGCGCTCAGCTTCATACAACTCTTCTACTGAGAAGCGTACGACGTCTCCTTTAATCTAACGGGATAGGCGGGCATAGCGAGACATCCGTAAAGCAGCAGAACGGTTGAGTAAAAGCAGAACAATAAATCCCATCGTGACAGGAAAAACCGGCGCATCCTCGTATAACGTCACGTCGCCCGATGCCGATGCTCGTGCCAGAATAAAAGTTCCCCCGCATAAAGCGAAAGCTGACTTATGCCACGACGGCCTGCCGTTCTCAGAAGGATGAAAATAATGGGACGGGCAAATATCCCCTGGGGGGGTAACTTCACACAGAAACAGCAGATGGAGGTTGTGAGAAAAAAGGGTATCAGGCGAATGAAAATAATAAGCGGAGAAAGGCGGAATCTGTAGAGCGGATATATTGTATTAAGATAATGTAATAATAACCTATCGCGGCCAGTTGCCATAAAAACATAAGTAACAGGCCGGGCAGTGTCTGATACTGCCCGGCCTGCGACGCCGGTATTAACGGCTGGATAAATGCAGATCCGGAAACCAGGGGGGTTGATTCCGCAGGTGCAGGTATCCTTCAACCGTTATACTGCGTCAATCGTTCTTACGTCCGCCGCCATGGCTGTTTTCGCCACCTTTTTTACCGGCTTCAGACGCCTTTTCACGATCGTTAGCGAAGTTTCCGCCGCTATTTTGTCCACCTTTTTTGCCCGCTTCAGAGGCTTTTTCAGGATTTTCTGCAAAGTTACCAGAACCACCGCGATGTTCAGTCATAAATACCTCTCTTTAATCAGTAAGTAATTTTAACTTCGTCGAAAATGGCAGACGACAATATAACTTAGCCGTCAGTCACCCTTCAGTAAATAAGCATAGACACTCTAATAAATAACGCAAAAAAAATTTAAAACGAGCCGACAAATAAAGCGAAGCGAGTAAATTTTGCCGTCGTGCTTATTTTAAAAATCTTCTTTTCAGTCAAATAAATATACCATTTACGATATTTAACGAGGCGGCAATAATGGATGTGGGACCCGATCGCAGCATTTTTCCGGACCTGAAAAAGTCAGTGAAGGAACATATCGATAATAAGAAACCGCTGACGTTTACCCGGTAAGTCTGCCGCTGGCGTACTGCCCGAAAGCCCGCCTGAACACTCCCCTTAAACCTTCTGCGGTTTGATAACACATGCTGGCTCAAGGGGGTGATTTTCTCGTTACGCTTTTACATTTTCAGCATAAGCGGGCTAAAGCCCGCGCTGTAAACAGCTGTCGTCAGACATATCCCATCATTTTCAGCAGCGACTGCACCTGATTCATCGCTTCGCTGCGGTGGGTGACGCCCAGCTTCTGATAGAGATTGCGGATATGGGTTTTGATGGTGGTCGAAGCCACTGCCAGCTCACCGGCGATTTGGTCGTTGCTGTAGCCTGAATAGATCAGCCCCAGCACCTGCCATTCACGCTGCGTCAGGGGACTGGTTCGGATCAGCTCCGGCACGTCAGGATGGTTAAGCAACCGACTGACAAAGCCTTCATCGAAATGGGCGAACTTGTGACGGTGATATTTATTAATCTCCTGCAGGATGCGGCGGGCGCGGTGGCTGTCCAGCTCATTCAGAGTATTGAGCTGAATCAGTTGCCGCAGTTGCTGCGCCATCATCTCGCCTTCGATCACAAAATGGCTGATAAAGCCGGTGCTGCGCGCCAGTTTCAGCGCTTCGATCAGTACGCGCTGCGCCTCCGCCTTGCGGTCGGTCTGCCAGTAGATCTGATTCAACAGCAACAGATTACGGTTTAAGTCGCTCATCAGGCGCAGGGCGCGGGCATTTTCATTCAGCTCCTCCAGCACCACTTCCGCCTGGCTGACGTCACCCAGCAGGATCTGCGCGCGGGCAATGTTACGCCACTGTCCCTGCAGAAAATGGTTGTTGGCGAAGGCGGGTTTGGGTGTCTGCCGCATCCAGTCGCGGGCGCTCTGGCTGTCGCTGGTCATCTGCCAGTAGATCACCCGGACTTTATCGGCATTCGCAATCCAGTCGCTGTGCCAGTTGCCGTTGTTCAGCAGGTTTTCAAGCCGGTTCAGGTAGCTGCGGGCATTATCAATATTGCCGCGTGCCAGTGAGCACTGTACCAGCAGCCCCAGACACTGAATCTGTTGCTGCGGCAGGTAACCATTCAACACCTTGATGCCTTCCCGCGCCGCCTGCTCCGCCTCTTCCAGCCGGCCCCAGGCCCACAGCAGTTGAGCGCGAATGCGCAGCAGAAACTCATGCAGCGGGAACTGCGCCAGATGCTGCTCTTCCACCAGCACAAAGGCGCGGCTCTGAATCTCATAGGCGGCCTGCAAAAAGCCCTGCGCAAACAGAATCTCGCTCTGCTGAATCATGCTCCAGAGCGCGTAGTGCCATACCTCATCACGACGCGCCATCTGTTCGGTCTGCCGCATCAGCTTGAGCGAATCATCCAGCTCGCCTTTGCAGTGCATCACTTCGCCATGCACCGAGGTCGCCACAATGCGGCTATAGTGACGACTGGCTGGCAGGGTGTCTAGCGCCACTTTCGCCAGTCGCTCCGCTTCATCGGTATCGCCATCGTTGATCGCCACCTGGGCGCGCAACGCATTAAACTCACCGCGCAGTGCGGTATCAATTTCGCAGCGGCTGGCCTGTTCAAAACGTGCCAGCAGACTGTCAACTTCAGAGAAGCGATGCTGCGTCTGCATCAGCCAGGCCTGCAGCAGCACCAGCATCGGATTCTCCAGCATCATCTCCCACGGCAGCGCTTTCAGTGAGTTCTCCAGCAGCGGCAGCTCGCTCTGATTAAACAGTGTCCAGGCGTGCTTCAGCAGCACGTCCCGCAGCATGGTGGCGTCGCCCGAGGCGAGCGCATGATGAATCGCCTCGCCCGGAAAACCCTGCGCCATCCAGCTCTCGGCCGCAGCCCGATGCAGCGCAGGCAGCTCCGCCGCCAGTTCCCACTGACAGCGCTGACGCAGGAAGTTGCCAAATAGCGGATGGTAGCTGAACCAGCAGCCGGAATCGTCCATGCGCTGCAGAAACAGACCCTGGCGCTCAATCTCCTCCAGCCGCATCTGGCCGTTCTCTTCACGGGTCACGCAGGCGATCAACTCATCGTTCATTGATCGCAGCAATGCAGTTTTCAGTAAGAAATGGCGGGTGGGCAGATCGACGTTATCCAGCACCTCTTCCACCAGATAGTCGGCGAGATGGCTGGCGTTAATTCCGGAGAGGCGCCGGGCAGAATGCTGAGCCGAACTGGCTCCCTGTCGCGCCGACAGCACGATCAGCTGCAGCGCCGTCGCCCAGCCCGCCACATCATCACAGAGGCGGCTGCTCTCTTCGCTTTCAAGCGGCGCCGCCAGACGGCAGTCAAAAAACTGTCGCGCCTCCTGATGGGTGAAAGCCAGCTGCTGGCTGCCCAACTCAATCAGTTGCTCACGCACCCGCAGGTTAGCAATACCGAGCTGCGGCAGGTTACGTGACATCAGAATCAGGGTCAGATTTTCAGGCTGATGGCGCAGGAAAAAGCGCATTGCGTCGTGAATGACCGGGTTGGTGATCAGATGGTAGTCATCAACGATCAGCCACAGCGGCTGCTGCCACTCCACCAGCTCGATAAACAGTTGAGAAAACAGCGTATTGAGATTGACATATTGCCGCTTCTGCGCCAGCAGTTCACTGCGGGGACAGCCGCCGAGGGTGGCCTGTTGCAGTGCCGCGATCAGGTAATCGGCAAAGCGCTCCGGCTGATTATCGCCCTCGTCTAAAGAAACCCAGCCCAGATCGCTTTTGCCCGCTGCCCACTGCGACACCAGTGTAGTTTTGCCGTAGCCCGCCGGACTGGTGACCAGCACCAGCCGATAGTTACCGGCAGCGGTAAGCTTTTGCAGCAATCTTTCACGGATGACGGTGCCTTCAAGACGGACCGGGCGGCTGAGTTTGGCGGGTATTAACATGGGCGCGCGTTTCTCCATTCGTCGAGCGCATCATTATTTTACGCTTCGTAATTATTCCTTACACAGGTTCAGCATTTCGTCTGATGAATGCAAGCAAACCCATTAACTAATCTTTACAAAAGCGTGCGCTATCACACTCCTTCAACGATTTAGGAATTGCCTCACCCTCTCCACCCTCCCTATCCTCCTGCGCTAATTCTTTGCAGGAGGATGAGCGTAAGTTTCAGCAAGGGCAGACTGTCATCACATTGACCTACTTTCTGTTTTTACAGGACATTAACCATGACACAGCCCGAATTTAACCCGATTCAGTTCAATGCTGCCCTGACCCGTCAGTGGCAGCGTTTTGGCCTGCGCGACGCGCAGGAGATGACCCATGCACAGTGGTGGCAGGCACTTAGCGGTGCGCTGGCCGATATGCTTGCCGCACAGCCTGCTCCCCCGTCCCCGACAGAACTGCGTCATGTTAACTACCTGTCGATGGAGTTTCTGATCGGTCGCCTGACCGGCAACAACCTGTTGAACCTGGGCTGGTATGACGCGGTTAACGACGCGCTCTCTGCCTGGAATATTTCACTGACCGACGTGCTGGAAAACGAAACCGACCCGGCGCTGGGCAACGGCGGCCTCGGTCGTCTGGCGGCCTGTTTCCTGGATTCGATGGCCAATGTGGGTCAGCCTGCAATCGGCTACGGTCTGAACTATCAGTACGGTCTGTTCCGCCAGCGTTTTGAACAGGGCGCGCAGGTAGAAGGTCCGGATGACTGGCAGCGCGATCGCTACCCGTGGTTTAACCATAACGCCGCGCTTAACGTGCGAGTCGGACTGGGCGGTAAAGTGGTGACGGATGCGGGTCAGCCGCAGTGGCAACCGGCGTTTGAGCTCATCGGTGAAGCCTGGGATCTGCCGGTGGTCGGTTTTGAGAATGGCATCAGCCAGCCACTGCGTTTGTGGCAGGCGAAACATGCTCAGCCATTTAACCTCAGCCGCTTTAACAACGGCGACTTTCTGCGGGCGGAGCAACAGGGCATTGATGCAGAAAAACTGACCAAAGTGCTCTACCCGAATGACAATCACCAGAACGGTAAAAAGCTGCGTCTGATGCAGCAATATTTCCAGTGTGCCTGCGCGCTGGCTGACATTCTGCGTCGCCACCATCTGGCCGGACGCAGCATTGAAACCCTGGCCAATCACGAAGTAATCCAGCTTAACGACACCCATCCAACGCTGGCGATTCCGGAGCTGATGCGCCTGCTACTGGATGAACATCAGCTGAGCTGGGATCGCGCCTGGCAGATCACCCAGAACACCTTTGCCTACACCAACCACACCCTGATGCCGGAAGCGCTGGAGTGCTGGGATGTACGGCTGGTGCGCAGCCTGCTGCCGCGCCACATGATGATCATCAATACCCTGAATGCCCAGTTGAAAACAGCTGTTACGGCGCGCTGGCCGGACGATGAAGCGAAGTGGGCAAAACTGGCGCTGGTGCACAATAACCAGCTGCGGATGGCGAACGTGTGCGTGACCAGTGGCTTCGCGGTCAATGGTGTGGCGGCGCTGCACTCGAAACTGGTGGTGCAGGATCTCTTCCCGGAATATCACCAGATGTGGCCGGAGAAATTCCATAACGTGACCAACGGTATTACGCCGCGCCGCTGGATTAATCAGTGCAACCCGGCGCTGAGTGCGCTGATCACCCGCACGCTCAACAAGCCCTGGCTGAACGATCTCGATGCCCTGCAGGGACTGGAAGCCTTTGCCGATGACGCCGCGTTCCGCGCGGAGTATCGCGCCATCAAGCAGCAGAACAAACAGGCGCTGGTCGGCTGGATCAAAACCCGGACCGGCATTGAGATCGACCCCACCGCACTGTTTGATGTGCAGATTAAGCGCCTGCATGAATACAAACGTCAGCATCTGAGCCTGCTGCACATCATTGCGCTGTGGCAGACGCTGGTCACCGATCCGCAGGCGAACCGCGCACCGCGCGTGGTGCTGTTTGGTGCTAAAGCCGCGCCGGGCTATGCGCTGGCGAAAAACATCATTTACGCCATCAACAAAGTGGCCGAAGTGATCAATCAGGATCCGCGCATCGGCGATCGCCTGAAGGTGGTGTTTATTCCCGATTACAACGTCTCCGTCGCCGAGCGCCTGATTCCGGCCGCTGACCTTTCTGAACAGATTTCTACCGCAGGTAAAGAGGCCTCCGGCACCGGTAACATGAAGCTGGCACTCAATGGCGCACTGACCATCGGCACACTGGATGGGGCAAACGTCGAGATCGCCGAGCAGGTCGGCAGCGAAAATATCTTTATCTTCGGGCATACCGTCGAACAGGTGGTGGCGTTAAAAGCGGGCGGCTATGCCCCGGATCAGTGGCGCAAAAAAGATCCACAGCTCAATCAGGTGTTAAAGGCTCTGGAAGATGGCACCTTCAGTCAGGGTGACCTCCACGCTTTTGACGCGATGCTGCACAGTCTTGGCCCGGAAGGCGGCGATCCTTATCTGGTGCTGGCTGACTTCCAGCCCTACCTGGATGCGCAGGCGCAGGTTGAACTACTGTGGAGCGATCAGGAGGCATGGACACGTGCCACCATCCTTAATACTGCACGCTGTGGCATGTTCAGCTCCGATCGCGCAATCCGCGATTATCAGCAACGTATCTGGCAAGCGAAACGCTAAGGAACGCCATGAAAACAGATCCGGTTATGGATGTTTTTTCCCTGGCGGGCATCGCCGCTGAGTATATCAATGCTCACGGCAAGCCACAGGCGATTCCGACCCTGACCCGCCAGCGTTTGCTGGCGGTGATGCAGCCTCCGCATCCGCTGAACACGCCGCTGCCACCGGTGGTGATTTTCCGCAGCGGCGATCTGCTGAGCCTGTCGCCTCAGCTGAGTGATGATGCCCACTGGCATCTCACCAGCGAGGCGGGAGAGACTAGCTCGGGTCGCTGCCAGCCCCCGCAGCCACTGCATCTGCCGCCGCTGCCCGAAGGCTATCATCAACTGACGCTGCAACAGGGCGCGCAGCAGTGGTCGTGCCGGGTGGTTATCGCCCCGGCTCGCTGTTATGAACCCCCGGCACTGCTGGCAGGTGAATCCTTGTGGGGTGCCTGCGTGCAGCTGTACACCCTGCGCTCGGCGCAGAACTGGGGCATTGGCGACTTTGGCGATCTGCGCCGTATGCTGCCGGAAGTCGCCGCACGTGGTGGCGCGTTTATCGGCCTCAACCCTATTCATGCACTGTTTCCTTCCAGCCCGGAGAGTGCCAGTCCTTACAGTCCTTCGTCCCGGCGCTGGCTCAATGTGCTTTACATCGATGTGGGCGCGGTGACTGACTTCCAGTTGAGCGCGGCCGCACAGGCCTGGTGGCAACTGCCGGAAACGCAGCAGACGCTGGAGCAGGCACGCGCGGCCGAGTGGGTCGATTATGCGACGGTAACCCGGTTGAAGATTCAGGCGCTGAGCCTGGCGTGGCCGCAGTTTACCCAGCGTGACGCCGCCGATCCTGAGGTGCAGGCGTTTACCGCATTTATTCGTGAAGGTGGAGAAAGCCTGCAGCATCAGGCGCTGTTTGATGCGCTGCATGCCGATCAGATAGCACAGGATAGCGGGCGCTGGGGCTGGCCGGTGTGGCCGGAGGCGTTGCAGAATCCCGGTAGCCCGGCGGTGCAGACATTTTTGAAACAGCATCAGGATCAGGTGCGTTTCTGGCTCTGGCTGCAGTGGCTGGCCGCACAGCAGTTTGAAAGCTGCTGGAACAGCTGCCAGCAGCAGCAGATGCCGATTGGCCTATACCGCGATCTGGCGGTAGGCGTCGCGCAGGGTGGCGCAGAGACCTGGAGCGAGCGCGATCTCTACTGCATGGACGCCAGCATCGGTGCGCCGCCCGATATTCTCGGCCCGCGTGGACAGGACTGGGGATTGCCGCCCATGGATCCGCAGGTGATGCGGCAGCGTGCCTGGGAGCCGTGGATCGCCCTGCTGCGCGCCAATATGCGCCACTGCGGCGCGCTGCGTATTGACCATGTGATGGCACTAATGCGGCTATGGTGGATCCCGGCCGGTGAAAGCGCGATGCACGGGGCTTATGTGCACTATCCCATCGACGATCTGCTGGCGATTCTGGCGCTGGAAAGCCAGCGTCATCGCTGCATGGTGATTGGTGAAGATCTCGGGACGGTGCCGGAAGCGATTGTCGATAAGCTGCGGGATGGTGGGGTCTACTCCTACAAAGTGCTCTGGTTTGAACAGACCTCAGAAGCCGGTTTTAGACCGCCCGCCAGCTGGCCACGGCAGGCGATGGCCGTTGCCACCACACACGATCTCCCGACACTGCGCGGCTGGTGGCAAAGTGACGATCTGACTACCGGCGCGCAACTCGGTCTCTATCCGGACAAAGTGGTGCTGGCCGGGCTGTATCAGGATCGACTCCGGGCGAAACAGGCGCTGCTGAACAGTCTGCATCGGGTCGGCGCGCTGCCGAAACGTGCCGGACGCGATGCACGTCGCACCGGCATGAGTAAGGCATTAAACCGGGCGATGCAGCGCTATCTGGCGGACAGTCACAGCGCCCTGCTGGGACTGCAACCGGAGGACTGGCTGGATATGACCGCGCCGGTCAATATTCCGGGCACCAGCGATGAATATCCGAACTGGCGACGCAAGCTGAGCATGCCGCTGGAAACGCTGTTCAGCGATCCAGAAACCGAAGCGTTGTTACGCGATTTGACGGCACGACGGAAGCGGTCAGTGCGGAATTAAGAACTGACGTTCAGAACTCAGAAAGTAAAACCCCTGGAACTATTCCAGGGTTTTAGAATCCGTTAGCTAACCTATTTAGCATTACAACTCTCACCCCTCAACGTTCTCCTGACCGGCAACGTTAAGTAAGATCGGTTAAGGTCGAAACCCATTACATTCATGATTTCCAGGCCAAAAAAAGGTGCGCCTCAGCGCACCAGATGGAACAACATCAGTATTGTCGGGGCAGCTTCACCCCTTGCCTTTAACACTACTGATAAAGGTCTGCCGTGCAGAGGTGGAACCCAGCCGCTCGGCTTCATCCAGCAGTTTCAGCGCCTTATCGATATTACCGCTGTTCACCGCCTGGGTGATCTTCTGGTTAAAGTAACCCTCAGTGTCGCTCATGATCGGTTCAGCACGGGCTTTTGGCGCGGGGGCTGCGGCCGGAGCAGGAGCAGGAGCCGGTGCTGCGCTGTACGCTACCGCAGGTGCAGTATTGCCGACGGTGACGGCACTCGCGCCGGATGAACCAAACAGCGGCCCGACAAGAATCGAGGAGCCGGAACTGGTCTGCATCTTCAGCTTGATCGTGCCTTCGCGGCTGTGGCTGGCGACCGGATCGGGAATATCCGGCACGGCATGGCCGGTGCCCTGGGCGTAGGCCTTAGCTGGATCGAGCAGTATGGTGGTCTGGGTAAGATCGCTGTCGGTGGTGAACACCAGCAGGTAGATTTTTTGCTGGCCCAGCGCCGGAGTCAATTTCATCACCCCTTCCAGCCGATCTGCCGCCATCACGCCCGGCTTCTGATAGGTAAAGTAGCGGCTGGGGAACCAGGCCGCAGGGCGCAGGTTTTCATCAAGCACCAGCACGTTCGGCGCGAAAACCTGACCATTCGCCACTTCACTGCTCAGCGTCAGCGTCAGTTCGCCGATATTTGCGGGCAGACTGTAAGCCGCAACCGGACCGGCAATGTGTGGCGCATTCAGCGTCTGTCCGCTGTTGGCGAGTTTTGTGGTCTGCGTCTGAGAGGCCGCCAGCGGCTGCCAGCTCAGGCGTTGCAATGTTTCAGGTGCAACGACGGGTGCAGAAGAGAGATCCTGCGGCACCAGATTGACCTCCGCCAGGGCGGGAAATGCGTGTCCTGTCAGTAACACCGCACCCAGACAGAGTGCAGCCAGTTTTTTCATTTTCATTATGATGCGTACCTTATTGCAGGTCGCGGCGTGAACCAGGCAATGGCACACCGCGACCAAAGAGATCCATCAGGCGCGTCTCCGCGCCCGTCAGAAAAGGTTCTGGCTTACCACCAGATTTCCATCTGCGCGCCGAAGGTCACTTCGTCGTCTTTGCCACGGCTATTGGTCAGGATGCCGTTGCCGGTGGAGTCCGCAGAGGCGAAGGAGGTGAGATCGCCGGAGTTATCTTTGCTGTAGCCCCACTTCTCATCCCATTTGGCATAGGTCGCAAACAGACGCAGCGCCGGACGTGACCAGATGCTGTCACCCGCCTGCCACTGCTGCGCCAGTGTCACTTTGTACTGGCCGTTGCGCTCGTTAGCCTGTTGCGATTTGACGTTGTCGTAGCCCAGCTCCAGCAGGGTGCTCATGATTGGCGTCCATTTGTACATCGGGCGCACACCCACGGTGTACCAATCGGTGCCACGGTTGTTGTCCAGATCGATGTTCTGATACATGGCGACGTACATCAGGTCCCAGCGTTCCGCCAGGGAGATCGCGCCATGATCGAGAACGCGGTACATATTGCCGTTGTTATTGATATTGGTGCCCTGCGGCACGCCTTTGCCCTGCGAAGTCATCGCGTCGGTGGCGTATTGCAGCACAAATTTGTTGTAGCCTTTCAGCATGCTCTGGGTATGTTCAGCGGTGAACATCCAGCCATCTTTCGACGCGCCATCTTCAATGCGGTAGCCGTCACGGGCATTGGCACGACCATAATCGACTCCCAGTTCCAGCACGCCATTCGGGTTGGTTTCCATCCCGGCCAGGCGCACATCAAACACGTCGTTGGCGGTGCTGGTGGCGAAGTCACGGATACGATCGCTGGAGAAGGTGTAAGAGCCGCCCGCTTCAGATGAACGGGTTGCGGCGAACGAGAGCTTACCGAAGCCCAGATCCACATCTTCCAGACCGGCACCCGGACCGGAGATATCCCAGTAGTAGAAGTCGATCATGTGAACGTCATGACGCTGATAGAAACGCTTACCGGCCCAGATGGTGGAGCCTGGCAGCGCGTCGATCAGATTTTTACCTTTGACGTTGGCTTCACGGAAAGCGGGTGATGTGGCTTCCCAGTCATTCTGCTGCGCCACGGAGTAAGCCACGTTGGTGTCGAAATAGAAGCTCTTGTCGCCCTCTTTCCACACTTCCTGGCCTAATTTCAGTTCGGCGTAAGTTTCGCATTCGTTGCCCAGACGGTACTTACTTTGGGCACCGGTGGCCTGGAAACATTGCTGTTCGCCACCGCTGCCGGTCCAGCCGATGCCGGAACGGGCGTAACCGGTAAAATCAACCGCCATCGTCGGGGCGGAGAGGGTTCCCACCGCGACGGCAACGGCGATGGGGAGTTTGCGCAGAGTTAACATTTTCTATCTCCTGAGGTCATTGCTTTTATTGTTTTTGGCAGGGCTAAACACCCGGCTCCTGATACAGCCTGCGGCACGCGCTCCCGTCCTCACGGAACAGGTGACAACGCTCGGGCGGCAGGCCAATACCGAGGATGGCGCCCTCTTTTACCAGCACGACGTCCTCCTGGCGGTAGACCAGGTTCTGACGGATAGCGGGAATCTCGATGTGGATCTGTGTTTCATGCCCCAGCTGTTCCACCACCTGTACTTCCCCTTCCAGGGTGACGTCGGCGATATCGCTGGAGAGCAGATGTTCAGGGCGAATGCCCAGTGACATATTGCTGCCAACCTGCACCCCGGCGCTGTCAACCGGCAGCCAGACCAGCTGCTGATTCGGCAGCCGTACCTGAACCTGATCGATGGCAGTGGCGGTCACTTTGACCGGCAGGAAATTCATTTTGGGTGAGCCGATAAACCCGGCGACAAAGCGGTTAGCGGGATAGTGGTAGAGTTCAAGCGGCTTGCCGACCTGCGCAATGCATCCGGCATCCAGCACCACGATCTTGTCAGCCAGCGTCATCGCTTCGATCTGATCGTGGGTGACATAAATCATGGTGCGCTTCAGGCGCTTATGCAGACGGGAGATCTCAATCCGCATCTGGACGCGCAGCGCGGCATCGAGGTTCGACAGCGGCTCATCCAGCAGGAAGACGCGTGGTTCCGCCACCAGCGTGCGGCCAATCGCCACGCGCTGACGCTGACCGCCAGAAAGAGCTTTAGGCCGGCGATCGAGCAGGTGCGCCAGTTGCAGAATCTCTGCCACCTGATTAACGCGCTGATGGATCTCCGCTTTTTTCACTCCGGCCAGCTTCAGGCCAAAAGACATGTTCTCGGCCACCGACAGATGGGGATAGAGCGCATAGGACTGAAACACCATGCCGATGCCACGTTCAGCAGGTGGCACTTCATTCATCCGCTGGTCGCCGATTAACAGCTCGCCGCTGGTGATGGTTTCCAGTCCGGCAATCATGCGCAGCAGCGTCGATTTGCCACAGCCTGATGGGCCGACGAAAACAACAAATTCCCCTTCACGAATGGTGAGGTCGATATCTTTCGACACCACCGTATCGCCCCAGGCTTTCGTGACATTGCGTAACACAACGCTCGCCATGATCCCTTCCCTCTTAGCTGCATAGTCGTGTCTGCTCAGCGGCAGACGGGTTCCGGGGCTCACTATGCGAGAGGAAACAATCGGTAACATCCTCCGCCATAACGCAAACTACTGGGGGAGGAGGCGGGAGGAGGAGAAATGCGGGCTGACGCCCCGGCCCGCGCGCTGCCGGCCTTTTTTGTGATCGCTAACGCAGACCCGAGGGATTTTTTGCCGCGTAAGCGCCCGCTTCAGGTGCTTTTTGCCAGCGCGATCACAGCGATTGCTCCTGGGGCGTAGAGCGGAGGAGGATGAGATGCCGGTGTGGATACGCACAATGATGCCGACAGAGCATTCACCACTTCCGCTAACAGGATGGATTTATGACGATGAAAACCGGAGCAAGAATTCTGGCCCTTTCTGCCCTTTCTGCTGTGCTCTTTTCAGCAAGCGCGATGGCAAAAATTGAGGAAGGTAAACTGGTCATCTGGATTAACGGTGACAAGGGCTACAACGGCCTTGCCGAAGTGGGTAAGAAATTTGAGAAGGAGACCGGCATTAAAGTCACGGTCGAACATCCTGACAAAATGGAAGAGAAGTATCCGCAGGTCGCGGCGACAGGCGATGGCCCGGACATTATCTTCTGGGCACATGACCGTTTTGGCGGCTACGCGCAGTCGGGCCTGCTGGCTGAGGTGACGCCGGACGCCAGCTTCCGCGAGAAAATCTTCCCGTTCACATGGGACGCGGTACGCTTCGACGGCAAGCTGATTGGCTATCCGATTTCGGTTGAGTCGCTGTCACTGATTTACAACAAAAAACTGTTGCCGAACCCGCCGAAAACCTGGGAAGAGATTGCCGGACTCGACAAGCAACTGCGCGCCAAAGGCAAAAGCGCCATCATGTTTAACCTGCAGGAGCCCTATTTCACCTGGCCACTGCTGGCCGCAGGCGGGGCTTACGCCTTTAAGCTCACCGACGGTCATTATGACGTGAAGGATGTTGGCGTCGATAACGCTGGGGCGAAGGCGGGCATGCAGTTCCTGGTCGATCAGGTTAAAGCCAAAACGATGAATGCCGACACCGATTACTCCATTGCTGAGGCTGCCTTTAACAAAGGCGAAACCGCCATGACCATTAATGGTCCGTGGGCGTGGGGCAACCTCGACAAGAGCGGCATCGACTACGGCGTCACTGAACTGCCAACACTGAACGGCAAACCATCGAAAGCCTTTGTCGGCGTGCTGAGCGCCGGGATCAACGCAGCCAGTCCTAACAAAGAGCTGGCGAAAGAGTTCCTGGAGAACTATCTGCTGACCGATTCCGGACTGGAAACGGTTAACAAAGACAAGCCGCTGGGTGCCGTGGCGCTGAAATCTTACCAGCAGACGCTGGAAAAGGATCCGCGTATCGCCGCTACCATGAGCAATGCTAAACAGGGCGACATCATGCCAAATATCCCGCAGATGGCGGCGTTCTGGTACGCGATGCGCACCGCTACCCTGAATGCACTGGGCGGTCGTCAAAGCGTTGACGCCGCATTGAAAGATGCCCAGGCCCGTCTGAAGAAGTAATACTTCTATGCCGGGGTCATCCCCGGCTTGAGTGACCGTTAAGGAAAACCGCATCATGTCAGGAAAACCGAAAACGCGCAGTCTGCTGCTAAAAAGCGTTCTGATCGGGATCTGCTGTCTGCTGGTCGGCTATCTGCTGGTGCTGATGTATGCGCAGGGCGAATATCTGTTTGCGCTGCTGACGCTCATCCTCAGTGCGACCGGGCTGTGGATTTTTGCAAATCGACGCGCCTATGCGTGGCGTTATGTCTATCCCGGCGTGGCTGGAATGGCGCTGTTTGTGCTGTTCCCCCTCGCCTGCACCATCGCTATCGCCTTTACCAACTACAGCAGCACCAACCAGCTCACCTTTGAGCGGGCGCAGCAGGTGCTGCTGGGTCGCACCTTCCAGTCGGGAGAAGCGGTTAGTTTCTCACTGTTTCCAGCTGGCGATCGCTGGCAGCTGGTGCTGAACGATGGCAAAGCAGACTTTGTCTCGCCGCCGTTTCAGTTTGGTCCGGAACAGACGCTGAAAATGGCCCCTGCGACGCCACCCGCTGGCGAACGGGCGACCTTAAGAGTCATCACCACCAACCGTCAGGCGCTGAGCCAGATCCGTGCTGAACTGCCGGATGGGCGTCAGTTACGGATGAGTTCGCTGCGTCAGTTCTCCGGCACCCAGCCACTCTATCGGGTAGGCGCGCAGGATGAGTTGATTAACCAGCAAAGCGGCACACATTACCGCGCCAATCCGCAGACAGGCTTCTATCAGGCCGTGAACGCGGACAATAAGTGGGACAACGAAACGTTAAGCCCTGGTTTTACCGTGAATACCGGCTGGAAAAACTTTGTGCGGGTGTTTACCGACGAAGGGATTCAGAAGCCGTTCCTGGCGATATTTGGCTGGACGCTGCTCTTCTCGCTGATCACCGTGGTGCTGACCGTAGCCGTAGGCATGGTGCTGGCCTGTCTGGTGCAGTGGGAGGCGCTTCGCGGCAAAGCAATTTATCGCGTGATGCTGATTCTGCCTTATGCCGTTCCGGCGTTTATCTCAATTTTGATTTTCAAAGGGCTGTTTAACCAGAGTTTTGGTGAGATCAACGTGATGCTCAGCGCGCTCTTTGGCGTGAAGCCCGCCTGGTTCAGCGATCCGACGCTGGCGCGCACCATGCTGATTATCGTGAATACCTGGCTCGGCTATCCCTACATGATGATCCTCTGCATGGGACTGCTGAAAGCGATTCCGGACGATCTTTATGAAGCCTCGGCGATGGACGGTGCGGGACCGCTGCAGAACTTCTTCCTGATTACCCTGCCGCTGCTGCTGAAACCTTTGATGCCACTGATGATTGCCAGCTTTGCCTTCAACTTTAATAACTTTGTGCTGGTGCAGTTACTCACCAACGGCGGGCCGGATCGTCTCGGCACCACCACGCCAGCCGGTTATACCGATTTGCTGGTGAACTACACCTGGCGTATCGCCTTTGAGGGCGGCGGCGGGCAGGACTTTGGTCTGGCAGCGGCGATTGCCACGCTCATCTTCCTGCTGGTGGGTGCGCTGGCGGTAATTAACCTGAAAGCCTCGCGGATGAAGTTCGACTAAGGAGTTGTTATGGCTATGGTACAACCCAAATCACAACGGCTGCGTCTGTTCACCACGCATCTGCTGCTGCTGCTATTTATCGCGGCGATTCTCTTCCCGTTGCTGATGGTGATCGCGATTTCCCTGCGTGCCGGTAACTTCGCCACCGGCAGCCTGATCCCGGATCAGATTTCCTGGGAGCACTGGCGGCTGGCGCTGGGTTTCAGCGTGGAACATGCGGATGGTCGGGTCACACCACCCCCCTTCCCGGTGCTGCTGTGGTTATGGAACTCGATCAAGATTGCGGCCATCAGTGCGCTGGGCATTGTGGCGCTCTCGACCACCTGCGCCTATGCGTTTGCCCGCATGCGCTTTACCGGTCGTGCCAGCCTGCTGAAGGGGATGCTGATTTTCCAGATGTTCCCGGCGGTGCTGTCGCTGGTGGCGCTCTATGCGCTGTTTGATCGTCTGGGTCAATATCTGCCCTTTATTGGGCTAAATACCCATGGTGGCGTGATCTTCGCCTATATGGGCGGCATCGCGCTGCATGTCTGGACGATTAAAGGCTATTTCGAAACGATTGACGGATCACTGGAAGAGGCCGCCGCGCTGGATGGCGCAACGCCGTGGCAGGCATTCCGGCTGGTGCTGCTGCCGCTGTCGGTGCCGATTCTGGCGGTAGTGTTTATTCTGGCGTTTATCGCGGCGGTCACTGAAGTGCCGGTTGCGTCGCTACTGCTGCGCGACGTTAACAGCTACACCCTGGCTGTGGGGATGCAGCAGTATCTCAATCCGCAGAACTATTTATGGGGGGATTTCGCCGCCGCGGCAGTGCTCTCCGCGATCCCGATTACCCTGGTGTTCCTGCTGGCTCAGCGCTGGCTGGTGAGCGGGTTAACCGCGGGCGGGGTGAAAGGCTAGACGATCATCATTGTACGTTGCCACTGCTTACACAACGCCTGTTGTGGTTGAATGATTCGGCGGCCTGAGGGCCGCCTTTTTTATGCTAATCCGATTCCGACGCACGGCTGCCTGCCACCAGCGCCACGACCATAGCAGTGATCGCCTGCTCTCCTTCCGGTTTGGTGACATCGCCGCGTGCCACCGCGCCTGCGATGGCATCCGCGCCCCCCAGTACACCCCACATGCCTGCTTCGGGAATCCCGCGGCTGCCAGCGAAGGGCGCAAACCAGCGCTGACAGCGGGCGATAAAATCCAGCTGATAGTGGCGTTTGACGACGGCGAGTTCCGGCGAAGTGCTGAGCGCCGACAGCAACTCCGGAATTTCGCGCCCCTCTGTCATCACACAGTCAACATAACAGGTCGCGAGCACTTCCGCTTTTTGTTGCATCGCCATCGGCGCGGCATTCATCGCCGCTTCCATTCGCTCGGTCTGGCGGCAGTCAAAATCGTCATACAATGCCGCCAGTAGCCCATGACGGGTGGTGAAATGGTCATAAACCACCGGCTTACTGACCCCCGCCGCGTCGCCGACTCTGGCCAGGGTCAGCGCCTCGCTGCCTTCGGTTTGCATTATCTGCCACGCGACATCTGACAACTGCCTGCGTCGTGCTTCGCGTGACAGACGCTTACGGGGTGTTTTTTCAACGGTCATGTTATTCCTGATGGGCGAACACATGCTGGCCCAGTTGCTGCGCCAGCTGATAGTGCGACTCAGGATAACCTTCATCGCCGCTAAGCAACAGTTCACTGGTCACCACCGGTGCACCGCAATAGTCAAAGATGCCGTGATCGATCTGATTCCGCATGCTGGCGAAATAGCCGCGTCGCAGAAAGGTTCGGGTATCCGCCGCGCCAATCGCAATCAAGTGCACCGGAAGATGCCCGAGGCGTTTCACTATATGGTCATCCTGCTCATCAAAGGCCCAGCCCGCGATGAAGACCCGATCGATCCAGCCTTTGAGCTGTGCCGGGAATGACCACCAGTAAACCGGATAAACCAGCACCAGCGCATCGGCACGATCCAGCCGCTGCTGTTCTGCCAGCACATCAGGCGTCGCCACCCCCTGCCCGATAAAATGTCGGTGATCGCTAAGCGTAAAACGGGGATCAAATCCTTCAGCCGCCAGATCGGCCTTTTCAGCCGTATGGTGGCCTGTCGCGATAATACCCTGCGCCAGCTGGTCCGCTACGCGGTGGGTATGAGCGTCCTGATTGGGGTGGGAAGTCACTATTAATGCATGCATCGTCGTCACCTTACCTTGTCAGCCATTAAGCTACTAAAGGTAAGTTACTATTGGTAGCTTAGCAAGCAGCAACGCCTGCTCAATTTGCTGACCGCATTTACTGTTTAAACGTAGCCGTGGCCAGCAAGGCCTGCTCCAGAAGATGCTGATCAAACGTAAAGGGAAGATGCGCCAGGCTGGCGGAGGGGAAATGGATCTGCTGCGCAATCTGTCTCACCCTGTCAGCGTTAATCGCCGCAGGCAGCGTCAGAGGCGAGTGGAAACGGCGAAGCAGCGCCAGCAGTTCAGGCTCCACCTGCTTACCCTGCTGTTCAATCCAGGATTGTACCAGCAAGCTGAAGCCGACCTTTTCACCATGCAGCCAGTGATGCAGCTCCGGCTGGTGAGTCAGGCGATCATGGATGATATGGGCAAAGCCGGGGGTCGCCATCGCATCCTGAATACTGTTAGCCAGCCCCGCCAGCACAATATTGGCTTCAATCACTTTCTCCAGTGCCGGGGTGACCTTCTGCCTGATGTTATCGGCCACCGCTGTGTCGCCCCAGCGTTTCAGCACTGTCACTGCCTGCCAGGCGGCGGCGACTTTGAGATCCAGCGCCAACTGGTGCGGCGTCTGTCGCTGATAAGGCTCAAATTCAAACCATTTGGCCAGCGCATCCACGATCCCGGCTCGCAGATAGCGTACCTCGCTGCGGGCGATCACCTCGCTGTCCACCAGAATCCGCTCCGGCATGGCATTCAGTGGCTGGCTGCGCTGATGACCGCCGAGCTCATCATAGATAATCGCCAGCGGAGACCATGCGGCACAGGTGGCGGCCAGCGTGGCGAAGTTAACCAGCCGGATATCCGGCAGCGCATCATTGACCGCTTTGGCGCAGTCCAGCACCCTCCCGCCGCCGACGGCCAGAATCAGGGTAGCCCCATGCGTCTGCACCTGCTCTTGCAGGGTAGCGATCGCCGTATCGGTACACTCACCGGTCAGGGTGTCGAGTTGCCAGCGGATCCCCGCCTGTTCAAGACTTATGCTCATGTCAGGATTCACCGCCTGCCAGGCACGCGGCGAGGTGAGGATGTGAATATGCGAGGCAAGCGGCCGGATAATTTCTCCTGTGTCGGCCCGCAGCCCTGGACGTTGCAGATAGCCTTTTGGCGACATCACGCGAAACATCGTTTCTCCTTATCGACGATAAGCCAGCGAGCGCACCAGCCGGTCGCCGAGCTTCTGAATCAGCATTACCAGCGCCAGCAGCACCACAATGGTGGCCGCCATGATTTGGTTATCGAAGCGCTGATAACCGTAGCGAATCGCCAGATCGCCCAGCCCGCCACCGCCAACCACACCTGCCATCGCCGAGAAGCCAATCAGCATCACAATCGTCAGGGTTACACCCGCCACCAACGCGGGAAGCGCCTCCGGTAGCAGCACACGACTGACGATATGCCACAGGGTGCCGCCCATTGATACCACCGCCTCTATGCGGCCGCGATCGACCTCATCCAGCGCGTTCTCCACGATGCGGGCAAAGAAGGGAAATGCCCCCAGCGTAATCGGCACAATGGCGGCAGTGCTGCCCAGCGTGGTGCCGACCAGCAGGCGGGTAAAGGGGATCAGGGCAATCAGCAGCACCACAAATGGCAAAGCGCGCCCGGTATTTACCAGCGTATTCAGCAACAGTGAAATCGCGCGATTGGGCAGAATGCCTTTTGGCCGGGTCAGAAACAGCAGCACACCCACCGGCAGCCCGATCGCGACCGTGAAAAGTGCCGCCAGCAACACCATGTACAGTGTTTCGCCAGTGGCATTCAGCAGCAGTTCCTGGAACCGCTCACTACTCATGCTACGCATCGGGTTAATGCCTCACGCTGATATTTTTCGATAAACGCCCGATCTGCTTCGCCATCCTTCAGCAGCATTTTGCGCAGGCGTCCCTCTTCACGTCCCATGATCTGGCTCAGGCTCCCGCTCTCAACCAGCTGGCCATTCTCAAGCAGCGCCGCCCCGTCACAAATCCGCTTTACCACCGCCATTTCATGAGTGATTAATACAATGGTGATATTGAGCTGCTGCTGGATATCGGCTAGCAGATCGAGAATCGAGGTGGTGGTTTCGGGATCCAGCGCGCTGGTCGCCTCATCACACAGCAGATAACGGGGTCGGGCGGCGAGCGCGCGGGCGATGCCGACGCGCTGTTTCTGTCCCCCAGATAGCTGCGATGGCCAGGCCGCTGCAAAGGAAGCCAGCCCCACCAGTTTCAGCAGCGATGCAACCCGCTCACGGCGTTCAGCCGCTCGCACACCGGCAATCTCCAGCGCCAGATCGACGTTGTCATGCACGTTGCGCGAATGCAGCAGATTGAAATGCTGGAAGATCATCCCCATCTGCTGTCGCTGCTGACGCAGTTGCGCCAGGCTCATCGCGGCAAGATCCTGCCCGTCGATTTCAATCAGGCCGCTTGTGGGACTCTCCAGCCGATTGAGACAGCGCAATAGTGTACTTTTGCCCGCTCCGCTCCGGCCCAGGATGCCAAAAATGGTCCCCTCTTCGATGGTAAGTGAGATGTCGTCTAACGCTGGCGCAGAGGCGCCAGGGTACTGTTTGCTGAGATGACTGAGTTTAATCATGCTGCTGGTCCGCGACCGGAATCACTGAGCCCTGATAATTTTTACGGATAAACTCCGCTACCTGCGGCGAGCGCAGATCTTTCGCCAGCTGTAACACGCGGGGATCTTTCGCCAGTTCTGGCGTCGTTACCAGCAGGTTGGCGTAAGGATTATGCGCCGCCGACTCCAGACCCAGCGCATCTTTCGCCGGGTTCAGACCTGCTTCCAGCGCGTAGTTGCCGTTGATAATTGCGGCATCAACATCATCCAGCGAGCGTGGCAGCTGCGGCGACTCAATCTCAACGATCTTGATTTTCTTCGGGTTTTCACTGATATCTTTCGGCGTCACCAGCGTCGAACCCGTTTCACCCTGCGCGTTGAGTTTGATCACCCCTTTGTCCTGCAACAGCCACAGCGCACGGCTCAGGTTGGTGGTGTTATTCGGCACGGCAATGCTGGCCCCCTCTGGCAATGCCGCCAGCGATTTCACCTTGCGCGAGTAAATCCCCAGCGGCTCAATATGCACGCTGGCAACCACCGCAAAGGTTTTACCCAGCGCTTTCTCCTGATCTTTTAAGTAGGGCAGATGCTGGAAGTAGTTGGCATCCACATCCCCCGACGCCAGCAGTTCATTGGCATTCACGCCGCCGCTCAGCTCAACAATTTTAATATCCAGTTTTGGATCCAGGGTTTTGACATACTCCAGGATTTCCGCATGCGGCAACGGATCAGCCGCCACGCGCAGCGGTGCAGCCTGTAAGCTTTGAGCAATCAGCAGTGAAAGACCGGCAAGAACCAGAAAGCGCTTTTTAATCATCATCATTTATCTCTTATCGTTATTAGTGGGTGTTGTGTTCAGGATAGAAACGCTGGGCGACTTCCGGATGCGAACGCAGCCGGCCCTTGAGGTAGTTCCAGCCCACTTCGCGCAGCAGCGGGTTAAGCGGATCGCTGCTCGGTCCCTGTGCCAGCTGAGCCAGTTGAGGAGGCAGTTGATAGATTGGCACCACGGCGTCGAGTTGCGCGCCAAGGAAAAAGGCGATAGATAAGCGTTCGCTGCTCTGCGGTGGCGACACCACACGATGCACCGTCGCGCGCAGGTAACCATTGGTTGCCAGCTCCAGCAGTTCACCAATGTTCACCACAAAGGCACCCGGCAGCGGCGACGCATCGATCCAGTTGTCAGGTGTCACTTCAACCTGTAAGCCCGGCTGGTCGTCCTGCAATAACATGGTCAGGAAGCCTGAATCTTTATGCGCGCCAACACCCTGGCGTGATTCGCCCTCGGTGCGGCCCGGGTAACGGATCAGTTTAATATGTTCGTTGGGATAGTCGCCGTAGAGGTTATCGAAGGCGTTGCGCGGCAAATTCAGTGCCCCGGCAAAGGCGCGCAGTAACTCCAGTGCCACCGCCGTCATCTGCTGCTGCCAGCGGGTGACCACGGTTTGCAGTTCAGGTAAGGCTTCAGGCCACTGATTCGGCCCCTGCATCCGTTGCCAGGTGGGTGAATCGGCGGTAACGGGCAGCGCTTCCCGTTCCGCACCAATATCAAACTGCTCGCGATAGTCGGGCTGGCTGCGGGTTATTTCCACGCCCGCCAGGTTATAGCCGCGAAAATGAGGCGAGTTAGCCATCGCCACCGCGGATTTATCCGCCTGTGGCAGGGCAAAAAATTTCCGCGCGACGTGCTGAACCTCATCTAATAATTCACGCTCAATGCCGTGATTGATTAAATAAAAGAAACCGACATCACGCGCGGCCTGGCTTAATTTTTCCAGCACCTGTTGCTGCTGCTGTTGATTACCTGACAATAATGCGAAATCAATGACCGGCAATTCTGCTGTGGTTAACGCACTCATGATTGACACTCTGTTGGCATAGAATCGCCTTACACTGCCATTTCATTTATGCCTTAACTACTAACTAATCCTGCTATGGATATGCGACGGGTGGGAATATCCCACCATGTCGCGGGCTGTCAACCCACAGATTACTCTGCGCTCCACGCCAAAAATGCTGGGGGCAACCATGCCGTAATCTCAGGTAAAGGCTGCTGAAAAAGCGCAATCTCGACAAAACAGGTCTGCGCGCTACACCCCTGGCCGAGTCGCGAACTGCCGCAATCCTGGGTCAGCACATTGGGATTGCCATGTTTATCCAGCGGCTGGCCCTCCTGCTGATCGAGCGGGTCATACCAGGCGCCGGTCGACATCTGTACGACACCTGGCAGGATATCCTGCGTCAGATGCACGCCGGCCAGCAGCGCGCCGCGCCCGTTAAAAACTTTTACAATGCTGTTCTCCCCAATGCCGCGCGCAGCAGCATCTTCAGGATGCATCCAGAGCGGCTCACGTCCGGCAATTTTGGTGGCCCGGCTGACCCGTCCATGATCGTACTGACTATGCAACCGGGTCCGTGGCTGGCTGGAGAGCAGATGCAACGGCCACTGCTGCTTTTCCTGCTGTTGCGCCTGGTATTCCGGCGCATACCAGCAGGCAAATCCAGGCGCTTCGTCATACCCGAAATCGGCCACCTGCTGAGAAAAAAGCTCGATTTTTCCCGACGGCGTGCTGAGCGGAGCCGACTCCGGGTTATCACGAAACGCTTTTAGCAGGATCTGCGGCATCTCTGGCGCGGGATACTCCACCATTCCCTGTGACCAGAACACCTCAAATGGCGGCAGTTCGATGCCCTGCGCTGCCGCGCGTGGCAGGGACTCTTCATAGAGTGACTGAAGCCATTGGTGCTCATCACGTCCCTGCGTAAAGGTGTCAGCAAAACCGAGCCGCTGCGCCAGGGCGGCAAAAATTGCGTAATCAGATTTTGCAGCTGCAAACGGCGGCAGATGCTGCGGCATGGCGATGATAAAACCGTCGTTGCTGGCGCTGCCGATATCTTCACGCTCCAGGGAAGTGGTAGCAGGCAGCACGATGTCGGCAAATTTTGCCTGCGCCGTCCAGAACTGCTCATGGACAATCACGGTGTCCGGCCGCTGCCAGGCGCGTATCAGCTTGTTGATATCCTGATGGTGATGAAAGACATTGCCACCCGCCCAGTAGACCAGCCGAATGTCGGGATAGACCCGCTGTTGCCCATCAAACTCATAGTGCCCTCCGGGATTGAGTAACATGTCGGCGATCCGTGCCACCGGAATCGTCTGCTGCACCGGATTATGACCGGCGGGCAGACGAGGCCCGGAAAACTGTCGCCGGGCGGCCCCGGCCAGATTGGTTGAGGCGTAACCAAATCCCAGCCCGCCGCCGGGCGTGCCGATCTGACCCAACAGAGCGGTGGTCGCAACGGTGGCCCAGAAAGCCTGCTCGCCCTGCCGAGCCCGCTGCACTGACCAGGCAATATTCACCATCGTTCTATGCGCCGCCATCTGCCGTGCTAACGCACGGATCTCTTCGGCCGCCAGCCCGGTAATTGGTGCGGCCCATTCTGGCGTTTTAACTATCCCGTCGCGTTCACCCAGCAGGTATGCTGAATAGGGGTCGAAGCCCACCGTGTACCGTTCTATAAAGGGCGCGTCATAGAGAGATTCAGTAATTAACACCTGTCCGATTGCCAGTAACAGCGCCGTATCAGAGCCGGGCTGTATCGCCAGCCACTCCGCATCCGCCACCCCAGCAAGATCGTTTCTGACCGGACTGATGTTGATAAACCGGGTGCCATTCTGCCGCAGCGTGGTTAACCAATGAGAAAGCGCATGGTCGTTAGCCCCACCGCCATTGACCTGCGCATTGCGCAGTGGCAACCCCCCAATAGCCACAAACAGTTCGCAATGCTCTGCCAGAACCGGCCAGTGGGTATGGTGACGTTGTAACTCATCGAGGTTACCGATGATGTGCGGCAGAGTGCGTTCACCGGCCGCAATGCTGTAGGTGTTCGTACTGGCAGTGTAGCCGCCATAATGGTTAAAAAAACGATGAAGCTGGCTCTGGGCATGATGGAAACGTCCGGCACTCGACCAGCCATAAGAGCCCGCGTAGATCGCCTCATTGCCGTGCTCTGTTTTTACACGACCCATCTCATCCGCCACCAACTGCAACGCAGTATCCCAGCTCACCTCCACAAACGGCTCTTTACCGCGCCCATTGCGGGATGCGCTTCTGTTTTGCAGATAACCGAGCCTTACAGCCGGATTTTTGACCCGGGTTTCGCTTTGCACCGCGCCCGGTAACGACTGCCCGATCGCAGAGGGATTTCGGTCCCACGCCACCGGCCTGACGGAGGTCAGCGTGCCCCCTTCGGTGGTGACGTGGTACGTGCCCCAGTGCATGACAGCTAAATCATTCTTTTTCATGGCTCACTCGCGTCGGATACGGCGCGAGAGGCGCGTACCCAGGGTTTGCAGTAGCTGGACAATGACAATCAGCACCAGCGCAGTCGAGATCGTGGCAAAGGCATCAAAGCGCTGATAACCATAAGTAATGGCGAGGTCGCCAATGCCACCGCCGCCCACCGTGCCCGCCATTGCCGTCGCACCCAGCAGACCGATAGTGGCGGTGGTCAGAGCTAACACCAGCGAAGAGGCGGCCTCCGGTATCATGAAATACCAGATGATCTGCAGTGTGGTGGCACCCATCGCATTAGCTGACTCCAGAATGCCCTCATCCACCTCCAGCAGCGCACTCTCTACCAGCCGTGAAATATAGGGCGCAATAAATATCACCAGCGGCACAATGGCCCCCGCCGTACCGATGGTGGTGTTCACCAGCAGGCGCGTCAGCGGCAAAATAGTGATCAGCAGAATAATAAACGGCAGTGAACGGATGATATTTACGATCGGGTTCAGCAACTGATGTACCAGCCGATTTGGCTGTATCCCACCCGGACGGCAGATCACCAGGACAATGCCAAGCGGCAGGCCCAGCAGCGAACCAAAGCCCAGTGACAGCGCCACCATGATCAGCGTGTCCTGCATCGCCGTCAGGAACTGATCGCCGGTAACGGCCGTTTCAAAGAGTTCAGACATCACTGATTTTCACTCCGGTCGCGATGAGAAACTGGATGGCTGCCTCGCGCCGGGCGGGCTCGCCTTTGATCTGCACAATCATGAAACCCAGAATGGTACGCTGTACTTCGGTCATGCTGGCGAACAGGATATTCACTTCAACCTCATGTTCACGGATCAGGCGATTGATGATCGGCTGTTGTGCCGTACTGCCGACAAACTCCAGCCGCAACACGTCCACTGCCGGATGCTCACTTAACAGCGCCAGGGTTTGCTGCGGCAGGCGATCGTGGATGACGGACTGCACAAAGCTGGCGCTTACCGACTGTTGCGGTTCAGCAAACAGCGACAGGACATCGCCCTGTTCAACGATACAGCCCTGCTCCATCACCGCCATCCGGTTGCAGATCTTCTGCACTACCGACATCTCATGGGTGATCAGGACAATGGTGATGCCGTAACGCTGATTAATCTCCTGTAACAACAGCAGAATCTGCACCGTGGTCTGGGGATCCAGCGCGGAGGTCGCCTCATCACACAACAGAATCGCGGGATTGGTCGCCAGCGCGCGGGCAATGCCGACGCGCTGTTTTTGACCGCCGGAGAGTTCGTCCGGGTAGCTGTGGGCTTTGTCGCTGAGGTTAACAAACGCCAGCAGCTCCGCCACACGCGTGGCGATAAAATCTTTATCCCGGCCCTGCAAAATCAGTGGGATGGCGACGTTATGGAACACCGTTCGGGCATTGAGCAAATTGAAGTGCTGGAAGATCATGCCTATCTGCTTTTTAACCTGAATTAAGCGCTTTTTGCTGATCCCTTGTAACACTTCACCCTGCACCTCAACCGAGCCGGATGTGGGGGTCTCCAGGTGATTAATCAGGCGCAGCAGCGTACTTTTTCCGGCACCACTGGTGCCGATCACGCCAAAGATGTCACCCTGGTTGATACGCAGATTAATCTCTTTCAGCGCCTGCACTTCTGCACCGTTACGCGCAAACGTTTTGCTGACATGGCTAAACGCAATGGCTACCTGGCTCATTTGAAATAATCTGGCAGCAGATAGCCCGCATACTGCGCATTACCGGTGATGTACGTTTTAAATTCTGCTGAGTGATAGCCGGCAATAATGTCACGGGCGAACTGAGCCTGCTTATTTTTACCGGCGACCGTCACCACGTTAATAAACTGGCTGGTTGCCGCTTCCAGTTTCAGTGCCGAATTGAGTTTTATGCCACTGGATACTGCGAAATTGCCCTGAATGACACCATAGTCAACGTCGGGGAGTGCACGCACCTGCTGGGCGTTATCCATCTCTTTGAGCACGATTTTGTAGGGGTTTTCCGTGATATTTTTCTGCGAAAAAGTAGCAGCATCGCTATTGGGGCTGATTTTGAGCCAGCCGATGCTCTGGAGTAACAGCGCCGCCCGGTACTCATTTGAGGGCTGGTTTGGCACAGAGACCGTGCTGCCCGGCGCGGGTTGAGTCAGCGTCTTCACCCGCTCAGAGTAGAGCCCCATTGGCGGGGTCGGCACCTGCACAATGCCAACGTTATCGATGCCAAGCCGGTCATTAACCGACTTCAGATAGACGGGATGCTGCATGATATTGGCGTCAATCGTCCCGCGATGGACGGCATCATTAACCTGAATCCCATCACTGAAATCTTTATACTCCAGGGTGTACCCCTGCCTGATTAATAAGGGCGCAACGCCTTTTTCAAACTGCTCTTTATAAGGC
Source organism: Pantoea sp. RCC30.1 (assembly GCF_058148845.1). Lineage (NCBI taxonomy): Bacteria > Pseudomonadati > Pseudomonadota > Gammaproteobacteria > Enterobacterales > Erwiniaceae > Pantoea > Pantoea sp. RCC30.1. The sequence goes on along the minus strand of NZ_JBXUHX010000001.1, from coordinate 365,867 downwards.
CCTGGATTAAATCCAATCCGTATTTTCTTCTGGTCGGCTGCCTGAGCGGCAGAAATAAACAGGCTGGCGGTGGTCAGTGCCAGAATTATTCCCCGGGATGTGATCTGCATTGTTTGCCCTGATTCATTATTGTGAGAGCGCTCGATTTAATCACAGCCATCGCAGACAGGAACAGGCAAAACCCAGCCCCGACTTTGGCTTATTTATGCTAACGATAGTCACACGCTGAATATTCGAATCCCTGCAAAGGACAGCGTTATTTCTGCTAAAGAATTTAATGTCGGCTGTGTCATTCTTCCCCGATTAACACTGTTTATTGCGGGAGAGATATGACGGAGTTTGCAGCTTCAGAGATGGTCGCAGGGCTGGAAGAGAACCTCTTCAGCATGCTGGAAAAGCAGGCATCACAACTGGATGATGCGCTGTTACCGCTGATCGATCTCTCTTCAGGCAGTCCGCGTCAGCCGACGCCTTCCGCAGTGATCACTTCATTACAGGCTGCGGCAGAGAAACCGGAGAACCATGAGTATCCCTCGTTCTGGGGCAAACCCGCGCTTCGTCGTGCTATCGCCGCCTTTTACCAGCGTCACTACGGCGTCACGATCGATCCTGAAACCGAAGTGGCGCTGTTCCAGGGCGCGCATATTGGGGTCAACGGTTTTCCCCGCGCCCTGCTCAATCCGGGTCAGGTGTTGATCTCTACCGATCCCTGCTATCCGCTCTACCGATCAGCGGCCCGTCAGGCAGGTGCCGATTTTTATGGCATTCCACTGGAGGCGCGCAATGCTTTCCTGCCCGATTTCACCGAGGTGCCAGACGAGATCGCGGCGCGCGCCGGTCTGCTGCTGCTAAATTATCCCCATAATCCCACCGGCGCACTGGCGACACCCGCGCTGTTCAGTGACGCGCTGGCGTTCGCCCGCCAGCATCATATTCCGCTGATTCATGACTTTGCCTACGCCACGCTGGGCAGTGAGTCGGGAGAACAGCCGCTGAGTCTGCTGGCACAGCCCGATGGCAAAGCCTGGGGCGTGGAAATCTACACGTTGTCAAAAAGCGCACTCATGGCAGGCTGGCGGGTGGGATTTGCGGTGGGAAACGCCTCGATGATAGCGGCATTTAAAAAACTTCATACTCATAGCTACAGTACGGTTTATGGCGCGTTACAGGATGCCGCCATCACCGCGTTATCACTGCCCGCTGAACAACTCACATTGCTGGCAGAGCATTACCACCAGCGGCGCAGAGTGATTTTAGCCAGGCTGGCAGCGATGCACTGGCCGGTACGCGCCCGTCAGGGCACCTTTTTCCTCTGGCTGGCAGCGCCAGCCGGTTTCACCGGGGAGCAGTTCGCCGCCCTGTTACTGGCACAGTGTCATCTGCTGGTAGCACCGGGTTACGGATTTGGCGCAGCGGGGCGCGATTTTATTCGCATCAGCCTGACAACCGGGACGGAGCAATTACTGCAGGCGCTGGATCGCATCGACGATCTGAAACTGTTTAAGTAGCGCATTAGCACCGGGGAAATCAGATCCAGAGATGATCAGAGCAATAGCCACGCGATATTACCAAATGTTCAGGTACGTAAGCAGGCGTGAATAAGTTCACCATGCTGGATTTGTCAGTAAATGCAGTTATTTCGGCTGAAAACTTGCAAAAACTTACAATGGTAGTCTATGGTTTAGCGGCTGCGGTTTCTGCCGCTTCACTTAAAACTTATTCGGCTTCTTATAGCTTTCATTTCCACGGTTTCTTCTGAACATTGTTTGCGGCTGCGAAAGCTATAAGACTCCTTCATTGATGCACCTGAGGAGAATATGGACACCAGAAACTCATCGTCTGAACACTCAAAGAAACATTTCTGGAACAGGAAGCCTAAAGAGCTGACTGTCGACGACATTACCGTGATCGATAACGACATGCTGAAGCGTGCGGTTGGCGCAGCGGCGTTAGGTAATGCAATGGAATGGTTCGACTTTGGCGTCTACAGCTACCTCGCCGTGATCATCGGCAAAGTCTTCTTTCCGGATGCCAACAACGCAGTGCAGCTGATCGCTACCTTTGGTACGTTCGCGGCGGCCTTCCTGGTGCGTCCGATTGGCGGTCTGGTGTTTGGCCCGTTGGGTGACCGCATCGGCCGACAGAAAGTACTGGCGATGACGATGATCATGATGTCAATTGGTACGTTCTGTATCGGATTGATCCCGGCTTACTCTTCAATAGGCATCATGGCACCGATTCTGCTGCTGGTGGCACGTCTGATTCAGGGCTTCTCGACCGGTGGTGAATACGGCGGTGCCGCGACCTTTATCGCAGAGTACTCGACCGATAAACGCCGTGGCTTTATGGGCAGCTTCCTGGAGTTTGGTACCATCGGCGGTTATCTGATGGGTGCCAGCCTGGTGACGGTAATGACGACCGTGATGTCCAATGAAGCCATGATGTCCTGGGGCTGGCGCGTGCCGTTCTTTATCGCCGCGCCGCTGGGCCTGTTTGGTCTCTATGTGCGATTGAAGCTGGAAGAGACCCCGGCATTCCAGCAGCACATGGAAAAACAGGAAGCGCTGGAGCAAAGCAAGCCGCGTCTGACGCTGATGCAGATGCTGAGCAAATACCGTGCGCCGATGATGAAATGTATCGGTCTGGTGCTGCTGTTTAACGTCTCTAACTACATGCTGACCTCATACATGCCGAGCTATCTGACCGGCGTGCTGGGTCTGCCAGAGTTAAGTGGCCTGCTGCTGGTGATGGTGGCGATGTTCGTGATGATGCCGCTGACGCTGCTGTGGGGTCGCTGGACTGACCGCATTGGTCGTCGTCCGGTGATTGCCTTTGGTGCGGTGGGTCTGATCCTGCTCGCCATCCCGAGCTTTATGCTGATCGGGTCCGGTAATATGTGGGCGGTCTTTGGCGGCCTGATGATTCTGGGTGTGCTTCACACCTGCTTCAGCGGCACCATGCCTTCGACACTGCCGGCGCTGTTTACCACCGATATCCGTTACAGTGCGCTGGCCATCGGCTTCAACCTGTCGGTTTCGCTGTTTGGTGGTACGACACCGCTGATTACCGCGTGGCTGGTGGATACCACTAAAAACAATATGATGCCGGCTTACTACATGATGGGCGCGGGCGTGATTGGCCTGCTGACTATCCTGACGGTACGTGAAACGGCCCGTCAACCGCTGACCGGTTCATCCCCTGCGGTAGCGACCAAAGCGGAAGCGCATCGCCTCATCGACAAGCTGCGTAACCGGCACAAGCCTGCCACGACAGCCGCGAAATAAGTCCCCTGACACCCTGCTATGCAGGGTGTTTTTTTATCTGCCGTACGGTCTGTTTACCCACCTGATTTAACTGCCCTGAAACGCGCGACTTTCGCCCGATTGCCACACAGCGCCATGCTGCACCAGCGACGACGATGCGCTTTGGTGCGATCGTAAAACCACAGTGTACAGGCGGGATGTTCACAGCCACGGACTCTGCTGAAGTCCTCCTGCGCCAGCAACATCGCAGCCTGTTCCGCAACCTGTCCCAGCCGCTGCATCACGCTGTGCCCCGCATAGACCCGCCTGATCTGTAAGGCACCTGGCTCCCCGGTTACTTGCAGATGGCTGGCCGCTTCACCGAGCCAGGCGTTCAACGTCTGAATATCAACGTCCTCTCCCGCTTTGTGCTGCTGCACATTGTCACGAATGATCTGACGTAACTGACGCGCCGCCTCCAACAGCGCACCCGGTTCATACTGCGGAGCCGGGGCGTCTGGTTCCAGTCCTGCCTGATGTAGCCAGGCTTCAACATCCTGATCGGTTTGCCAGAAGTCGTGCGGCTGGCCTTCCACGATGGCAAAAGTATTAATGAAATCCAGCGCCGGATGATCGGCCAGAAACCACGGTCCCTGGGCGGTGTGTGATTGCGTTTCCGCCATGTTCTTGCCTCCCTTGTTAAATCTTCTATGCCACTGTAACCGACAGAGGACGATTTGAGTAGTTACACAGCACTTATTGTAACCGTTATAAATTGCTTTGACAGGTTACATTCTGGCTGCATAATGACCCTCAGTAACCCCATAAACATCATTTAACCAGTTACAGGAGTTCAGCATGCGTAATCTATCTATTTCGTACCGTTACCAGCAGGCCGATGGCGTCAATATTTTCTATCGCGAAGCAGGCGATCCTTCTCTGCCGGTACTGCTGCTGTTGCATGGCTTTCCCACCTCTTCACACCAGTTCCGCGATCTGATCCCGCTTCTGGCCGATAAATTTCATCTCATCGCACCCGATATGCCGGGCTTTGGCTTCACTGAAGTGACTGATGAGCGCAACTATTCCTGGACCTTCGATGCGCTTGGTCAGACGCTGACCGCCTTTGTCGATGCACTGGGGCTGGAGCGATATGCGATGTATGTTTTCGACTATGGCGCACCTGCCGGTCTGCGACTGGCGCTGGCTTATCCCGATCGTGTCAGCGGACTAATATCACAAAACGGTAACGCCTATCTGGAGGGATTAGGAGAGGCCTGGGCGCCGGTCCGCGCCTACTGGGACGATCCCAGCGAAGCAAATGGTCAGGTGATCCGAGACGCCATCCTGACGCCGGAAGGGGTAAAGTGGCAGTATCTGCATGGAGTGAGCGATCCGCAGCAGATCGCCCCTGAAACCTATACGCTGGATACGCTGCTGATGGAGCGCCCCGGCAACAAAGATATCCAGCAGGCACTGTTTCTCAATTACGCCAGCAATCTGAAACGATATCCGGAATTTCAGGCGTTCTTTCGCCAGCAGCAGGTGCTAACGCTGGTGATTTGGGGCAAGCACGATCCTTTCTTTATTCCACCGGGCGCCGTGGCATGGCAGCGTGATAACCCACAGGCGGTGGTTGAGATGCTGGATAGCGGCCACTTCGCGCTGGAGACGCACACCCATCACATTGCGTCGCGCATCCGCGAAATGTTCAGTGGCGACTGACCCGCTGCGTGCAGAGGCAGGCTATTCAGCACTGTCTCTGCAAACGTGCAGGTCATTCATTGCTAAAGCGGCCGACTGTGCTGGCCGCGCCCAGCGCATGGCCTTTCAACTGTGCAACCAGCTCTGCCTGGGTTAACCCCGCTTTCAACTGACCCACCGGCAAATCGGTGGCGATCAGCACAAAGTTATAGTGATGCAGACCGCTGCCTGCCGGCGGACAAGGGCCATAATAGTGCAGTGTTCCTGGGGTATTTTTTCCGCCGGTGTAGTCCTTGCCATTTGTCAGGGCTCCCTGCGCAAATGACGAGCGGCTGGCGGGAATGTTATAGGCCACCATGTGGGTAACGCCGAGTCCTTTGGCCCCGACCGGATCGGTCATCAGCAGGGCCAGACTGCGGGTGCCTGCCGGAATCGCAGACCAGTTAAGTTCGGGAGAGATATTCTCACCGGTACAGGAAGGATTACTTTTATTGGCACCGGCAAACTTTTTATCCAGTAGCGCATTATCGCTGAAGTCTTGTGATTGCAGCGTAAACACCGACGCCGCCAGCGTAGTCATTGGCAAAACGGCCAGCACCGTCGCACAGAGTAATTTTTTCACCAGCCACTCCTTTTCAGATTAATCAAGAGATTATGTTCCGGATGGATTGCGTCACTGCCTGTTTACTATAACGGCTTTAATGAGATTGACCCGACTGACCGCCCGTTCAGGGGTAAGGAAACGGCAAATCTATGATCTCCGTCGCGCTGGCTGATAGTCCTGACGCGTTGCCCTGTGACGTATTACCCGATATAAGTTAACTCCTCTGGCTGAAGTTTCGCCTTTATCATCGTCACTGTCACCGATAAGTGGACACTATGCAGATTGAAGATCTCCGGATTTACGTCGCCGTGATGCATGCTGGCAACTTTACTGCAGCGGCTGAGCATCTGATGTTATCGAAACAGTATGTCAGTCGCCGCATGGCCGCGCTGGAGGCGTCATTAGGAGTACGACTCCTGATCCGTAATACCCGTAAACTGTCTGTAACGGATGCAGGTTTACTGTTCGCGCAACATGCTCAGCGCATTCTGGATGAGATTCAGGAAGCAGAACTGGCGGTGTCAGAGCAGCAGCAGACGCTGCGCGGTACCTTCCGGATCAATCTGCCGATGTCCTTTGGCATGAGCCACCTCTCTCCCCTGATCGCTGAATTTCTGAGTCATCAGCCGTCATTGCAGTTTCATATTGAGCTGGCTGACCGCTATGCCGATGTGATTGGCGAAGGCGTTGATATGGCGATTCGCATCGGTACCCTGGCTGATTCCACGCTGATTGCCCGTCCGCTCGGCGAGCTGAAGCGGGTTATCTGCTGCAGCCCCCGCTATCTGGAACGTGCGGGTACCCCGCAGCAGCCAGAAGCCCTGCTGCAACATGCCTGTCTGCGCTACGGACGGGAAGGTCAGAATGGCTGGGAATTGCAGGTCAATGGTAAACCGAAGTGGCTGGCGGTGCAGGGCCCGATGGTGAGTAACAATGGCGAGGTCCTGCGTGATGCCGCACTGGCAGGCTTAGGACTGGTATTGTTACCCGCCTTTATTGTTGAGACAGCCCTGCAACGCGGTGAGCTGGTGACCGTGCTGGACAACTATCTGCCGCCCCCGCTCTCCCTGAATGCGGTTTACCCGCAGCACCGTCAGCGCAGCGAAGTAAACCGCCAGTTACTGGCCTTTCTCCAGGCGCGTTTAGCGTCGTGACAGCACTAAAGTTTTTTTAATGCCGCAAAGACTCTGGCGACAGCGACGGCACCCGGATCAGACACGCCGTTGAGGTTAGTACTGTTAAGATAAGATGAGCGGCCCGCTTTTGCTTTCCCCATACTGGCGGTTGCATCACTGCCCTGCTGTGCCGCATCAGCCGCCTCTGCCAGCGGTTTACCCGCCACCAGTGCCTCGATAGCCGGTTGCAGCGCATCAATCAGCGTGCGATCCCCTGGTTGTGCCCCGCCATATTGCTTCATCTTCTCCAGACCCTGCTGCAGGGCCGCGGGCAGCGCATCCCCTTCGGCCAGCTGCTGCGCAGCAGCGGTGAAAAAGATCGCCATCAGCACGCCGCTGGAGCCGCCCATCACCGTCGCCAGTCGCTCACCCGTCACCGCGAGCAGATCGGGCAAGGCATTTAACGGCAGCTGATTATCTGCACATTCGCGCTGAATCTGGCGTGCTCCAGCAGCAAAGGTCGAACCGGTATCGCCATCACCGACCTGCGCATCCAGTTTGTTCAGTTCGCTTTCGCTGGCGATCAGGGTTTCACAGATGCTGTTAACAAACGCAGCTACTGTCGGGTTATCTGAGGGTTGAGCCGGATGCGCTGTTGCCTCTTTTGTCGCGTTAACCGGCTGCAGTGGCGCGATCTTAACCGCCTGAACCCAGCCGGTGACCTCAACCGGCGCGCAGATCGCCTCTTCGAACAGCGGTGTCAGTGTCATGGAGGTGACGGAAAAGCCTTTCATGTCCAGCGCGGTCATCAGCGGAGCCGGGCCAATCAGATAATCACTGCCCCGGCTGAGCGGCGACTCAATCAGATCCCGCGTGACCAGACTCATCTCCAGCGCGGACATGCCGCCAAGATTATTGACTAACAGCGCGCGTGGCTGGTCGTTGCGCGGCATCACTTTCTCCAGCAGATGCTTCACAATCTGCTGACTGTTTTGCGTCTGCATTACATCAACACCCGGTTCGCCGTGAATCCCCAGCCCCATTTCAACGCTGCCACCTGGCACCCGCTGGCCGGTCTGTTCATCCGGCAGATGGCAGCTTGAGAGCGCAACGCCCATGGTAGCGATAGCACGACTGGCTGCCTCTGCTGCCTCGGTCACCGCTGCCAGGCCATCACCCCTCTCTGCGACGAAGCCCGCCACTTTATGCACCAGCAACGTGCCCGCTACGCCGCGTGGCTGAGGATTATCGGGCAACGCAACATCATCACCGACAATTACCATATTGACGCTGAATCCTGCTTTGCGTGCTTTTTCAGCCGCCAGCCCAAAGTTGAGTCGATCGCCGGTGTAGTTTTTGACAATCAGCAGACATCCCGCCTCACCGGTGATGTTGATGATGGCGTTATAAACCGCGTCCACGCTGGGAGAGGCAAACACATCGCCACAGACGGCTGCCGTCAGCATCCCTTTGCCGATAAAACCAACATGCGCCGGTTCATGACCTGAACCGCCACCGGAGATCAGCGCGACCTGCTGTTTGTTCCAGTCCTTGCGCATCACGATGCGAATGCGCGGATCGACCTGCAGCCGCACCAGGTTGCGCCACGGGCTGGCGTAAATCATGCCATCTAACGCGCTGTCGACGAGATCATCCTTTTTATTCATTACGAATCGGGTCATGTCTTTTTTCCTCATAGGCATACGTGTTTGCTGATGAAGCAGTGTTACATACCACTGACGACAGTGAGAAACCCATCAACAGGTCTGTAGTCTGATTTCAGACATACCGCACGAAAACAAGCTGGTACAGGCGCAGTGATTTTTGCTAATTGATTGATTTTTATCAAATGTCTTTACCTGAAAGTGAGAGGTTCTGCGCAGAACATGAACCGGGGATCACGGATGGTAAAAATTCATTTGTTAACAGAGGATGTTTTAATGACCCAACGTATGATTCTCAATGAAACCGCCTGGTTTGGTGCGGGTGCTTTGCGCCATCTGCCGGAAGAGGTGCAACGTCGCGGGATGCGAAAAGCACTGATCGTTACTGACAAAGCGCTGGTCGCGGCGGGTGCGCTGAAGCGGGTGACCGATCTGCTGGCGCAACATCAGCTTGACTGGGCGGTGTATGATGAGGTGGTGCCGAATCCTACCATTCGGGTTGTGCAGCAGGGTGTTGCGGTGTTCAGAGAGTCAGGAGCCGACTACCTGATCGCCATCGGTGGCGGTTCACCACAGGATACCAGCAAGGCTATCGGCATTATTATTAATAACCCTGAGTTTGAAGATGTCCGCAGTCTGGAAGGCGTCAGCCCCACCCGCCATCCGTGCGTGCCGATCATCGCCATCCCGACAACCGCAGGCACAGCCGCAGAAGTGACGATAAATTACGTCATTACCGATGAAGAGAATCGCCGTAAGTTTGTCTGTGTCGATCCTCATGACATCCCGAAAGTGGCAATTATTGATGCGGAGATGATGGCGAGCATGCCAGCTTCGCTGAAGGCTGCGACGGGTATTGATGCCTTAACCCATGCCATTGAAGGCTACATCACACGCGGTGCCTGGGCTCTGACCGATATGCTGCACCTCAAAGCCATTGAGATTATCAGCCAGTCACTGCGCGAATCGGTGGCAGGAAATGTTGAGGCGGTTGAGCAGATGGCGCTGGGACAATATGTGGCCGGTATGGGTTTCTCCAATGTCGGTCTTGGTCTGGTGCATGGCATGGCACACCCGCTGGGCGCCTTTTACAATGTTCCGCACGGCGTAGCAAATGCCATTTTGCTGCCGCAGGTGATGGCGTGGAATGCCTCGTGCACTGGCGATAAATATCGCGACATTGCCCGCGCAATGGGTGTGAAACAGGTCGAGTCATTGTCACTGGATCAGGCGCGGGAAGCGGCGGTCGCCGCGGTTCGTCAGCTCTGTCGCGATGTAGGTATTCCCCGCTCGCTGCGTGAAGTGGGCTTGAAAGAGGTAGATATCCCTTCTCTGGCACAGGCGGCACTGGATGATGTCTGTACCGGCGGCAACCCACGTAATCCGGACCTGGAGGAAGTGATGGCGTTATACCACCAGAGTTAAAGCGCATACCCTTTAGTTATGCACTGCCGATAACGTACCCGTCCACGCTGGCGGGCTTTTTTCACATCATGGGAACGGTTAATCCGGGAGCATTCGCCAGGCATGATCTCTGGGCGTTTGTGGCGGCCGCACAGGGGTTTTCTGCGTTATTTCGACCCCGTTTCAGCCTGAAATCGCCTGCTGTTATAGTGCAGTTCAGAGACGGAATTACGGGCTTAAACCATGATTTCTTTAGATCCTAAACGCCGCCCCTCTTGATCTGGATCACAAAAATCCGCATCATGCGCAGCGAAAACCTTAATGACGCTGCGGAGATATCGATGACACTGTACCAGGGTATGCTTATTTTCTATGCCGTTGTTGCACTGGTCGCTACGCTGATCACGTTCTTCATCGCCAAAGATAAGCTGAGCATCAAACTGCTGAGCGCCTTTCTGGTGGGTGCCACCTGGCCGATGAGTTTTCCTGTCGCCCTGATGTTTGCGCTGTTTTAGTTGACAATATTCCCTTAGATACCACACTCAGGTAAGACGTCCCTGACCTGCAAACCGCTGATCACCGACGTGGCCCTGTTCATGACGGTTAATAAGGAGCGGCTATGCGCGTTGTCAGTGTGATGATTCTGGTTTCTCTCCTCAGTGCCTGCAGTGCCCCATGGCACGCTGAGAAACCGGTCCCGGCGGCCGAAACCCGTCAGCAGACCTGCCAGCCCGGCACCAATCCCAGCCAGAATGACTGCGGTCACTTCCCTGAACCTGAATTCCACTGATCGGTAAATCGGCCAACAGTGCTGCGAGATCGCATTTGCGCTATCTCATAGCATTACAAGGCTTTACACTCCGCTAACCGGTCAGTAAAGTAGCGCCCAGACATCAATTCTGATGCGTAAGCGTTAACGTCAAGCAACGCCCCCGCAGCAATGCTGCCTGTGATGATCCCTGCCATGATGCCTGTACAAGATCCAGTTAAACCTCTCGCTGCATTTTCCAGCGCCACGTTTTTTTTGTTCGTCCTGCTGCTCACTGCGGCTAATCTTCGTGCGCCAATTACCGTCGCGGGTCCGGTACTGCAGGATATCCGCGAGACCTTTGGTCTCAGCGCCGGTGAAGCGGGACTGTTTAATTTTATTCCCCTGATGCTGTTTGCCCTGCTCGCTCCGCCCGCCGCCTGGCTGGGAAATCGCATCGGCCTGGAGCACAGTTTATGGGGCGCGCTGTGCCTGATCACGGCCGGTTCGCTGTTGCGCTGGCAGCCGGCTGAAGCGGCATTATGGGGCGGAACACTGCTGCTCAGTGCAGGCATTGCCGCCGCCAACGTGCTGCTCCCGCCACTGATTAAACGCGATTTCACCGCCCACACCGCCAAATATATTGGCCTGTATGCCGCCACCATGTCGATTACCGCCAGTCTGGCTTCCGGCATTGCCGTGCCGCTGAGCCATTTATCCACGGCGGGCTGGCGACTCTCGCTGGTGGTCTGGGCGCTGCCGGGGCTGGTTGCGCTGCTTGCCTGGCTGCCGCTGTTACGTCAGCGGCAGTCAACATTAGCGCCCGACGACGCGCCTGTTGCCCATCGTCATCCGTGGCGCTCGACGGGCGGCTGGCAGATTGCGCTGTTTATGGCGCTGCAGTCGCTGGCGTTTTATACCCTGATCGATTGGTTTACTGTGTTTGCTCAGGATAATGGCTTCAGTCAGGCCAGTGCGGGCTGGCTGCTATTCTGGTATCAGGCGATAGCTATCGTCGCTAACCTGGGCTGTATGATGGCGCTGAAACGGGTCAAAGATGCCCGGTTCACCGCATTTATTGCCTCATCGGGTATTTTCCTCGGCATGCTGGGTTTGCTGCTTAATCCGCAGTGGGCCGCCCTCTGGCTGACACTGGCTGGACTGGGCGCGGGCGCATCGCTGGTGCTTTGCCTCTCGCTGTTTAATCTGCGAGCCACCAATCATCGCCAGGCCTCACAACTGTCGGGCATGGCGCAGTGTGTGGGTTATGCGCTGGCGGCACTCGGGCCGCTGTTCTTTGGCATGCTTCATGAGCAGAGCGGTAACTGGACACTGCCCTTCGGCGTGCTGGTACTGCTGAGCCTGTTGCAGATGCTGCTGGCTCCGCTGGCAGCGCAGCCAAAATCTATCAGCTGAACTTGCGGCCCAGCCGCTAACAATTAATGATTCGCCGGCCGCGGATGCGGACAGCGAGAATCGACGGGAGAAGGTGCGTGTCTGAACTGAATAATGCTCTGCTGCAGGCGATCCTGGACCAGGTGCGTCCGCTGGTTCATCAGGGAAAGGTGGCTGACTATATTCCTGCGCTGGCGGATGTGGCGGCCGACAACCTGGCGATTGCGGTTTGCCTGCGTGACGGCACGCTTTTTCAGGCAGGTGATGCTGAGACGCGCTTTTCGATTCAGTCGATCTCCAAAGCGCTGTCACTGACTGTCGCGCTGACCCGCTATGAGGACAGCGAAATCTGGCAGCGGGTCGGTAAAGAGCCGTCAGGCCAACCCTTTAATTCGCTGGTGCAGCTGGAGCTGGAACAGGGCAAGCCGCGCAATCCGTTTATTAATGCCGGTGCGCTGGTGATCTGCGATCTGCTTGAAACCCGACTGACCGCCCCACGTCAGCGAATGCTGGAAATTGTGCGCCAGCTGAGCCAGCAGCCCGATATCAATTATGATCGCCACGTTGCCCGCTCGGAGTTTGAACACTCTGCCCGCAATGCCGCCATCGCCTGGCTGATGAAGTCGTTTGGTAATTTCGATAACGATGTCACCAGCGTCATGCAGACCTATTTCCACTATTGCTCGCTGTCGATGAATTGCATTGAGCTGGCCCGCACGTTTATCTATCTGGCAAATCAGGGTAAAACGCTGGATGGCAGCCAGATGATCACACCGCGTCAGGCGCGGCAGATTAACGCGCTGATGATTACCAGCGGGATGTACGATGGCGCAGGCGAGTTTGCATGGCGTGTCGGAATGCCGGCTAAGTCAGGTGTGGGTGGCGGGATTATTGCCATTATTCCTGGCGAAATGAGCATTGCCGTCTGGTCACCCGGCCTGGATAGTGCAGGTAATTCGCTGGCCGGAACCGCTGTGCTGGAATTGCTGACCGACAAGCTGGGTCGATCAATATTTTGATTTTGAGCGCGCACATAACAGGCACGCCTTAATGAAAGGCGATGGGGTTCCCAGGGTTCCGGAAGCTGATGTTATATTTTCAGTGCAGTGCGCTGGCGATTTGAGCCCTAAGCGATAATCAGCACTCAAAAAATTTCTTAGTGCGAAATCTGCGCCAGATCGTCTTCATTCAGACCGGTCATCTGCATAACGGTATGGCGATCCATCCCACTCTTCAGCATGGTGCGGGCAATTCTCAGGCTCGCCCCACGAACACCTTCTTTTCGTCCCTGTTCGATGCCTTTCTCAAGCCCTATCTGCTCAAGCTGTTGTGCAATAGTCATAAGCGCCTTCTCGTGTTGGGGCACACGCCGTGCCAGCTACAGTACAAAGGCTTTGGCGTCAGATGCTTCGCCTGCCTGAACCATGTAGTGTACCAGCGAAATCACCTGTGATGAAGAGTGATCGCCTGCCATCAAAATGGATACCCGCCTGTCCATCAGCTCTGCAATATCCCGCTGCCGGATGTGCTTTTGCAGCAGGGTCAGAGCCGCCATGCTGCGGTGTTGAATGATCTCATCGTCAGGAATCACCGTGACATCGACCAGCGGAAAACTGTGACTGTAAAGCCTGTCCGCCAGCACCGGAGCGTCGAATTCATCCAGCCACCGGGTCGAATAGGGATAGGGAGTGCGTCTGCCTGTGTAAAACAGGATGGGTATCACCAGCGGCAATCTCTTATGCCCTGCTTCAAGATGGCGCTGCATAGCAGCCACTGCATAACGCATCAGCCGAAATGCCATATGTTTGTCAGGTGCTGACTGATGCTCAATAAGTACATGGATATATCCATCGCCAGCGGTTGTTTTAAGACTGTAAAGCACGTCGCTGAAGTACTGCCGAAGGTCATCCTCCACAAACGACCCCGACTCCAGCTTCAGCGTGCTGAGATCACAGCGTTCGCGCAACTCTGGCGGCAGGTGCAGTACCATGAAATCGCGGGCAATATCCGGCTGAGTCAGAAATTGCCGGAATGTCGCATCATGAGGCGTGGGCGTGCTGTTCTTCTTTTTCACTGGCCAGAATCCTTTCTGTTCCTGAAGCGCTTACAACGGCTGATTCAGCCAGTAAAAGGCGCTAATTCCTGTAGCGCACGAACGTTTAAAACACTGATGGAGATAACGAAACTAATAACCTGATTAATAAACCCTGTAAAACGCGTTACCTGAATTCTACGAGGTTGCTCTGAATATCAACTCATGCCGGGCATTAAAACTATTCCGCCAGGCTTAGCTCACCACATTAACCGGTTCGCCCTGAATGAAGGCCGAGATATTAGCCATCACACCCGTTACCAGATTATCCACGCCGCTGCGACTTGCCCAGGCAATGTGCGGTGTCAGGAGCAGATTTGGCAGATTTGCCAGCAGCGGATTATCGATTGCGGGCGGTTCGCTGCTCAGCACATCCAGCGCCGCGCCCCCGATAACACCCTGTTTTAACGCGTCGGCGAGATCGGCCTCGTTAACCAGTCCGCCGCGAGCGGTATTAATCAGCAGCGCATGCGGTTTCATTTCCTCCAGCGCCTGACGATCGATCATCTGACGAGTGCTTTCACTCAATGGGCAATGCAGCGAAATAATATCGCTGGTCGCCAGCATCTGCTCAAAGCTGACATAACCCTCACGCACTCTGTCACTGCCTTTACGCTCGGCGTACTGCACCTGCATACCCAGGGCCTGGGCTAGCCTGCCGACCGCCAGACCGATATCACCTCTGCCCGCGATACCGAGTGTGGCGCCGCCAATGTCCGCTATCGGCTGACGATGCAGACAGAAGTGCTGAGCCTGCGGCCAGTCGATGCGGGTATTGCTGGCATAAGCCATCATCTGACGGCACAGGGCAAAAATCGCTGCGATTACTGCCTCTGAAACGCTCTGGGTTGAGTAGCCAGGAACATTACTGACCACGATGCCACGTTCCCGACAGACGTCCAGGTCAATACAGTCATAACCGGTCGCCGCAACACAGATAAAGCGCAGTTCGGGTAGCTGCTCCAGGGTATCAGCTCGCAGCGGCACCTTATTGGTGATAGCGACAGTCGCCCCAGCAAGCGCTGACACGATGTCACTGACCGACGTCTGGGGCCGAATCTCCCAGTCAGCATTCTGCTGCCCGGTCGGCAGGGATAGAGGCAGCGTGTTGCCATCCAGCATTACAATTTTCATTCTCAGTCCTTTATGGGTTCGGTTTAAACGCAGCCGAATCATTAATGTTATTTGTATGTGTTCTGTGGGTAACATCTAAGTTAAATGATGCTGAAATTAAAGTGAATATGTTCAAAGAGTGCGAATTTTTTCGGAACAGATGCCACTTTATTTAACCCTTTTATTCCCTTCGCGTTACACTGCCGCCCTGAATTCTGACCCCTTGCGCCCGTTGAAATAATGCAGAGATCCTCCATCAGACAACGACTCACTGCCGGTATTGCGATACTGGCCGTGCTGCTGTTGTTTGTTGCTCCCATGATCTCAAAGAATCTGGCTGAACATCGCGCCACACTGCAGGATGCCTCGGCTATGAGCGCAGAGATGCCGATGATGGATCATCACAGCGAGATGTCGATGGCAGATCACGGGATGATGATGGGTTCGGGCTTTGCCTGTGGCTACTGCGATTTACTGGTGCATGTGCCGCTGATGCTCTGGGTTTTTATCCCGTTTATCTGGTGGATGAGCCTTATCAGCCGCGCCCTGCCGCCTTCTGCCATTCATTCGCCTCAATGGCGACGATTATTGCGCCTTCACCGACCGCGGGCACCACCCTGTTTTGCGTCACACTCACTGCTTACTGATTCGATTACGTGACAACGTCACCAAATCGCCTTTGTCTTTTCAAAAGTGTGGAATGCTATGTCCTCTAATCGGGAAATGTCCCCTGCACCAGGCGGCACCGTTTTTAATCTTTTTCGCCGCCTGCATTTTTATATTGGCCTGTTCATTGCGCCGTTTATTTTCGTCGCCGCCCTCACCGGTACGCTTTATGTTCTGACGCCACAGCTGGAACAGGCGATTTACCACGATGCCCTGACCACTGACGCGCAAGGTGTGGCACAACCGCTGTCAGCCCAGATTGCCGCTGCTCGTGCCCGGGCCGGTGAAACCGCACGCATTTACGCCGTGCGTCCCGCACCGGGCCCGCAGGATACGACCCGTGTGCAATTTGCTGAGCCTCAGTTGGGTCCATCTGAGTCGCGATCGCTGTTTATCGATCCCTACACCCTGCAGGTGAAAGGCGATATGACGGTGTATGGCACCAGCGGCGTGTTGCCGCTGCGCATGTGGCTGGATAAGCTGCATCGCGGCTTGCTGCTGGGCGATTTTGGCCGTAACTACAGCGAACTGGCGGCTTCGTGGCTGTGGGTCGCCGCGCTGGGTGGGATAGTTTTATGGGCCGGCACCCGCCCGCCACGCACCCGTAAGAAAGTACGCAGCGGCTTTGCGGCAATGCGTCACTGGCACGTTACGCTGGGTCTGCTACTGGCCGTCGGCCTTGTCTTCTTCTCAGTCACCGGGCTGACCTGGTCACAGTGGGCGGGCAACAACATTGATAAAATGCGCAGCGACTTCGGCTGGACAACGCCGCAGGTCAATACTGCATTGAACGGTAATGCGCCTGCCGAAGCCGCCGACCCACATGCTGACCATCGTGGTGCGATGGAAGGGATGACGATGTCCGGGATGACCATGCCAGCGAAAACCGCGGCGCCGGTGATCCTGAACCAGCCGAATGCCAGCTGGGATCAGGCACTGGCGGCTGCACGTCAGGCCGGACTTCACGCCACGAAACTGGAGTTGCGCCAGCCTAAGAACGCTGAACAGGCATGGACGGTTTCAGAGATTGATCGCAGCTGGCCGAGCCAGGTCGATGCAGTTTCCATCAATCCGGTTAATTTCAGCGTGGTCGATCGTGTTGAGTTCGCCAGCTTCCCAATGGTGGCGAAACTGACCCGCTGGGGCGTGGATGCTCATATGGGCGTGCTGTTTGGCCTGCCTAACCAGCTGATTCTGGCACTGTTCGGCTTTGGTCTCTGCACGATGATTGTGCTGGGCTACCGAATGTGGTGGATACGCCGCCCGGCTGTTCCTCAACTCAGCCCATCGCAGACGCTGTTATCCGCCTGGCTGGCACTGCCGCGCTATGCGCAGGGCACCAGCCTGATCGTGATGCTGGCGCTGGGCTATGCCCTGCCCGTGATGGGTGTCAGCCTGCTGGTACTGATACTGTTGGATATTCAGCGCTGGCGTAGCGCGCAGCGTGCGTCGGTCGTCCGGGTAGAAATTGCGCCGGATAAACAGTCGCCGCTGGCTATCGTTCAGTCGCGCTTTGCCGGTAAGCGTAAAGAGATGCGCTATTTTCTGCGCAGCGTGACGGTGCTGGCGCTGATTGTCATTACAGTGATGGCCAATGCGATGATTGGCGGCGTGATCGATCAGTATCAGATCCCCTTCAGTCACTGGTCGCTGACCATGTATATCACCCAGGCGATGATGATCCTGCTCTACTCCACGGTCTTCACCGGACTATTGTCGATTCCACTCTGGTATTTCTTTCTGGGTGAGAGTGACGAACAGGGTAAATAAGCTGCCAGCACGGCAAATTGTGCATTAATCAAAATAACTGACGAAGCCGGGCAAATATCCCGGCTTTTCATTCTCTGCCTGAAGTCTATGATCGTTGTTATCAGACACTTTCTTTAAGAGCTAATCATGAACATTGTGCGAGCGAATCCTGAACAACTGTTTGAGTACGGTCCTTTTACCGTCCGTCGTCAGCGACCTGGTGAGACCTTGAGCCCCCTGGTCAGTGTTGACCTGATGTCGCTGAAACTGGATGCCCGGATTCCGATGCAGGAGCATCAGGATGAAGAAGTATTCACTTATCTTTGGCGCGGTTCGATGCAACATCAGGATAGCAACGGCGAGCGTACCCAGCTCTCCGCAAAGCGGGTGATGGTGGTGAATGCAGGTGATGGCGTTCAGTACGAAGAGTCGGTGCCGTTGTATGAAGCGGAGCTGTTGCAGGCCGTTATCCGGCCCTCACAGCCCGGCGGTGAAGCAATGACCCAGGTGCTGGAGCGCGATCAGGGCATCATGACAAATGGCTGGACCGAACTGGCCGGGCCGGAAGAGTCTGACGCCCCGCTGGAACTGCGCCAGGAAGTTTATATCTACGACACGCTGCTGGAGCGCAACCATACGCTCGACGTGCCGTCGATACCGGGTTTTGTCGCTTACCTTACCGTGCTTGAAGGGATTATTCGCATCGGCGATCACCGGTTGGGTCGCGGTGATGCCGTCAGTGGGCTGGATTCAAGCATTGAGATCGTGGGCGATCGGGATGCCAATCTGGTCTGCTTCCTGGTGAAGTCCGATAATTTTGCATAAGAAAGCGCGGGAAAACTCCCGCGCTATTCCTTTGTTTAGCGTGTTTCGCGCTTAGAGTATTTTACGTTGCTGCATCGCCTGGACCCGTTTATAGGCATGATCAAACTGACAGACATCGTCGCGCAGCCAGTGGCGTTGCGTCAGCGGTGCATTATCCAGCGCCTGTGGCAGCGGCACACCCGCCAGCGATCCCCGGCAGCAAAAGGCGCGCGCCAGCGTTGGCGTGGCTATCCCGATATAACGGGCAAATTCAGGTAACGTCATCAGTGATGTACTCATTTAGCACCTCCGGTAAACAAATCCTCACCCGTATTTTCAGTCCAGTTCTTAAATGCTTTTATTGATCTGAAACATAAATGTGGTACTAATCTTCTGCCTGCTGATGAGAGAGCTCGCCTCGCCTGACGCAAACTGAGAAAAGAAGTGAGGAACCTGTGCGCCATTATGGATTGATGATTGCCCTGCTGTTTTCCGGCTTTGCCACTGCTCACACCCTGACCACAGGCCAGCCTGTCCCACCCGTCTATGTTGCTGATAAAGGCGAAATGATGCTGAATCAGGGCGACATCAATTATCAGCGCTGGGACAGTCAGACACTGACCGGAAAAGTGCGTCTGGTGATTCATGTGGCGGGCCGTCTTTCTGCGAAAGATCAGAGCGAACCCCTAATCAAAGCCATTCAGCAGGCCAGCCTGCCACGCGACCGATTCCAGACCACCACCATCGTCAATACTGACGATGCCCTGCCTGGTAGTGCCATTTTTGTGGTGCGCAGCATCGCCTCCAGTAAAAAAGCGGCACCCTGGCAGCAATTCATTATCGACAGCAGCGGCGTCACGGCTCACAGCTGGCATCTTCAGCCGGAAAGCGCGTCCGTCGTGGTCATTGATCAGGAAGGGATTGTGCGCTTCGCTAAAGATGGCGCACTATCTGATGAGGATGTCGCCAGCGTGATGAAAGAGCTGCGCGCATTACTGGGCTGATTCAGGCAGAATGGCCGGCTGCAAAACGCGGAATGCTGCTGAATTTGCCGACATTTTTAACACTGTGGACTATGCTTAATTGTAATGGAATTACCCGCCGTTCTTTGAAAACCTGCCAACTATGCTGTGGCAGTCGGGGACGATTATTGAAGATGGCATCGAAGAATTTCGACCTGCTGTGACTTCCTCTGTAGATAAGGACAGCCATGATGACGGTCTGTGCAGAACAACACGTCAATTTCAACCCCAGCGATGCAGTCAGCCTGTTGAACGATATTGAGCAACGGCTTGATCAGCTTTTACCGGTTGAAAGTGAACGTGACTTAGTGGGCGCTGCAATGCGCGACGGTGCGCTGGCACCGGGAAAGCGTATTCGCCCGCTGCTGCTGCTGCTGGCCGCGCGCGATCTCGGCTGCAACGCCACACCCGCAGGGCTGCTTGATCTCGCCTGTGCGGTTGAGATGGTGCACGCCGCCTCTCTGATTCTGGATGACATGCCCTGCATGGATGATGCGCAGCTGCGCCGCGGACGTCCAACCATTCACTGCCAGTATGGCGAACATGTGGCGATTCTGGCCGCAGTAGCCCTGCTCAGTAAAGCATTTGGCCTGGTCGCAATGGCAGAGGGCTTAACAGCCGCCGCCAGAGCAGACGCGGTCGCGGAGTTATCCCACGCGGTCGGGATGCAGGGACTGGTCCAGGGGCAGTTCAAAGATATCTCAGAAGGCGACAAGCCACGCAGCGCCGACGCCATTCTGATGACCAATCATTATAAAACCAGCACCCTGTTCTGCGCCTCGATGCAGATGGCCTCTATTGTGGCCGAAGCCCCGAAAGAAGCCCGCGAACAGCTGCATCGGTTTTCGCTGAATCTCGGTCAGGCTTTCCAGTTGCTGGACGATCTCACCGACGGCATGGCCGATACCGGTAAAGATGCCCATCAGGATGATGGGAAATCGACGCTGGTAAATCTGCTCGGTCCACAGGCGGTTGAAACGCGACTGCGCGACCACCTGCGCTGCGCCAGTGAGCATCTGCTCTCGGCCTGCCAGGACGGTTATGCCACTCATCATTTTGTTCAGGCCTGGTTTGAGAAAAAACTCGCTGCCGTCAGTTAAGGATGCTGCATGAGCCACTTCGCGGTCATTGCACCGCCCTTCTACAGCCATGTGCAGGCGCTTGCGCATCTTAGCCAGGCCTTAATCGCACGCGGACACCAGATTACTTTTATCCAGCAGACGGACGTCAGCGCGCTACTCACCGACAAGCGGATTGGCTTTTTCCCGCTGGGCTTAGCCTCCCATCCGGCCGGTAGTCTGGCGCATACCCTGCAGCTGGCGGCGCATCCTCTGGGCCCGTCAATGCTGAAACTGATTAATGAGATGGCCCGCAGCACCGATATGCTCTGTCGCGAATTGCCGGTGGTGCTCAACACCCTGGCGATCGATGGTGTGATTGTCGATCAGATGGAGCCTGCCGGTGCACTGGCGGCCGAGTCGCTGAACCTGCCTTTTGTATCGGTAGCCTGCGCGCTGCCGCTGAACCGTGAGGCGGATTTCCCGTTGGCCGTAATGCCGTTTGAGTATGGCAACAGCGACCAGGCGCGCGATCGTTATCGCACCAGTGAAAAAATCTATGACTGGCTGATGCGTCGTCACGATCGGGTGATCGCCCGCAACGCCCATGCAATGGGATTAGCACCACGGGAAAAGTTGCATTACTGCTTTTCACCGCTGGCACAGATCAGCCAACTGATCCCGGAACTGGATTTCCCCCGCCAGGCACTTCCCAATCATTTCCACTCGGTTGGCCCGCTGCGCGCTGCGGAATCGTCATCGGCTGCGTCGCAGCCATGCTATTTCCCGCATGGCGCCAGACCGCGTATTTTTGCCTCTCTCGGTACGCTGCAGGGTCATCGCTACGGCCTGTTTAAAACCATCGTCCGTGCCTGTCAGGCGATCGACGCGCAGTTATTGCTGGCGCATTGCGGCCGCCTGACACCGTTTCAGGCGGAGAAACTGGCACAGGCCAGCCATGTTCAGGTGGTCGATTTTGCCGACCAGGCCGCTGCGCTGGCGCAGGCCGATCTGGCGATTACCCACGGCGGCATGAATACGGTGCTGGATGCGATTAACCATCTGACGCCGCTGCTGGCGATCCCGCTGGCCTTTGATCAGCCGGGTGTCGCGGCCAGAGTGGTCTGGCACGGTATCGGACGTCGCGCATCACGCTTTACCACCAGTCACTCGATGGCCCGCCAGCTCCAGACCTTGTTGGCTGATGAGCGCTACGCTCAGCAGATGAAAACGCTGCGCACCGCCCTTCGTCAGGCGGGCGGAACAACCCTGGCGGCGGACATCGTCGAACAGGCGATGCTGACCCGTAATCCGGTCATCACCAGGAGAAATTATGCAACGGTATGATCTGATTCTGGTGGGCGCGGGGCTGGCGAACGGGTTGATTGCCCTGCGGCTGCGCCAGCAGCGACCTTCCCTGCGCATTCTGCTGATTGATGCCGAAAGTGAGCCAGGTGCGCATCACACCTGGTCATTTCATGCGGAAGACCTTACTGAAACGCAGCATCACTGGATCTCCCCGCTGGTGGTTCATCACTGGCCCGGTTACGAGGTGCGTTTTCCGCAACGGCGTCGCAGCCTGAACAGTGGCTATTTCTGCGTGACAGCAGAACGCTTCGCGCAGGTCATCCGCGACCGATTTGCGCCAGATCTGCTGCTCAATGCCAGAGTGGCGAGCATCGCCTCACGCCTCGTCACGCTGGAGGATGGTCGCGTACTGGAAACGGATGCGGTGATCGATGGTCGTGGCTACCAGCCTGATGCCGCGCTGCGCATGGGCTTTCAGTCTTTTGTCGGGCAGGAGTGGCAGCTCAGTGCGCCACACGGTCTCACCGCACCGATCATCATGGATGCCACGGTGGATCAGCAGGCAGGCTATCGTTTTGTCTACAGCCTGCCCTTTTCAGCGGATACGCTGCTGATTGAAGATACCCACTATATTGATAACGCCACGCTGGAAGGCGATCGCGCCCGTCAGAACATCCGTGACTATGCCGCGCAGCAGGGCTGGCAACTCAACCGGCTGCTGCGCGAAGAGCAAGGGGCGTTACCGATTACGCTGACCGGCGACGTTGCCGCCTTCTGGCAGAAACGCGATTTACCCTGCAGCGGTCTGCGTGCCGGGCTATTCCATCCCACCACCGGTTACTCACTGCCCCTGGCGGTCGCACTGGCTGACCGGCTGGCGCAGATGCAGACATTTACCTCTGAAACCCTGCACGCCACTATTGAGCAATTTGCCTCACAGGCCTGGCAGCAGCAGCGCTTCTTTCGCATGCTGAACCGGATGCTGTTTCTGGCCGGTCCGGCTGACCAGCGCTGGCAGGTTATGCAACGTTTTTACGGCCTTCCCGAAGGTCTGATCGCCCGTTTTTATGCGGGAAAACTCACTTTGCCTGATCGGCTGCGTATCCTGAGCGGCAAGCCACCGGTTCCCGTACTGGCGGCGTTACAGGCTATTATGACCCCTCACCGTCAACAGGCGATGCAATGAATAGAACTACGGTAATTGGCGCAGGCTTTGGTGGTCTGGCTCTGGCAATTCGCCTTCAGGCGTCAGGTATTCCAACCCGTCTGCTGGAACGACGTGATAAACCTGGCGGCCGGGCATATGTTTATGAGGATCAGGGCTACACCTTTGATGCCGGTCCGACGGTCATCACCGATCCCAGCGCCATTGAAGAGCTGTTCACCCTGGCGGGCAAAAAGCTTTCTGACTATGTCGAGCTGATGCCGGTTAAGCCGTTTTATCGCCTCTGCTGGGAGTCCGGCAAGGTGTTCAGTTATGACAACGATCAGCCCGCGCTGGAAGCGCAGATTGCCGCGTTTAATCCGCGTGACGTTGAAGGCTATCGTCGCTTCCTGGATTATTCCCGCGCGGTGTTTGCGGAAGGTTATCTGAAGCTCGGCACCGTGCCGTTTTTGTCGTTCCGCGACATGCTGCGTGCCGCACCGCAGCTTGCAAAACTGCAGGCGTGGCGCAGCGTCTACAGCAAAGTAGCGAGCTACATTGAAGATGAGCATCTGCGTCAGGCCTTCTCTTTCCACTCGCTGCTGGTGGGCGGAAATCCGTTTGCTACCTCATCAATCTACACCCTGATTCATGCGCTGGAACGCGAATGGGGCGTCTGGTTCCCGCGTGGCGGCACAGGCGCACTGGTCCAGGGCATGGTGAAACTGTTCGAGGATCTGGGCGGCGAAGTGGAGCTGAATGCCAGCGTTGCCCGTCTGGAGACGCAGAAAAATAAAATCACCGCCGTGCATCTGGAAGATGGTCGGGTATTCCCGACGCGCGCGGTCGCCTCTAACGCGGATGTGGTTCACACCTACCGCGAGCTACTGAGCCAGCATCCGGCCTCTATGGCACAGGGAAAATCCTTGCAGAACAAGCGCATGAGCAATTCGCTATTCGTGATCTATTTTGGCCTGAATCATCATCACGATCAGCTGGCGCACCACACAGTTTGCTTTGGCCCGCGCTACCGCGAGTTAATTGATGAGATCTTTAATAAAGACGCCCTGGCAGAGGACTTCTCGCTTTATCTGCATGCGCCCTGCGTGACCGATCCATCACTGGCACCGAGTGGCTGCGGCAGTTATTACGTGCTGGCACCCGTCCCGCATCTCGGCACCGCCGATATCGACTGGGCCGTTGAAGGTCCGCGTCTGCGCGATCGCATCTTTGACTATCTGGAACAGCACTATATGCCGGGCCTGCGCAGCCAGCTGGTGACGCACCGCATCTTCACGCCGTTTGATTTCCGCGATGAGCTGAACGCCTGGCAGGGTTCGGCATTCTCGGTGGAGCCGATCCTGACGCAAAGCGCCTGGTTCCGGCCACATAACCGCGATAAGAATATCAATAATCTCTACCTGGTCGGTGCTGGCACCCATCCGGGCGCGGGTATTCCCGGCGTGATTGGGTCGGCCAAAGCCACCGCAGGATTGATGCTGGAGGATCTGGCTTGAATAGTCCGTCACTGCTCGATCATGCCGTAGAAACCATGGAAGTGGGTTCGAAAAGCTTCGCCACGGCATCGAAGCTGTTTGATGCCAAAACCCGACGCAGTGTGCTTATGCTCTACTCCTGGTGCCGTCATTGTGATGATGTGATCGACGATCAGGTGCTGGGATTCAGCAACGATACGCCATCGCTACAATCCGCCGAACAGCGCCTGGCGCAGCTGGAGATGAAAACGCGTCAGGCCTATGCCGGTTCGCAGATGCATGAGCCTGCCTTTGCGGCCTTTCAGGAGGTGGCGATGGCGCACGACATTTTGCCCGCTTACGCTTTTGATCATCTGGCGGGATTTGCGATGGATGTGAAGGAGACACGCTATCAGACGCTGGACGATACGCTGCGCTACTGCTATCACGTCGCGGGCGTGGTGGGCCTGATGATGGCGCAGATTATGGGCGTGCGCGACAACGCCACGCTGGATCGCGCCTGCGATCTCGGCCTGGCATTTCAGTTGACCAACATTGCGCGAGATATCGTTGAAGATGCGGAAGCGGGACGCTGTTATCTGCCCGCAGAGTGGCTGACTGAAGAGGGGCTGACGCGAGAGACGCTGGCCGACCCGCAAAATCGGCAGGCGCTCAGCCGCGTAGCCCGTCGACTGGTAGAGACGGCAGAGCCTTATTACCATTCGGCATCGGCTGGCCTGCCGGGTTTACCGCTGCGCTCAGCGTGGGCGATTGCGACCGCAAAACAGGTCTATCGTAAAATTGGTATGAAGGTGGTTCAGGCGGGTTCACAGGCGTGGGATAAACGCCAGTCCACCAGCACGCCAGAGAAACTGGCAATGCTGGTGGCAGCATCAGGTCAGGCGGTTACTTCCCGGATGGCGCGTCACGCTCCACGCCCTGCTTACCTCTGGCAGCGCCCCGTTTAACACCGTGACGTTCCCGCAGCGTCGCCTGCAATTTTGACAGTGGCGGCGCATAAAGGAAACCAAACGACACACAATCCTCTTTGCCCCGTACCGCATGATGCATGCGGTGCGCCATATAGAGTCGGCGCAGATAGCCCCGGCGCGGAACATAGCGGAATGGCCAGCGCTGATGGACCAGACCGTCATGGACAATAAAATAAAGCAGGCCGTAGAGCGTCATCCCTGCGCCGATCCACTGCAAAGGCCAGACACCCGTGCTGCCCAGATAGATAAGTAAAATCGACAGACAGGCGAAGACGACGGCGTAGAGGTCGTTAACCTCAAACCAGCCTTTATGCGGTTCATGATGTGACAGATGCCAGCCCCAACCCCAGCCATGCATAATATATTTGTGCGCCAGTGCAGCCGTTATCTCCATACCGATAACGGTGACCAGAACAATCAGGGCATTCCAAATCCACAACATAGTTTCTCCCGAACATGCATCCTGCAAAGTGGCGCAGAGGAATAATTTTAACAGAGATTGGGGGAAACCGTGGGTTGGGGTTGCCGGGTTTTAACGATTGCTGCAGGAGATGAGGCTAAGCGTGTTTTTATCAGCATGAGCGTGCATCACCAGGCTTACCCCGGTGATGCACAGGTGACTTAGTTATAGACCAGATTAAAGGTGACGGTGCTGTCCGCTTTCCCCGCCATCACCTGTCCTTCTGTCTGAATATATTGCGCGTTAAACGCCATCGACGCTGCCTCATCAGGTGAGGAGACGGCAGTCAGCACCGGCAATTGATCGGTCGGCACATTCAGAGGGACCCGCTGGCCTTCAGGGACCTGCAGACCTGGCCCATAAGTGAGGGCGATGCCTACGCCTGAAGCAGAGTTGCTCTGTGGCGTCAGGCTGATGGCATCTTTATCGCCCTGAGTGGCCATACCAAAGAAGCCCACTTTAACCGCTGCGCTGTGTTCACACATCACCTGAATCTGAAAACCTTTTTCACTTCCCGCCCGACTACCGATACCGCTGAACTCTGCCTTACTCACTTTTCCCATCTCCACATTAATCATGGATTGAGAGGTGACAACGGAACAGCTGCCATATTGCACGGTAAAGCTGGAGAGGAAGATCTGCGGCTTATCATTGATCGGCTGACTACTGGCTGCACTATCCCCCACCTTTAAACTGGCATTGCCAATATTCACCTCACCGACATTGGCCGGTTGATTGCCAGGATTAAGCGGCGATTGCTGGCCTGGGATTTTATAGAACACCACATAGGACTGAAGGGTGATGTCGTGGGCGGAATTTAACTGTGGGTTGATCTGGGAGTTACAGATCGCGCTGGTTTTGCCCCTGCCGGTGGTATCAGAGAAGCCACCGCCGCAATAAGACGGCTCCTTGAAACCAATAGCAAATCCGATGCTTTCTACCCCTGGAACACGGTATATCGGCGTATTGTGCCCGCCAGCAATATTAGTCTGTAACCCGGACTCTTCGGCGTTAATCTCAAACCCCATATCTTTGTAGTTATAGCCCTGCTCACCGCTGTTTTTATTACAGGTAAAAGCATTACTGCTTTGCAGAGGCATCTGCGCCGAGATGGGGGTGCCATCGGCTGCGCCCGGAACATAGTTTACATTATGCACCTGTACCACCACCTGGCTGACGCCCTGACAGGACTCCTGCCCGATTGCTGGTAAACAGCAGAGGGTCGGGATAGTCAGCATGACCCATTTCAATAAACACTGAACTGATTTCATCTTAAATTCCTCTGGATTACTGGCAAACCGCAGAGACCAGTCTGACCGGATTAGTGCCGCTGGCGGCAGGCAGGCGGAACGGCGCGCGGCAGCTTTTCTGCACACCATCTTCCTGCCACTTCACCTCGATGACGCCCTGAGCGGGTACACCGCTCAGATAGAGTTCGCCTTTTTCAGCGACGATACCGCTGGTGCTGCTGTTTTTTTCCTCTTCGGCGAGCGCTATTTGTCCCGTCGCACCGAAAGGGGGGAAGTCATCCTGCCAGGTAAGCGTGAACAGCACCCGATTGCCCACGTGGGTGGCATAGTCGGCCATTACAATCGCTCCGCGTGTCGGAATGGCCGTTTGTCCGTCCAGTTCAACATCAACGTTGTCGGGCAGCGTGTCAGTTTCCAGTTCGATGGTATTTTCATGGTAAGGCGAGAGTGAGGGCACAATCGCATAGCCGCGACTATCGGTGACCACATTGTTGCTGCTCTGAATGCCCACATCGGCCGTCTCCGGCACTCGCACGATCGCGAAGGTGTCGCCCAGCGGCTGGCTCAGCGTAATGCCGTGTGCATGCGCGACGATGCCGCCCGACAGACCATAGTTAAACTGAGTGCTGTGCCGATCGTGGCTGACCCCGGCATTGACGCTGCCGCGACTGCCGCGATAGTCCAGCGAGCCGTTGCTGTTCACGTTCTGTCCCTGGCTGTCGTGGCCCTGTTGCAGGTTGTAGTGCAGGTTATTGTCCTGCAGCGCGCTGCCAGAGAGGCTGACCTGCTGCGAGACATCCCCATCATTGCTGGAATTCATGCTGTAGCTAACAGAGCTATCTGGCAGCAGCGCGCTGAAGGGAATGGAGACATTAAAAGAGACCGCGCGATCAGCTTTACGGGCGCTGGTCGAGTCGGTGTAAAACCAGGCGACGCCCCAGGAAATGGCTTTGTAATTGCTATAAAAGCCCAGATGCAGGGTGCGATCTTCGCTATTTAAACGCCAGTAGCGCTGCACATAGGCAGAGGCGCTGAGGCTGCCATAGTCAACGATACCCTGAGAGATCGATATCTCCGAGCGACTGCGCTTGTTAGCGACGTAGCTTGCCGGGCTGGTCATTGCATTCGCTTCGCTGAAAGCATAGAAGCCGCTGGAGGAGTAGCGATAGCTTGCCATGCTGAAGGTGGTATTGGTTGAGGCGAAATTTTTCTGATACTGCGCGCGCACTGACTGACCACTGCTGCTCTGGCCCTGCGGCAAGCGGGTTTTAGCTACGGTTACATCGGTCCCCAGCGAGCCAAAATCGCCCAGGCTTTTACCCAGGCCCGCCGCCACAGCGTGATAGTTCTGCGCGAGTTGCACGCCACCAAAGGCGGTAAAGTCATGCGGCAATCCGTAAAAGAGCGTGGTTTGCACAAACTCAGGCGAACGCAGGTTATTACTGCCTGAATAGTGATAACGACCGCCACTGACGCTGTATTTCAGATGGCCCTGACGAAGCATATAGGGCACCGCAGAGTAAGGCTGGGTGAAAGTGCGCACCGAGCCATCGCTTTCATGAATAGTGATGTCAAGGTCACCGCTCTGCGCAGTGGGATAAAGATCTTTGATCTCGAATGCACCCGGTGCGACCACGGTTTCATAAATCATATAGCCATGCTGGCTCACCGTTATCCGTGCATTGCTGTGGGCAATACCATGGATCACCGGAGCAAACCCACGCTGACTCTCGGGGAGCATCGTGTCATCAGACATGATCTGCATACCGCGAAACTGCACGCTGTCAAACACGTCGCCGGAGGTATAAGTATCCCCTACCCGAAACTGGCTTTTAAGCGCCTTGAGATCCCGCTCCAGATAAGTAGTCTGTGATTGCCAGTGGCTGACAAGATCGTAGCGCCAGGTGGCGGTATTACGCAACCGCCATGCGCCAAGGTTGCCACCACTGCGCAGGCTGAGCAGCGTCGAGTTCCAGCGGTGATTCTCATTCCGGCTACTGGTTCCGGTAAGGGTATAGTTCACAAAGGCAGCCGATACACCCTCATCCCAGCGCGCTGGATCGACATAATCGCGATCTTTAACCATCAGCGCGATCTGCGGAATCGAAAGGTTTAGCTGCTGGTGCGCGAAATCAAAGTGAGTTGATGCAGCAGGAATAAAATCGCCTAATTCTTCGATGGCCTCATCTTTCTTCAGATGAGTGAACGCGGAAAAACCGTTAACGTTCACGCCCATCGCCGCCAGCTCCGCCACCGTCAGTTGCGGAACCAGCCCGGCTCTGCCCTGCACGAAGCTGACATCGCGGCTATCAATAACTCTGTTGTTGAGCAACAGCGTGACATGATAAGTGCCGGGTTGCTGTCCTCCCTGACGAGCAAAATAGTGGAGATCGGTGGCATTATGCTGATCGGATGAAAATTCCAGCGCCGCCGGGTCAAAGTAGTCATCCGCGCGGGCACCACGCAGCGGGCAGAACAAAATCAGCATAAAACCCGCAATCCCTGCCAGCCAGAGAGAGGCATAAAGTGGTTTTGTCTGCCTTCTCTTCCCCAACTGAGCGTGCTGATTGACTTTCACTGATGGTGTCCCCGGATTCAAAACAAAATAAATTACAAACACCCATTAGCGCGTACGTTGTTCGGTAATGCCGCCATAGTCGTTAATTGCAGACCAGCTCACTGCGCCGGAATCAGCGACGCGCCAGTGACGATCTTCACCAGGGCCAATCATGCCAGGATCCTTTATCTCGTGATGATTAACACTGAGCGAATAAAATGAGACAAAGTAAGGCGTGGGGTTATGCGCAATCAGCTGATTGTCTTTATGGCGGAATGAGAGTTGCTGCCAGGCATCGGCCGGATTACCCGGCAATCCTTTTGGGCGATAGAAAAGCTTGAACTTCGATTTAATATTGATCTGAAGCTGATTACTTTTCTCGCGCGGCGTCGGTGAAATAGATTTCACATTCAGCCAGAATACCGATTCACGATCTTTCGGCAGGGGCATCCCCAGATAATTAATCCTTAACAAATTCTCTTTTTCCGCATCAAGCCGGAATAGCGGTGGCGTAACAATAAAGGGTACCCGGGAATGATTATTTTGATCCGAGTTCTCTATCCAGGATTCAACCAGATAGGGCGTATTTTTGTCTTGGTTGATGACTGAAAGCGTTGCCTCCTTTTTGCCTTCCACAAAAATAATACATGTTCCTCCCATTACAACACCCGCATGGGCAGCCATGCTCAGTATGCACGCGGAAAAGAACGAAATAAGTCTTATTACCTTAAACATAAATATTTATGCCATTGATATTTCAGAGGGGAAGCAGGGTTGCCCCTGCTATTAATCAGTTATAAATCATTACAAAGTTAGAGACTGAGTTAGCAGCACCGACATCAATTGGCGCACCATCGCTTTTATAATCGGCAAAGAAATTTAAGTCCGCAGAACCGCCCTCGTCAGCCGCTACCAGGTTGACCGCTTTGGAAACGGATCCAATCGAAATCGGTGTGCTGCGGTCAGCTTCATAAAGTTTAATTCCCACGCCGGTTGCACCACCACTTGTGACTTTCAGCAGGGAGTTGTCACCGCTATCTTTATCGCCATCAAACAGCACAGCAACGGTTTTAACTGATGAAGGACAATCTTTCACTGAGATAGTGAATGGTGTTTCCGTAGTTTCGTTGCGGCTTTCGAAATACGATTTCGCCCACTTACCTAAATCAACGCTCTGGTTTTTACTTGCGGTAGAAACGTCACAGGAAACATCGGTAATTTCGCCGGTAAATTTCACTGCACCACCGGCACCCTGTGTACCGGCTGCTGCTCCCGGATTAGGATTAATCGGTGATGGACCATTCGCAGGTGTTGCTAATACCGATCCGGAAATCATAAGGCCAGCCAGTGCCACTGGCAGAATACGTTTTCTGATATTCATCAAACCTGTCTCTTTTCAATACATACAAAGTGGCTGGAGTTAGCCACCTGATGGATAGATATGCATTTTAAAAAATGCGCCAACACAACAACCCGAGGTTTATTATGTTGGCGCCATAGTAGCGCTGCACAGCTATATAAAAGATAAACAACTCGTTTCGTTACGGTCCAAAATAATAGCTCGAACACTTTTCGTGTTCTGGATCAAGTTTCAGAAATTTAAGAAAAGGATTAACCAGACGGCTCGCTTCATTTATAAAATAATATATTCACCTTTGCGGTGCTTTATTTTTACCTTAAATATTTATAGGCTCCAGAATGGGAATATATTTTCTGGCGTGTGTGAATGTGAAATAGTGCAGAAGTGACGCTCAACAATAGCCAGCAATGATCATTCATGATGATGAAATAGCCAGCTAGTGAGATTATTCGGGGGTGATGACAGTCAGGCCAGCTGGTGCGACTTAAAGCAGATCGTGATCCATCGGCGTACGAAAAGCGTGGCGTGCGGCGATCATCAACTGACTGGCTGTCACGGTGGTGGGGAGTCGCATCAGAATTTTGCTCGCCTGCCAGTAACAGAGCACCATGACCTCATCCTCCTCCTGTTCAGCCAGTTCTTGCAGCCGGAGGCGCAGTGACAACACATCAATAGTCTGCTGCTCATCCAGCATGTCAGAGATCGTCTGGTTGATAACGCGATGGAGAGTTTTCCAGGTGAGATCGGTATGCAAAATAAACCTCTTTTAACGCTAATCGGCTCAGGGCAGACAGGCAGCAGGCAAGTAGCAGAAATGGCTTCGTAATTAGAGAGAGCAAACTCTGCTGATAACTATAGCTGCTCATTAGCGGCGATGCAGGGCCAGCTGTTGAGAATGCCAAAGCTGATAATTCTAACGACTAATAACCCTGCCTGTCGCCTGTTACGCACAGGTCAGCGGCTGATTGCTGATTTTTGTAACAATTACGGCTGATTCTTAACTGGCTGAAGCAGAGAGGATTTGCCAGGGTAAATACCCTTCCCGTTCCGTTTATCATTAAGGAGTAATTGATGAGTCAGCATGCTAATGCACTGGTCTGGGGCCACGGCCCGGCGATCTTCGAAGTCTTTCTGGAGCCCACCTGTCCTTTTTCGGTGCGTACATTCAATAAATTAGACGCATTACTGGCGCACGCGAGTGAAGATAAGATCACCGTGAAGATCCGGCTACAATCTCAGCCATGGCACCTCTATTCCGGGCTGATTGTGCGCTACATTCTTGCCGCCGCCTGCGAAAGTAAAGAGGCGGCGAGGAAGGTGATGCAGGCGGTGGCCGATCATCGTGAAGAGTTTGAATTTACCGATCACTGTACCGGCCCTAACCGCGAGGCCACGCCGAATCAGATTCTGGCCCGCCTGAAAGAGTACAGTGGCGTGGATGCCAGCGCCGCATTTGATCAGCCTGATGTGCAGACCGCCATTAAATGGCACTGCAAATATGCCCGCCAGAACGGTATTCACGTTTCACCGACCTTTATGGTTAATGGCCTGGTGCAGCCTGAGCTCAGCAGCGGTGACGACATTGAGCACTGGACAAACGTTCTGATTGGTTAGTTTTTGTGCGCGGCTGCAACGGGCCGCGTCAGACTGTCTCTCTCCTTTGCGATCCAGCAAAGACGCAATCTCAATATCCTGATAATTAAGCCTGTTTTCCCATGAGCAGGCCGGGTAAGCTGTACCGCTATCAGCAGCATTTACACCGCTGCTACATCATCTTAACGGCGTCGCTGGCCTGTTTTTACGCCAGTCTGGCGCCTGATTCATTGAGGAATTGCGGATGCCGATGACGCTTGAACAGATACAGGACAAATATCCGGGTGCATTTACAGATGCATTTGGTGATTCCCCGGAATTAGCCAGCGAACTCGCGACGCTAATTATTGCCGGAAAGAAGGTGGCCTCCTGCGGTTCGTTACGCAGCTGGCAGGAGCAGGAAGCATTGCCTCAGCCAGGCGGTTACAGCATTGTTCTGAACGGAGAAAAGCGGCCCGTCTGCGTGATCCGCACCACCGGGCTGTTCCTGACGCGCTTTGATCGCGTGACGCCAGAGATGGCGATGCTGGAGGGTGAAGGCGATCTCAGCCTCGACCACTGGCGGCAGGAACATCAGCGCTACTTTGAGCGTGCAGGCTATTTCCACAGCGAAATGGAGCTGATCTTCGAGACCTTCCAGCTGGTCGAGGTGATTTAAACCGGCACCTTACAGCGTGTTGGCTGCCATCAGCGCCAGCCGCGTAACGCCACGGGCGGCGAGGTTCTCAGCCGCCTGAGCCGCGCGCATCCCACTGGCGCACACCAGCACCACGCGCTGATCCAGTGGCGGCTGCCAGGCCGCTATCTGCTGCGGCAGAATCCGTAACACCCGTCCGTCCACACTAAACGGTGCCTCCTCCACGCTGCGCAACTCCACTATGCAATCGTCTTCCGTCAGCATAGACCGATCGATAAACGGCGTGCCCGGCGCTTCCGGTTCAGGTGCGTTATCAAAGCGGAACTGCCTGATGTGCCAGTCAACAAAGTCACAGTGGATCATGCAGCCGAGCGGCGACGGCGTCAGTTTTAACAAAACACTCAGCGCCATCTGCGCCTGCATGGCACCCAGCGTCGCCACCGCGGGTCCCATTACGCCAGCCGTGTTGCAGTTACCCGAGGCCGTGGGCAACTGCGGGAACAGCGCGCGATAGCCGGGTGCGCCGCCACAGAATCCGCCGACATAGCCTTTGCGTCCCAGCACCGAGGCACAGATCAGTGGCAGACCGCGCGGATAGCACGCGTCGGAGAGCTGATAAGTAATGGCGAAGTTATCCGCCGCATCCACTACCAGGTCGATCCCCTCCAGCGCCAGCGGCAGTTGACTGGCGCTGAGCGAGTATGGATGTACCTCAACGTGGCAGTCAGGATTTCGCTGCGCCAGCGCGCGCTGAGCACAGATTGCTTTGGGCTGACCGACCTCGTCGATGCCAAACAGTGTCTGCCGGTGAAGGTTGTGCAACTCAACCCGATCGCCATCGTAAAGACGAATAAACCCGACGCCCGCGCCCGCCAGCAACGGTAGCAGCGACGCGCTAAGCCCGCCCGCCCCCACCACCAGCACATGTGCCCCGCTCAGCCGCTCTTGCCCCGCTTCGCCAATCTCCGGCAACATAGTCTGTCGCTGATAACGCTCCATCGCCGCTCCTTAACTGAACTGTGCCAGACCAAAAATGGGCGTGGAGGCAAAGGCCATGTCGCGCTGCTCCATCAATCCCGCCTGAAACGCCTCATGCCCGCCGTGGATCGCAGCAGCAAAGGCACCGGCCATCCGCACCGGATCGCGCGCTTTTGCCACCGCCGTGTTAAGCAGCACGCCGTCGAAACCCATCTCCATCGCCTGAGCCGCCTGACCGGGTGCGCCAATGCCCGCATCAATAATCAGTGGCACATCTTTAAACCACGCACGCATGGCACGTAGCCCTTCGATATTGCGCAGCCCCTGACCGGAACCAATCGGCGCGCCCCATGGCATCAGCACTTTACAACCCGCTTCCAGCAGTTTCTCACCGACAATCAGATCTTCGGTGGTGTAAGGAAAGACCTGGAAGCCATCAGCACAGAGGATCCGCGCGGCTTCAACCAGCGCAAAGGGATCGGGTTGCAGCGTGTCGGCATGGCCGATGACTTCCAGCTTGATCCAGGGCGTGTCGAACAGTTCACGCGCCATCTGCGCCGTCGTCACCGCCTCTTTCACCGTGTGGCAGCCTGCGGTATTGGGCAGAATGCGTTTGTTGAGCTGTTGCAGCAGCGAGCGGAAAGCACCGCCTTCACTGCCTTCCCGGCGCAGGCTGACGGTAATGATCTCCGCACCTGATGCGTCGATCGACTGATGCAGGATGTCCGGTGAGGGATATCCGGCGGTACCGAGCAGAAAGCGTGATTGCGGCGTGAATTGATAGAACATGGTTAACCTCCCTGCATAGGTGACAGGATTTCCAGCTGGCTGCCCGCCTCAAGCGGCTGGCTGGCATAGCGGCTGCGTGGCACAAATTCTCCGTTCAGTGCGGTCGCGACGGTGCGCGGGTCAATCTGCTGCTCCGCCATTAGCTCTGCCAGCGTGTCTGCATCGGTTTCAATCGTGTGTCCATTAAGTTGAACTCGCATGAGTTATCTCCTGAGTAAGTTGCAGCATGAGTTTTTCAGCCATAATCGGAGCCAGCAAAAAGCCGTGACGGTAAAGCCCGTTGAGCGAGAAACGACCCTTTTCATAGCGGACTTCAGGCAGGTTCTGTCGATAAGCGGGACGCAGACCGGTGCCGCTCTCCACGATCCGCGCTTCGGCCAGCGCCGGATGCAGACTATAAGCGGCACTGAGCAGCTCCATCATCGCTCTGGCACTGATCGGGCTGCTGTCGTGGCTTTCGACCATCGTGGCACCCAGCATGAAGTGCCCGTCTGCACGCGGCACCAGATAGCAGGGAAAGCGTGGGTGCAGCAGCCGGACAGGACGGGAGAGTTGAACATCGGGGGTCTTCAGGATCAGCATTTCACCCCGCACAGCGCGCAGTGCGGGCTGCTGATCCGCGGCGTGAATGCCACGGCAGTCAATGAGGGTGCCGGTGGGTTTACCGCTGTGTAAGGGCACGCCAGCCTGTTGCAATTTGTCGCGCAGTTGCTGCATCGCGCGGCGGGGATCGAGATGTGCTTCCGCCGCAAAAAACAGCCCACGCGCAAAGCGATTTTCCAGCGCCGGTTCGATCTCTCCGGGCGCGACCCACTGATGCTGCTGAGTCATGCTGGCGAAGCGTGTCAGTTCGCGGCTGTCACGCGGTGGCGCAACCACCAGCGTGCCCTGCTGCTCCACGCCATTGACGCGTTGCGCCCACCAGCCCGCAGCGTGCTGGCCCCATTCGATCACCTGTGGCGGCGCGCTTTCAGCTTCGCACCAGGGCGCGAGCATGCCGCCCGCCCAGTGCGAGGCGGCACGACAATCAGGCTGCGTAATGATTTCGACGCTTTCTCCCCGCTCCACAAGCAGCGTGGCGACGCACAGCCCGGCCACGCCGCTGCCAAGCACCGACCAGCGGCTCATGGTGTCCACCGGCGAGGAAGAGAGAGATTCAGGATGAGATATTTCACTTTGGCCTCGTTATAAGTTAACGAAGACCCGTGATACGGAGGGAAAAGGCAGAGACGTCGCAAATGCGCCCCTGCGGCAAGTATCTGATGCGATACCCGTCTTCCTACGCCAGTATCAACTGGGTCAGGTTCTAAGGGTCGCTAAGCCGCGCGATGCGCTATTAGCCTCTCAGTCTCTCTGGCGAGACTCCCCTGACGGGTTTAGTTGTAAGTTAAGCGGGCAGCTTCGTCAAGCCGCGTGCAGGATGCAAAACCAGAGTGTTGGGATTAACGGGCAGAACCGAACCACCAGTCAGCGGCGGTTGCCAGTGCCACAAAGGGTCCCGCCAGTGTCTGATTATGATGGTCAATAATACTTTTCGCAGAGAGGTGCGGATTATCGACGGTGGTATGCGCATCGGAAATCAGCACGACGTTAAAACCCAGCTCCGGTGAGGCCCGACAGGTAGTATCAACACAGAACTCCGTTTTCATTCCGGCAATCACCAGTTGTTTGATGCCTCTTTGCTTGAGCTGGAATTGCAGGCCGGTATCCCTGAAACAGCTGGGATATTTTTTTGTGACAACGACATCTGATTGCGGGCTGACCTGTAATTCCGGGATCAGGCGGGTCAACGGGCTTTGCTCATTAAAAGGGGAATTATCAGGTCCGATGTGCCGCGCAAAAAAGACGGGTACTTGAGACTGCCGTGCTTTGGTTATGAGCAGATTGATATTCGACAGAATGCTGCCTGCGGCAAAAGGTGCCGCTGGACCATGAAAAAGGCCCTGCTGCATATCGATGATTAAAAGTGCGCTTTCAGATGTCATCATGACCTGGCTCCATTCAGTTTTTTAAGAACGGAGAACAGGTCCCCGTCCGGTTCGGCGGGGAGTGAGAATCTGTTGTGTCAGGTGCCAGTCACAGAGTCGCCCACGTCGCCGCTGAGCGCGGTGGTGGTGACGGTTGTGAAAGTCAGAACTGACATAAACATTTCTAATCCTGAATTGATGAATTCGTGAGGAGTCGCCCCCGGAAGGAGGCAACTGGCATCTACATTACCCTGAACGTTGTCACTTTTAAAGCGCCTGCAGCGATTGCGTCACCACGTCGGTGATTTCACGAATACGTGGTTCGGCGCGGCGATAATAGGTCCATTTTCCCACTTTGCTGGCTTCGACCAGCCCGGCACTGTGAAGTGCTTTCAGGCATAACGACGTGGCGGGCTGTGATAAACCCGCCTTATCCTGTATGAGGCTGGCACAGACGCCATACTGATCGAAGGGATAGAGCTGGGTATAGCCCGCAAACGCTTCTTCAGGATTTTTAAGCCACTTCAGCACTGCCACTCGGGTCGGATTGGACAGTAACTTCAGGGCATTTTCGGGGGACATGCCGCCTCACAGAGTATCAGGATAGAAAAACAGGATAGTCAGTATAGCCTTTCTCAGTGCCGCCATACAGGGAGGCGTTATCGACCTCATTCAGCGGATAGCCAGATTTAATGCGCGCAGGCAGGTCGGGATTGGCGATGAACGAACGGCCAAAACCAAACAGATCGCCCCAGCCTTTTTCCAGCATATGCTGCGCTTTTTCAGCCGTGTATCGGCCTGAATAGATGATCGGAGATCGGAATGTTTCCCTCAATGCGACGCGGAAACTCTCTGGCATGTCCGGGCTATTATCCCAGTCCGCTTCGGCAATGGAGAGATAGCCGACTTCCAGCTCATTCAGCAGTTCTGCTGCGCGGATGTAGGTCGCCTGTGGATCGCTTTCGACCAGGCCGAGATAAACTCGCTCTTCGTCAGTGCTCGAAAACAGAGGCGCAAATCTGACGCCCACACGATGGCTGCCAAAGACCGAGCTGACCGCCTCAACGACTTCACGCAGGAAGCGCAGACGATTCTCCACTGAGCCACCATATTCATCCATACGGAAGTTAGTGTGCTCAGAAATGAACTGATTAATCAGATAACCATTGGCGGAATGCAGTTCAACGCCATCGAAACCGGCTGCTTTGGCATTTTCCGCTGCATGTCGGTAGAGCGCCACGATCTCTTTAACTTCCTCTGTGGTCAGCGCCCGTGGCTCGCTGGGTGCAGTCAACATCCCCTCGCCTGGTCCGGTTTCAATGAATACCCGTACGTTGTCGGCCGCAATGGCAGAAGGCGCAACCGGTGCCTGCTTGCCCGGCTGAAGTTCATTGTGTGACACACGGCCTACATGCCAGAGCTGGCAGAAAAGGGTGGCACCTTCCTGATGTACCGCCTCTGTGACCTTTTTCCAGCCAGCGATTTGCGCGTCGCTGTGGATCCCTGGCGTCCAGGCATAGCCCTGCCCGCGAGGCTCAATCTGGGTGCCTTCGGTGACCATCAGCCCCGCGCTGGCACGCTGGCGGTAATACTCAACCATCATATCGCCGGGAATGTTGCCCGGCTGTTCACTGCGGCAGCGCGTCAGCGGCGGCAGGACAATGCGGTTACGAAGCTTGAGATCGCCCAGGTTCAGGGGGGTAAAAAGTGACGGCATAACAAAAAGTCCTCTGATGTTTAAGAGGCGCCATTATATTTACACATTTAAATTTGTAAATGTGTAATCTGTGCTTTTGTTCCGGGACCGTTTCTCAGGAGTGGATCCTGCAGACGTCGAACTCAGGCCAGCTGCAGGGTCATCAGGACATTAAGAAGCGTATTTTTCAGTGAACGCCTGCCACTGCTGGCGATAGATATCCAACTGCTTCAACGCACCATCAATAGACGGTTGTGCAGCATTGCCGGGATTCGGCGTTGCAC
Source organism: Pantoea sp. RCC30.1 (assembly GCF_058148845.1). Taxonomy (NCBI): domain Bacteria; kingdom Pseudomonadati; phylum Pseudomonadota; class Gammaproteobacteria; order Enterobacterales; family Erwiniaceae; genus Pantoea; species Pantoea sp. RCC30.1. The sequence continues at coordinate 326,997 of NZ_JBXUHX010000001.1, read as the reverse complement.
GGATTATTGCCGCAAAGGCACTGAATACAGCGTTCATATCACCGCCCGGGTTCATGGCTTTCATCATATCGCTCAGCTCAACCTGAGGCCGTGCGGTGCCGCTTTCAAACTTTTTGAGATAATCACGAGCACTATCCTGCATGTCGTGAGTGCCATAACGCATAGCTAATGTCAGCGTATCCTGAGCGCCCGACAACATCGTACTGTTACGAATAGCCACTTTGACGTTTATCATCTGATCAGCGATGCCAGTTGCCTGTTTCTGGTTATCTACGGAGACATATTTTTCAATCAGTTTATGGAGCTTAGACTGAGTCAGGGTAAGCGCCATGGCTTCTGCGGTATCGCTGTTATCGTACCGACCACGCCCCACCTGCCCTTCAGCCAGCACCTGATGTAAGGCAGCAGCAAAGTCATCCATCGCACTCTGCGTATTGTCAGCCGTCATACTCAGCAGTGGACTAAATGAGCTGGCGTCCGAGCTGGTGTTGAGATCATTGAATAAGGCATATCCGAGATTAACGGACGGCCCCTGACCGGATGACTTTGACTCTGCCAGTGCTTTCAGATTTTTTTCCTGCTGCTCTGCAGAAATGGGCTCATCGCGGGCTTGTAACAGCCGTGCTCTTGCCTCCGGGGAAATTACCACCACACTGGCCGGTAATTCTTTTGCGGTAAGGCTCTCTTTAATGCTGTCCGATACTGTATTTGGTGTGATGAGCGTGGTTGAATATCCTCTTGCCACGTCTGTGGTAATGCCACTGATTAACCCCATAATGCCCTCTACGGTTTGTCTGGTTGAGTAATTAATCGGCAAGATGTAACTAATCTTTACAGGAATATATTCAATCCGTGAGTGAGGCGACTTATTTGAGGTTTAAATATCGGAGCGATTACGACAGGACTTTACTTCATCATGCGTTCAGAATCCTTAAGTTGAACCTCCAGCAGGACAGCATAACCAGACAGGGAAAATTCAAAGGAAAAGTTGTGATTAATATACTTTCTTTAGACGCGCTTGGGCCACGCATTTGTATTATGGGGCCGTCGAACAGCGGGAAATCTACCCTGGCTGATGCTATTTGTCGCAAAACAGCCTTACCTGCCGTTCATCTGGATCAACTTCACCATATTCCGGGAAGTAAATGGATTCCCAGAACACCGGCTGATTTTATTCGTTTGCACGCTGAAGCGGTAAGTCAGGAAAAGTGGGTTATGGATGGGAATTACACAAAATGTATTGAAGAACGTCTCGCTCGCGCCACAGGATTTATTCTTCTGGATGTAAAAGTACCAGTGGCGCTGTTTCGGTATATTCGCAGATGTTATTCATCCACACCACGAGTTGGAGGCCTGGACATGAGCAGAGAGCATATGACCCTGGATATGCTCAAATATATTCTCCTTACTGCTCCGAAAAATCGAAAGCGTCATAAGAAGCTTTACGATCAGGTCAGACTTCCAAAACTTTTGCTTCATTCTTCGCGTGATTTTCAAACCTGTTCGGAATACTGGGGCTTATCATTAAAAATTACTGACCAGTACCAGTGCGATTAATCAACGAGCATCAAGCTCGTCAAAAGCGTATTCAGCGACCCGACTGGCCCGGCATGATTTATATCTGAACGGGTTGTATCCCAGGGCATGGCGTCATCGGTACAGTAATCCCCAATGCATTGCATTTCGGCAGAGTCAGTGAGTAAACCCACCGGGATCCAGATATAGGGCTTGCCACGCAACAGGTTAGGCACGGTAGAGCCACAGCTGGAACAAAAATCGTTGCGATAACCTGAGGGTTTACGCCACGAAGCGATTCGGCTTGCACCTGATAGCCAGCTAAAGTCCGCCTCATTCACCACCGTCGCCAGGTTATAGCCGGTTCCGCTCTGCTTTCTGCATAGTGAACAGTGGCAGCGGTAATAAAAGGCGGGGGTGACTGAGATTTCAAAAGTCACGGCTTCACACAGACATCCGCCTTTCATTTTATCGCCTTGTGGGTTGGGGTACGGGATGGACTGGTATTTTACGGTTCTGACTTAGCCGCGGGTAATTATCAGTCATCCCTGACCGTAATCAGCTACGGCTGAATACCAGTTTCAGACCTGCCAGCGCAAAGCAGCAGGCTAAAAGTGCATCGAGTCCGCGACGAATACGACGGTAAAAGGCGCCCATGACAGCGGTTGAAAACAGCAGAGCATATCCGCCGAACACAAAGACGCAAATGGCCGCACAGCCGCAGATAATGATCGGTAGCGTTGAAGCCATTCCCTCCGGCTTGAGCGCAAACGACATAATGGCTACCCAGGTGAGAATCGCTTTGGGATTGCCGATATGCATCAGGATACCCTGACGGAAAAGCCTGCCATAAGCGACCCGCTCATCGCTGGCGTTAAAGTCACTGTCTTCCGTCCGGCGTAAGGCAGATTTGCCCGCTTTAAACGCCAGCCAGAGCAGATATAAGCCACCGCCAATTTTTAAGGCGATCAGCAACTGTGCGAAGGTTGCCAGCACGGTCAGCACACCGCAGGCGGCCAGCAGCGCCCAGATCATCGACCCACTCACGACACCCGCAGCCAGCGCCAGTGCGGCACCTCGGCCCTTTTTCATCGCGGTGCCCATAATAGCCATATTGCTCGGCCCGGGACTGGCCGTGGCGACAAGATAGGTGGTGAAGATCAGGATTAACTCGTGCGAAAGCGCCATTATTGCCTCGGTGATGAGTGGTTATCCATCTGTTATATCGGCTGGCGTATGAATTTACAATTTATTCACACGCTGCCGTTCAGCTTCCAAAGGATGGTCGCCACCATCAGGTGCTTTTTGCCCTTACAGGCACGCTGAATTAACGTCCGCTGCCACTATCACAGTAAAAACCGCCTTCTGACGACGGTGTATCCATGCGATGCGGTTAGCGGCATTGTTATAAATCTCAGCAACAGGAAAAGATTATTTCCCCAGAATCTCTCTGCGGACAATCTCTGCGCCAGCACTTAACGCGTGAAGTTTGCCATTCGCAACCTGACGCGGCAGAGGGATCATCCCGCAGTTGGTTGAAGGATAGAGATTTTCAGCATCCACAAACTGCAGCGCTTTGCGCAGCGTCTCAGCCACTGCTTCAGGCGTCTCAATCTCATGGGTTGCCACATCGATGGCACCGACCATGACTTTTTTACCGCGAATCAGCTCGATCAAGTCCATCGGAACGCGCGAGTTCTGACACTCCAGTGAAACGATATCGATAGCCGAACGCTGCAGTTTCGGGAACACCTCTTCGTACTGACGCCACTCAGTGCCCAGCGTCTTCTTCCAGTCGGTATTCGCTTTAATGCCGTAGCCATAGCAGATGTGTACGGCGGTTTCGCACTTCAGACCTTCAATAGCACGCTCTAACGCAGCGATACCCCAGTCATTGACTTCATCGAAAAAGACGTTAAATGCTGGCTCATCAAACTGAATGATATCCACACCGGCCGCTTCTAACTCTTTGGCTTCCTGATTCAGGATTTTGGCGAATTCCCAGGCCAGCTTTTCGCGACTTTTGTAATGATTGTCATAAAGGGTATCGATCATGGTCATCGGACCCGGCAGCGCCCACTTAATAGGACGATCGGTCAGCTTACGCAGGATTTTCGCATCTTCAACAAACACGGGCTTCTGACGTGAGACTTCACCCACCACGGTCGGGACGCTTGCGTCGTAACGATTACGGATGCGAACCACTTCGCGCTTTTCAAAATCCACGCCGCTGAGATGTTCAATAAAAGTCGTCACGAAGTGCTGACGGGTCTGCTCCCCATCACTGACGATATCAATACCGGCCCGAACCTGATCGTCCAGACACAGACGCAGCGCATCTCTTTTGCCATCAATTAACTCGTCATCCTGCAATTTCCAGGGTGACCAGAGCACTTCTGGCTGCGCAATCCAGGAAGGTTTAGGCAGGCTGCCAGCAGTGGATGTCGGTAATAAGGTTTTCATAGCAGGTGACCTTCTATTTTTAATTAATCAAAGAACGAATTCAGCAGACCATTGCGCGAGAAGTGTCTGATTAGGCTTTATGAAATGCGCCTCAGTAAACTTGCCCTGCTCGACGGCAAGTCGGCTGCGCTCTTCGCGATCGTAAACAATGCGGGTTAACGAATAATCCTGATGCTGCAGCGTGGGCTGATAGCACAGTCCGGCTGCAGAATTCGCGTTATAAATTTCAGGGCGATAGATCTTCTGGAAAGTTTCCATCGTACTGATGGTGCTGATCAGCTCAAGGTTGGTGTAATCACTGAGCAGATCACCGTGGAAATAGAAAGCCAGAGGCGCAACGCTGCCCTGCGGCATAAAGAAACGCACTTTCAGGCCCATTTTACCGAAGTAAAAGTCAGTCAGGGAAGGCGCATCCTGCTGATATTCGATGCCCAGTACCGGATGCTGATTACCGGTGCGCACGTAGGTATTTTTACTCGATACGCTCAGGCAGATAACCGGAGATTTACTGAAGCTCTCTTTATAGGCCGCTGAGTTCACAAAGCTTTTGAAAATGTTGCCGTGCAGCTGACCAAAATCATCCGGCAGGCTGAATTCTGTCTGGCCTTTATTGTGCTCAGTCAGCACGACGCTGAAATCATAATCACGCACGTAGGATGAGAAGTTGTTGCCGACAATCCCTTCAATGCGCTGACCAGTTTTATGATCCACGATATGGGTTTTTAAGATTTCAATCGCAGGGAACAATTCGTCATTACTTTCGGGACGAAGATTCAGCTCAGCAGAAATAATCTCAAGTTCGACAGAATAGCGATCGCTTTTTGGATTGTCCCAGTGTGCCAGCGCATTAAAACGGCTGTCGATCATCGCCAGGGCATTATGCAGATTTTCCTGACGCTTTTCGCCGCGCGCTAAATTAGCGAAGTTAGTCGTCGCCCGCGTATTTTTCGAAGGGTTATAGTTTTCGTCGAAACGAATGCGCTTAAGGGTAAAGGCTAAGTTGTTCATCGCTATCGGGTATCCTGGTCGCTGATATGAATGGTTTCTTTAAGGGGTTATCCAGAGATGCTGTCCCTTAACAAGTATTCATATGACTCAAAGTTATTAACAATTCTTACTTTATGCCTCAACAATGAGTTGAAAAAAAGTGATTAAATTTCAACGAACATGAAGGAAATTCATGTTGAGGCAGCAAAGTGGGCGTTTTTTCATGAAGAGAGCGAGGCTTTTAACTCTGGCCAATAAATCCTTGTGTTAAAAGCCCTGCAGCAGGCGGGTTAAGCTGACCGCTAAATTTTATAGAAATTATCGCACATTACTTTGTGTGCGCCTGATTTTACAGAGAGCCTGCTGGCCACCTCTTTCATCAGTTTGCCCAACCCACCGTCACGCGCTGACTGCGTCAGGCGTGATGCCGGCCCGGTCAGTGCCAGCGCCGCGATCAGTTTATCATTTTCGCCAAACACCGGTACTGAGAAGGCTGCGATATGCGGATCGCGCATACCTGACGTGAACAGCGGAAGCTCAGGTGCAGTGTCAAACAGAGGTTCACTCAGACCCCAGTAGCGAAGCACCTGTCCGATAGCAGAATTATCCAGCGGCAAAAACGTGCCCGGCAGGCGCGTTTCACGCAGTCCTTCCGAAGGCTCGGCTCTGAAAAGACAGAGCCGTTGCTCGTTTTCAATCACATACCATGAGGCGCTTTCGCCTGTTGCGGTCGCCAGTGCATGAAGCTCAGGCTGAACAATACTGGCCAGATGAAAGGATTGTTCATAGAGCTTGCCCAGATAAAGCAGTCTGGGGCCCAGCGTGTAAACGCCATTGTCGCGGCGAATCACATAGTTCATGCGCTCAAGTGAGTTCATCAGGCGATAAACCGTCGTTTTATGGTAGCCCGAAAGCTGCGCCAGGGCAGTAAGCGTCAGCGACTCCTCGCCAGGTTTGAAACAATCCAGCAGCGCCAGCGCTTTTTCTACGGCAATTACGCCTTCATTCCCCATCAGTACGTCCTCCTGTGTGCGACGGCAGGCAGTTTACCGCGCAATTTGTGATTCACATCGTATTTACATCACAAATGAACGCTTAACACTGGTGCGATCTGAATTAACATAGATACAGTTGTTTTATATTGTACAACATGATTGTACCTGGTAAAACTTAAGAGGAATGATCTATGCCAAATGCAGAGAATACCTTCATCAATCGCGACATTATCCGTATCGCGCCAGAGCTCGTAAAACAGGCTGCTCAGTTTCAGGCAGCAATACTTGCTGATGTTGCCGGGCGTCGTGGAACGCTGCACGGTCGCGTTAAACCTGTCTCCTCCACGATGAAAGTCGCCGGCCCTGCTATCACCGTTGAAGTCCGACCGGGTGATAACCTGGCTATCCACGTTGCGCTGGCGATTGCTAAACCTGGCGATGTGATTGTGGTCGATGGCAAAGGCGATATCAGCTGTGCGCTGATCGGTGAGATCATGGCCACCCAGGCCGCCGCCTCCGGCATCGCCGGAATTATTATTGATGGCGCGGTCCGTGACGCGGATTCACTCAGCGCTAACGGCTTCCCGGTTTTTTCTGCAGGTCTGAATCCCTGCGGCCCGACCAAGTCTGTTGCGGGACGCGTTAATTTCCCTGTTTCTGTCGCGGGTGCAGCCATTCAGCCAGGCGACCTCGTTATTGGTGATATTGATGGCGTGGTGGTTCTGCCGCGTGAAGAGGTTCCTTCGCTTATTGAAATGGCGCAGAAAAAACTGGATTTCGAGATCGGCCGCATTGCCGCCATTCGTGATGGAGATCTACGCGCGCCGTGGTTAGAGAAAGCTTTGCATACCGCTGGCATGCTGGCCGATGGGGAGACGCTGTAATGACACCCTCACGTTCCGTCATTCTGGTCACGGCTGGTGATCTGGCGCCGCAGGCGTTAAGCCTGCTGCATGAGTTCAACGTTGTTTATGCTGGCAAACAGCCCGATGAAAACGTCCTGTTCCAGCTCTGCCAGCAGCATAATCCGGTGGCGATTATCGTCCGTTATGGAAAAGTTAACGCCCGCATCATGGATGCCGCGCCTGCCCTGCGCGTCATTTCCAAACACGGCAGCGGCATCGACGTTATTGATCAAAAGGCAGCGGCTGAACGTCATATCAGTGTGCAGTCTGCGCCAGGTGCCAACGCAGCGGCCGTGGCTGAGCATACCTGGGCGCTGATTCTGGCCTGCGCTAAATCGGTAATAACGCTGGATCAGCGTATGCGTCAGGGACACTGGGACAAATCCACCCATAAGTCGGTGGAGCTGGAAGGCAGAACGCTGGGTCTGGTAGGACTGGGCGCAATTGGCGGTCGTGTGGCCCGCATTGGACGGGCTTTTGGCATGAAGGTGCTCGCCTATGATCCCTTTGCCAGAACTTTTCCTGATGAGTGTGAATCTTCTTCTCTTGACGACTTACTGCAACAGGCTGATGTCATTTCGCTGCACTGCCCGCTGACTGAACAAACGCGTCAGATGATTAACACAGAGAAACTGGCAATGTTTAAAAAAGGCGCCATTCTGGTGAACACCGCACGCGGGGGTCTTATTGATGAGGATGCGCTGTTAGCGGCGCTGAATAATGGCACCGTCGCCTGGGCAGCACTGGACAGCTTCCCTGCTGAACCACTGACGGCTCCGCATACCTGGCAGAGTGTTGAGAAGGTGATTCTGTCGCCACACATCGGCGGCGTCAGCGATAGCTCTTATGTGAAGATGGGCACAGCAGCGGTCAGTAACATTCTGAACGTGCTGGCGGAACCGCTGAAAAGTGAAAGAGCGGTATAGACGAGCTTGTGACTCTGGGTTTTAACATCGTCTTAAGCCGTTTTGACTCGGGGTTGCGCAGTAAGGCAGCCTCGCTACAGGATAGGTACGGCTGCCCTACTCTTTTATATCGTCTTCGTTCTGCCCTTAATCCGATATTCCTGCTACAGTTTCCCGATCACCGGGGCAGTCTATAAAGAAGTGAGAAGCAAAAAAGCTACCCTGATAAGGGATTACCAACTTTAAAGGTGTCAGGCTGAGCAGATAGCGAAGGGCTGATTCCATCCCACGGGCTTTGGTATCACGATAACCAAACCGGGTAAATTCGTGGGTATTGCTGTCACCCCAAACACACCTGTCATTGACGCAGGCGGTTAGTGTTTAGCTATGAAATGAACGATGATGTGGCTCGCTTTGTGCGGAATATTACAATTTGACGTGAACTAACTGAACAGGAAATTTTGCCCCTTTACACTACAAGGGGCAATGAACAAATGATACTTAATTGATTTTTTCCGCATTTTAATATTGTTATTGCTTGAATGCTTCTTGGACTCTATACCCGAGACTTCAAATACTACATAATCTCGCGTGGATTTCCCTGGTGCTGCATCTTTCTTAGACCTCCTGACCCCTATGCATCTTGAGTGCTTGATCGTCAGGAACTTTTCTTATTATAGGGACTAAACGTAATAATAAAAGCTGTCCTAAAGGGCAGGGGTAATAGTTCCGACGTGTGATTATTAAGGTTGAGTGAATGAATTCTGTTATTGACTTTTTTTTGCATGATTATGATGAGTTATCGGTTGAATTAGCGACCGAATTATATCGTCTCAGAAGGAAAACTTTTCAGGAACGCCTTGACTGGAAAGTCGAATGCATTGACGGCATGGAAAAGGATAGATTTGACAACAAAAACACAACTTACCTGCTGGGCATGTACGATGGGCAGTTGCTATGTGGTGCACGATTTATCGATTCAACGGATCCGACGATGATGAGCGAAATTTTCCATCATTACTTTTCAGGTATCAATAACCTCCCCACAGACATTCCCTGTTGTGAAATCAGCCGCCTTTTTCTGGATAAAGAAAAACGTGACTCTGCAAATCTGCAGGGTTTGCCCGCCAGTAAAGTTTTATTTCTCGCAATGATTATGTTTTGCATGAAGCGAAAATATCGGGGAATGTATGCAGTGGTCAGTCGCGGTATGTATGCTATATTTCGCCATGCGAACTGGAAAATAGAAGTTATCCAGAAAGGGCTTTCTGAAAAGGGAGAAGTTATCTACTATATTTTCATGCCTGCCAGTGAAAGCATCGTTGAAGACATTATTGTCAAGGACAAAGCCAGCGACTGGCTTCGTGAGATGCTACCGCATTTACGCGATCTTTAAACAAAGCATTTGGCTCAGTTGTCCAGCAACTGGAGTTCTGCGCCAAGTTTTACCGCATGTCTGGCGTTATTAACACCGAGCTTTTTCATTACATTGCCCATGTGGAATTTAACGGTGCGCTCCGCAATAGACAAAATAATAGAAACTTCGGCATATGTTTTCCCGGCGCTGACCCACTTAAGAATTTGTCGCTCACGTGGTGACAAAAAAACATTCTTTTTTTGATGGTGCTGACTATATAGATTGAGCGTCTTCTGATGCAACTTAGTAAGAAAGCTGATAAATTTTTGACGATAACTTTCAATATCGTTATCAGAGTCTTTCAGACCGATAACAGATAACAAAACCAGATTATTCAGATAGTCATGCAGAGGAAATGTCCGTCCCTGGTAAATGTTATACTGAACACTTTCATTGAAAATCCGCGTCAGGTTGTAACCTTCAGACAAGATGACTTTATTCTCCCAGGAATAGTCTTCAACGCAGCGCAGACCACGAATAATAACGGGGTCAATAAACTGGTATTTTCTTTCAAGATAAACATCAAACCACTCTGGATTATTATTAATAATCTGCATCTGTGAGGGGTCTTTTTTATTCATAATAGCATATGCATAGATGATACCTTTGTAGTCCTTAAAGAACGCATTCAATTCATCCTGGAGCAACGAATTTATCCTTTTGTCGTTGTAGTATGTATCCTGCACGTGAGTTGCTACCTTAGAGTTGAGTGGGTAAACAAGTATAATCCGCTTCATCCGCTGTTGTGAATCGTATTTTACCCAGCTAGCGGGTTAAATGCTTTGCATCATACAGCAATATTTCGAATATTTCTCCTTTATAAAGATGGAGATGCGGATGGCTCACGAGATTACTCAAAGGGATCAGGATCCAGACAGAACACTATTATCATCGGTAACATCCAAATAAGAATTTACGGTTTCGAGTCATTGCTGGTCTGAGTGAACCGACAAAAGCATCTTTTCTTATCAAAAAATGCTTAATGAATGAATTGTAAAGAATGACTTTTGGATAATAGAAAGGCCAGCCACAACATCGTGACGATTGATGACAGGCATCCCGGCAATGAAGAGATTAAGGTCGGCTGTCAGCGCATTGAGTGTGCAGGCCAGCCATCGGATTCAGCTGGCCCTTATTTAAAACGGGCTCATATTCGAAATGATCAGGTCATCGCGACCTTCACTTTTAGTCCAATAACGAGCGTGGCAAGAAACATTATGCACCCAGCGGTGATGAAAACACCTGTTACACCGCTGAAACTAAAGAGTACGCCTCCTAACGCAGCGCCAGCAGCAATTGAAGACTGTACTGCTGCGACTACCATTCCCCCCGCCGTTTCAGCCTGATCGGGAACGGAACGCGCTACCCAGTTTGACCACGCCACGGGTACGCCACCAAAAGCCATCTCCCACAATGCCACGAACAACATCAATCCTTTGTCTTGCAGTGGCAATAAAATCATACTCAGTGCCGCTAAACCAACAAGTGCCGGCATCACTATCAGGGTAAGACGCAGGCTTCTTTCCATCAGCCACCCGGCCAGCAGCGTGCCGATAAAATTAGCCATGCCGAATCCAAGCAGTATTAAAGATAAATGGTCTGAATCCAGATGAGCAATGTTTTCAAGAGCCGGACGAATGTATGTAAATAATGCATATTGACCCGTATGCGCAATAACACATCCTGTCATTCCAATCGCAATGCCTGGGCGGCGAAGGACATCAATGACAGACGCCGTTACCATCATTCTGCGTGGAGCCATGCCAGGAAGCGTAAACAGCTGAAAAATTAGTGTCAGCACGCCTACAACGGTTGCAGCGATAAATGCACTGCGCCAGCCATAAAGCCCTCCTAAGTAACTCCCCAGCGGAATAGAAATGACGGTGCCTACGGCGATACCGCTAAAAATAATAGAGAGAGCACGCGGGACACTTTTTGCAGGGACCAGCCGCATAGCTACGGCTGCAGCCATACTCCAGAAGCCTCCCAGCGCGATGCCCAGCAGAATCCGCATCACTAACAAAATTGCCAGACTCGATGAAAGTGCGACAAGCAGGTTGGAGGCAATCATAAGCACAGTAAAACCAAGCAAGACACTTCGGCGATCATAATTACGCGTCAGACGGGGAACTATCAGACCAGCAAACAGGGCTACCACAGCCGTTACCGTCACAGCCTGACCAGCAAGCGCTTCTGTCACACCAAGATCGGCGGCCATGGGTGTCAACAGGCTGGCAGGAAGATACTCTGCAGTCAGCAATCCAAACACACCCATAGTCAGTGAAATAACAGCCATCCATGCGGATTCTTTGGGTTCTGAACGATTCAGACTAGCGGATACAGCTTCTGTTGCTTCATTTCTCATAACATACTCTTTCTGAAAAAATTTCAGTTCCAAGTCTAGAGCTGAGAAGCTGGACGATCTATGATGCCACATCCTGATTTTTTACCCGAAACTCCGGACATGTATATGAATAAACATTTTGTCCTGTCATCCGAACTCGTCAGTGAACTGCTGCTGGAGATGCGCCTGCGTGGCGTGCAATATCGTCGTTTACAGACTGGCTCTGAATTTGGCATCGGCTTTAGTAACAGACCGGGACATGCCTATTTTCATTACATTGCGGTAGGTACTGCACTGCTACGCACAAACGACGGTGCAATTCACGAACTGAAAGCCGGCAGCATGGTATTTATGCCCCAGGGTGAGGAGCATCAGCTTATATCGGATGTTGGCTGTGCCTTTCAACATATTGACACGCTGGGCTCTGCACCTTTAGGCGAGGCCGTCAGCGGCATTAATACCTGCCCCAGTTCGCATCCGACACCCAGCACAGTTCTCTTTTATGGCTGTATGGCGTTCGATCTCGGTGGAATGCAGGGCCTGGCCAAACTGATGCCGCAAGCCATAGTGGTTGAGGCAAATGAACAGATCTATCCTGGGCTGGTGCCCATTCTGGGCGCGATGAAATCTGAAATCTGTTCCGGACGCGCTGGCTTCGCAGGCATTCTGGCACGCCTGGCAGAAGTTGCTGCTGCCATGATCGTGCGTGGATGGATAGAAAACGGCAGCGAGAATGCCGCTGGCCTTATCGCTGCGCTACGTGATCCACGGCTTGCCCGTGCGATTCTTGCCATTCATCGCGATACGAGTCGGGAGTGGTCTGTTGCTGAGCTTGCTGCCCAGTCGCATGTGTCACGTTCTGTTTTTGCTGAACGCTTTACATCAATCATTGGAGTACCTCCCCTGCGCTATGCAAGGGAAGTGCGAATGCGCCTCGCTGGTCACTGGATCATTCATGATAAAATCTCGATCGACACCGTCGCTTTACGACTTGGCTATGCTTCACAGGCAGCATTCAGCAGAGCTTTCAAACGCATCAATGGATATCCGCCAGGTGCTATGCGGCAACGACCAGCCAAAAGCGATTCATCATTTACTGAATGAAATATATAGTTATTATTCAATACATTCAGTCCTGAAGGTAGATCACAACACAACGCGCCGAGCGTGAACGACTCTTCATCTCTGAACGTCTCGCTTTTTCTCAAATGCCGGCTCCTGGCCTCTCACTGCTTATGGGACAGAGCAACCGGGCGTAGATGCAGAATTTGCCAGGATCATAAGATGTGAGCCATTAGCCTGATAAGTAACCTGACAGCATCTTTACTCCAGCCGGATTAAAACGATGCTGATGGCAGGAAGAAAGCTGCAAAGTCTCACCTGCAGACACTTAGCTCAGCGCCTGCAGGCGGGGTTTGCATTATTTACTGACTGGCGAAGCGCTGTTTTCAACTTCTATGGATAACTCTTTTTTGCGCCCCATGACCAGTACGGCGATGCCCCCGATACCACAGAGAATAGCCAGTGGCACCATGGCCAGCGTATGACTACCTGTTGCCTGGTTAATGATACCGTAAATGTTGACCATCAATCCCCCGCCAATCAGATTCGCCATCGCACCGATAGCCGCCAGACCTGCAGCCGCCGTGGTGGATGACATCCATCCCGATGCCAGCGCCCAGAAAGGCCCTTTCATTGAGTAGGCACCGATTAATACCAGCGACAGGATCACAACGCTGCCGGTCAGACTGTTGGTGATAAAAGCAGAAAGCAGTCCACCAGCAATCAGGAACAGCGTTAAGGCGGTGTGCCAGCGACGCTCGCCGCTGCGATCAGAACTTTTTCCCCAGACAATCATCAGAATCGATGCCAGACCATAAGGAATCGCATTCACCAGGCCAGTTGTCAGATTATCCAGACCGAACGACTTAAGCAGTTGCGGAGACCAGACGCTCAATGTTGAACCAGCCGCAGACGCACCCGCATAGATCAGCGCCATCACCCAGATATGTTTGTGACGCAGTAACTGCCAGAGAGAGATATGCCCAATCGCTTTCTTCTTCGCATTTTCAGCTTCAAGAGTCCTGTTCAGCCACGCTTTTTGTTCCTCATTCAACCAACTGGCATTTGAGGGGCGATTGCTCAGTAAAAAGAAGGCTGCAATCCCCAGAATCACCGCTGGAATACCTTCCAGGATGAATAACCAGTGCCAGCCGCGCATGCCGTACCAGCCATCCAGTGACAAAATCAGACCTGAAATCGGCGATCCAACAAAGTTTGCTGCCGGGATAGCCACCATAAAGGTCGCGATCACACGGGCACGATACTTACCGGGGATCCAGTAAGTCAGATAAAGAATGACACCAGGGAAGAATCCAGCTTCCGCCGCACCCAGTAAAAAGCGCAGAACATAGAGGGTGTTGGCACTTTCAACAAAAGCAGTACAGACAGAGATAATGCCCCACGACACCATGATGCGAGAGATCCAGATTTTTGCGCCAATTTTCTGCATGGCGAGGTTGCTGGGGACTTCGAACAGGAAGTAACCAACGAAGAACAAACTGCTCGCAAAACCAAATACCGCTTTCGATAAGCCCAGATCTTCGTTCATCTGCAACGAAGCCATACCAATGTTGCCGCGATCGATAATGGCAATCAGATAACAAATAATCAGGAAGGGCAAAATGCGCCAGACCACCTTCTTAACGGTCTGCTGCTCAATATCGGCAGAGAAAGTCGTGATGTGCTGTTTTTCAGACATGATGATCCTCACAATTTTGTCATCGCTTCACGGGTAATACGCAAAGCGTCTTGTTGCACTCTGTAAAACAATAATGTACTCAGTAAAACCATTATCACGATTAAAATTCATCCCCGCCGGAAGATGTAATCAGGTTGTGTTATTTGTCACAGAAAAGTGTTCATCAGTTTTGGTTTGTGTGACGAGCATGTTGTTAACGGAGTTGAGTTGAGCGACTTTTTTCTGAGGCGACGATGAGGGAACGGGGATGTTTTGAGTGCAAGCCTCAAGTGGTGAGTTTTAATATCGGTACGAACTTTTCATTGGGGATTACGTAAAGGCTGGCTGGTAGAGAAAAGGTATCCTGCAGCGCCCTTCCCTGGCAGCCACCTGCCTGCAAGGGATTTCAGAGCCATTAAAACACCTGTCCCTCAAACCGGCTCTCAGGCATACCCGCATTTACTGCGGACTTAGCTTTCAGCAAGGCACCATCATAAATGGATGGCGCAGAAAGCCCCACTGAAGCCGTGGTGCAATAGAGACGGGTAAAACCTTCTCCGGCCAGTGTCGGACAGGTGCTCTGGAAACCAGGGGATGACAGAATCGTGTCTGTGGACCCATCCGGACAGTAACGGACAACACGATTCCCTCCCCATTCAGCGTTCCATAGATAGCCCATCGCATCCACGCAGGAGCCGTCAGGCGCGCCGTTGCCTTCGGTTTTCGCGAACACGCGCTGGTTCTGTAGCGAGGGATAATCACAGCACATTATCCGACCCTGCATCGAGTCACAGTAATAGAGCGTTCTACCATCGGGGCTGAAACAGATGCTGTTGGGGATAGCGACAACGGGCAGTTTGAGCGACTCAACAGTCATCGTCGCCGCGTTAAGCCGGTGAAACTTCCCGATGACTTTAACGGGATAACTGTCATCCATCGTCCCGAAGACAAAATTACCGGCACGGTCACACCGTCCATCGCCTATGCGGGTACCGGTATCTCCCGGTGAAGCGGCCACTGGGGTAAATAGCCCGGTGTTGAGATCATAGAACGCCAGCCTGGACGCGAGTCCCATCAGCAGGATGTGACTTTGTTCAGTCAGGGCAAAGGAGCCAGGGCGTTCAGGCAGCGACCATCGCATCACAGCATCATTGCCTTCTTGCAGGGCAAGCAGCTCGCTGGCTTCGATGTCAGTCCAGTAGAGCCTGCGGGTTCTTTCACACCACAGCGGGCACTCTCCCAGCGTATTCCTGACATCAGCTGCAATTGAAAACATGTTAATCCTCCGGATAAAAAAGATCGTACTGCACGAGGGGAAAAGTGGATAACGCAGTTACTGCAGAAAACGTGCAGAGAGCCGATCGCCGAAAAGCATCACGGCAAGTCCGATCAGCATGACAACCATTCCCCCCAGCCTGAGTAACGAAACCGGACGCCGCACAGCGCCCAGCAAGCCAAAATGGTCAATCATCTGCGACGAAAGTAATTGCCCGACAATTGCCAGCCCGAGCAGAGCTGAAAATCCAATTTTTGGCGCGAGCACGACATAACTGAACAGGGCACATGCGCCTATCAGTCCGCCCGTCAGACTCCAGAGGGGTTGCGACGGGATCGCCGCTAACGATGTCATCAGCCCACCCCGCAGCAGCGCGTACATCCCCAGACTGAACGCGCCCGCCGTGAAGGAAAACAGCGCTGCGGTGACCGGGTCGCCGCCCAGTCCCCTTGCCAGCTAGCTGTTCAGGGTCGTCTGTAGGGTGATCCCCAGACCTGCGGCAAAAGCGATTACGTAATAGATCATGCTTTTCATCCCGGTCAGTCTGCCTGCACCAGCGGCAGGAAGGCGTCAGCAAATATGTCAGGCTGGAAGCCAGCGGCGGCAAACAGGTGCTCACGCGACTCATCAATCGCCGCACGCAGTTGCGCGCCGTCTACCCCCAGCACCTTGCCGTTCTGTTTAACGATGCGTCCGCCGATCATGACGGTGTCGATGTTGCTGCGCTCGGCGGCATGCACTACCGTGCCAAAGGCATTCCCGGACGGGTAAAGATTGAGATCACTGGCGTTAATCAGCACCAGGTCAGCCTGCTTGCCTGGCGTCAGGCTGCCCACTTTGTCCTGCAGCCCTGCACAGGCTGCGCCATCCAGAGTCGCGGCTTTAAGGAGCTGCGCCGCCGGAAGCGTTTTCAGCGCATGTTCAGAATCGCAGCACTGCTGCTGATGCATGCCCATCACCCGCTGCAGGTAAAAGGCCACGCGCATCTCCATAAACATGTCGGTGCTGTATGACGTCTCGTTATCAACGCTCAGGCCAGGATTGATACCATGACGCTGCGCGGCCTCAATGGCGAACATTCCACTTTCAATGCCATAGTGCGAATCTGAACGCGGGCAGACGTTCACCCGGACACCGGCCTCCCGCAGAATTTCCCAGCCTTTGTCAGGCAATGCCGTGCAGTGATTGAAGATATTGTCCGGACCCAGCAGCCCCTGCTGATGCAGTGACGCAAGTTCAGACCCCATCTCAGCTCCAAAAAACTCAGTGACAATCGACAGTCCCAGTCTGCGGGCCTCGGCCCACAATTCCGTATCCAGCTGCGCCATGACGGCGAGAGTGACCAGGCTTTCAGGGTTGTTGGTGAAATACTTATCCTGCAGACGCTGCCAGTTTCCCGGCCAGTGCGCTTTATCCCATTCGCCGGCTACCGGTGCGCCGGAAGCATGAACGGCGCGAATGCCGGTATCAAGCAGGGCCTCGACGGCGGCATCGGAATGTGCTGCGGTTCGGCTGTTGTGCGAATTATCAATCATCGTGGTGATACCCGCGTCAATAGCGCCCAGCGCCGTCAGCAGGTTGCCGACATAGATATCGGCAGGCCGGTAATATTTAGCGAACGAGAAGTGTGTGGCATTGCTGTAGTCATCCAGGCAGGTGGCATTTGGATTAATGTGACGCAGCTGTCCTTCCCATGCGTGACGATGAGAATCGACCATTCCCGGCATGGCAATCATGTTGGTGGCATCAATGACATGCGCACCCGACACATTGAGGTTCTGGCCCACGGCGATAATAGTGGAACCGTTGATAAGAATATCACCGTGTTCAATGTTACCGACGTTCTCGTCCATGCTCAGTATCGTCGCGCCACGAATCAACGTAGCCTGTGAAGTGACATTCTGATTGTTAACAATATTTCTGATGTAATCGGTCATTAACTTGCCTCTTTCCTGATCAATGGGGAAACGTTACGCCACGCCATTAGCCTGAAAAAGATGCTTAAAGCGTTTTCATAATTCATAATTCGCGAATAATCTGACTTACTTTTACCCAGGAGCAGGACGATGGATCGGATTCAGGCTATGCAGGTTTTCACGCGGGTTGCTGAAGCCGGGAGTTTTGTACGCGCGGCAGAAACACTGTCACTGCCCTCTTCCACCGTTACCAGCACGATAAAAAACCTGGAGAGATACCTGCAGGTGCGTCTTCTGAACCGCACGACAAGACGGGTCAGCCTCACGCCTGAAGGCCTGCAGTATCTGGCGCAATGCCGGGAGATTCTGTCGCTGATTGAACATAGTGAATCCAGCCTGACTGATTCCGTCAGACGCCCCCAGGGAAGGCTGCGGGTTGATATGCCTGGTGGGATCGCCCATTTCATCGTCATGCCCAACCTGAAAGACTTTTACCGGCTTTATCCGGATATTTACCTGATGATTGGTGTCAGCGACCGGCAGGTCGATCTGGTTCAGGAAGGGGTAGATTGCGTTATCAGAACCGGGGAATTAACCGACTCCACGCTGGTTGCCCGTCCGCTTGGCCGGTTTCGCTGGGTGACCTGCGCCTCGCCGGACTATCTCAGGAAGTACGGCGTTCCTGAGACGCCGGAAGCGTTGTCACAGCATCGGGCGATCCATTATTTTTCCGCTTCGGGAAGACGGATCAATGAACTGCGTTTTACACGAGACACGCAGGCACTGTCCGTTCCGGTAGAAGGCAATGCAGCCGTTAACGAAACGGGGCTCTATATCAAACTGTGTCTTGAGGGTTTTGGGCTGGCGCAGCTTGCTGAGAATGTGATTTCGGAGAATCTGCAGCAAGGCAAACTGGTCGAGGTTCTGGCGGACTGGCAGCCACCCTCGATGCCGGTGACGATGCTCTATCCACATCAGCGTTTTCTCTCTCCCGCCGTGCGTGCTTTTGCTGACTGGATGAGCAGCATCCTCTGACATTATCGCGTCTGAATTTAATGGCTGCACATGCGTTGAGCTGTTGTGGTATAGGGCTTTCCAGCATAAATGCATGATCGTTTCCGGAAGGAGTGAAGATTCGGTTTTCCCGGCTACTCTGATGTGCAGGTAGAACAATTCTACTTCCACGTAATCAGCATCGACCCTTAACAATCCATGAAGCCAAAACATTCTTGTCTCCCTGATCGAAAACAGCGAGTTACGCCTCCAGGTAGTCGATAAAGTAATGACTTGCGGTGTAACGATGACAAACACAGGGGTAGTCAACGCACCGGCAACAGCCGGTTGCAGCCATTGACCTCAGCCATCAGGCTCTCTGTCCAAAACCCGGAGGGGTTCGGCGGAACTTACCGGCAAAGCCAGTTAGCGCAGCAGGACTAACGACCCGGCAACGCCGGGGAGCCGAAGAGGGCCATGTCCGGGAGTCGGTTGTCTGAAAAACTGCCGCAGATACTCCAGACCGCTTGCACGCTGAACGCTCTCACAGCACCATTATTTTCCGGCTCGCACGGCATACAGCAGATCTTTTTACCTGTTAAGGTAGTGCCTGCATTAGTTATTGCAGCGCTTCCTGAAATTTCAGGATTTCACAGGTTCAGAAAAATCTATCAGACGGGGTTAAACAGTTGCTCCATCACTATGACACTTAAAGTTCAGATTTATTATCTAAAATAATATTTGGTTTTTCTTTTTCTGCATTTAGGATTGTCGCCTTCTTTTTTTTGCTAAGCACATTGCCTTTAATAAAAATGTAATATGTATATTTATATAAAAATAGTAAATTGTTAGCAGGATAATTATTGACTACAGACAGCAATAACTATCAATCACTTATCCATTAATTTACATCTCCCTCTTCTTCCTTAAAAATCCATCAAAAACATTTAAAAACAAGGAAAAACGTTTTATTACACTCATTTGTTTTTATTTGTCAGTTAACTTAACTTTAATTAAATAGCTCATTAGCTACGGGATGAGCCAACAATTATCTCATGTATTTATTACCTTTAAGGATGGATTATGAGACATAAAAAATTAACTTTTGCTTTAGGTGTTTTTGTCCTCTCTGCGGCGCGACTCTCTGTCGCCGCACCGTTACATAACGAACCGTTGACTGATCACTCCGCACATACCTTCTTACTTATCGCAGATGCTAACGGTGGTAATGGCGGGAACGGTGGTACGGGTGCCAATTCTCCCGGTGGTCCAGGTGGCGATGGCGGTAATAACAGCGGCAGCGGTAACGGGAACGACAGCGGTAATGGTAACGGCACGGGCAACGGCTCAGCTAACGGCAATGGTTCCGGTGACGGTGATGGCGGCGGTGATGGTGGTGACGGTGGTGGTGACGGCGGCGGTGCGTAATCAGGCTGCAGAATCTAACTAAATATGGTCGCCTCATAAAGGCGGCCATTAATTAAAGGATGAAACTTTTATGTCAAAACTGCACAACACTCTGATTTTTTTTCCGCTATCTGCAGGGCTGCTTTTTTCCCTGCCGGTATTCAGTCAGACACTCCCGCAGAACACTATCCAGTTGTCTGCCTGTGAAAGTCAGAACGGACAGGATGGCAATGCCACTTCGCCTGACGGAGAAAATGGTAAAGACGGCATGGCTGGCACTGACTGTCTGAACGGAGGTAACGGCGGTAACGGTTCTGCTTCAGGTGGCAATGGTGGAAATGGTGGAAACGGTGCAAACGGTGCAAACGCCGGGACTGCACCACATCACAAACACCACAAACATCATCAAAATACACAGGGTAGCTCCAATGGTGGAAACGGTGGTGATGGTGGGTCAACAGATAATGCCCCCGGAGGTGCAGGCGGTGATGGAGGTAACAATGATCAGTCACAACATCTGTAAACGATGCCGTACTTTTTTAAGGTGCTCCGCTCTGCTAATGGTGGTTTTTACACATTATGGTTATGCCTCTGCGGCATACCCGGCCCCTTCACCTGATTCTTTGTCACTGATTTCTGATGGCGGAAACGGCGGAGACGGTGGTGCCGGTGAAAACGGAGGGAATGGCGGTAACGGCGGTAATGCTGGCACAGGCTCCAACTCAAATGGCGGAGATGGCGGAGATGGAGGCACAAACGGTGCAGATGGAGGGAATGGTGGCAATGGAGGAAGCGGGAATAATTCACCCGGTGGTGATGGTGGTGATGGTGGTGATGGTGGTGATGGTGGTGATGGCGGCGGCATATAATTCATAACGCAGGGGGGTGATATGAAAAACCTTCTCATGAAAGTTGTATACCTCATTATTCTGACCTCAGCATTACTGAGACCTTTCATTGTCGTATTCACTGTAACGTCCTCTCTCGCAGCCGGAATATTCAGCACTGCGGCATGGGCAGACGGCGATGGTGGCGACGGTGGTGATGGTGGCGGTGACGGAAACGGGGGAGACGGTGGAAATGCTGGTTCTGGCAGTAACGGAGATGGCGGCGACGGCGGTAATGGGGGTGAAAACGGAGGAAATGGCGGAAACGGAGGTAATGGTGACGGTTCAGGTAATGGCGGAAACGGAGGCGATGCGGGTCCTGGCGGTGTCGGTGGTCAGGGTGGCAGCGGCGGGAATCAGGGAGGACATGATGGTTCTCCCGGGATGAGCGGAGCTAAGGCATCAAGGTAATTATTCGTATGCCGTTAACACGGTCTGCCGGAGGTTGATTACTCCGGCGACCTCATACCCACTAAGCAGACAGCAGAGCAATGCTGAGACACCGTGCTACAGGCCCTGAACGGCTAAAGCCGGTAGCGTCATTTCAGTCGTTTTCTACCAGCCCCTGCAAATCCCGCCCCTCCTCAAAAAGCACCGCATCGTACCAGCCTGAGCGCTGGCAGTTTATTCGGCACCATCCAATGGTCCAGCTCCCGCCCGGCCTCTGTCGACTCCTCTGACAGGAACCTGGCCTCAGCCCCTTCCGCCTGGCCGGTAACACGCAGCCTGTTTGCACACCAGCCCGGCATAATCTACTCCTCAGTTAATGGTTGCACGGCCTCACCTGCACCGTACCGCCACAGCAGCCGGGCGTAAAGCGGAGCAGGCGTGGGCAACACCGGAAGCCGCACGCACCACCGGAGCGGACTGAATGTCACGCGCACGGCGGGGAAAGGGTGAGCGGTTGTGTTTGATGTCAACCAAAGAGGGTGTATCAAAGACGCGTAGTGGTTGCAGGCGATGAACGTCCGCTATGAGCGAGGAGCGGACGTTGTGCCTGGAGTAGTAATGGCAGAGAAGCGTCTGGATTAAACCTAGCAATTCACTGTTGCTCAAAAAGATGCATCAGGTTTTATTATTACTGTTTTTTAGCTGACTTAGATGTGAACAGATAATCGAACAACGTGGCTGGTTTATCTGAATTGTTTTCTTCTGATTTATTTTGACTCACAAAGTAATCCAGTAACGTCGTGGCAGTGATCCCGTTCCCGGACTGCATGTCAGCCACGCTGAAGTCCTTATCCTGTACTACGTCATTACCTTCTAATCTGAACCCATGCTTTTTGCCGGTCTCAGTGACTGTAAATACGCCGTCTTTGCTGATGGAATCCGGTTCATCAATTTTAAGTGTGGCTTCAGAGGCAGTCGTTATCGCGTAATTATTTTGCCCCTGGCTGACGTATGTTGCGAACTGAGACGTCTGCTTATGGTCTGGAGAGGTCACGTTGCTACCAGTGCCATTCACAATGGACTCCAGATAGTCAAAACTCGCAGCGTGGCTGAAGGAATAACCGGGGTCGAGTTCGAATTTCAGAAAAGCGTGATCGAGGCCAGAGCTGGAAAGATTACCGCTATTCAGAATACGGGATGCCGTTGCTGCATCTTTGTCCGTAAAGGACACTGTTTGAACGCGACCGCTGTTATCGTAAACATTGCCATCATTGAAGTTTGCTTCAACACTGCCAAATTTTCTGTAACTCCCTAAATCGCGAGCAATATCATCAACATATTGAAGGTCGGTTCCCTGACCCTGTGCCCGTGCATACAAATTTGACAGTGCACTAAGATCGCTTTTTGTCAGGAAATTAGAGGCATCCATGTCTTGTGTACTGGCGGTAAGCTGTATCTGGGTCTCAGGTAGCGAGCTTACATTACCAAAAAGACGGGACATCATCAGTCCCTGCCCACTGATCGTAGACTGGCTTGAAGAGGCTGACTGCGCTGCCATAGCGCTGCTGTCTATGACAGGTTGGGCGCTGGAAGGTTTAACAACATTTCCAGATGTATTCTGTACATAGCTATAAGCACTGGTAGATGTATTGACGTTCATAGTTGGGTTCTCTCCGGCCTAAACATAAGTCATTCCGTGATTACTGCTGATGGCTATAGCTAAAAGTAACGGCAGCGTGGGTGAAAGCTTTAGCAAACGTGATGTTTAAGGTCCTCCTATTAACTTATCAAGATGATTCAATGTCCGCTTCACGCCCTGAGACATTCGACAAGCTTTCTACGGCATTAGTAAGGGCGATTTTCGCGCTTCCAGTGCCAGCAAATATTTCGCTTCGTCATAACGGGTTCTGGTCTTCCAGCAGCTGTAAATAATCCTTATCCATTTGAATGCCAGAGCCCGGATCGCTGATTGATGAGATTTTCCTTTTTCTCGCATCCCCTGATAATACAGCTTGGCCCAGTATGATGAGTTAACCGTCTTGGCAGCCCATTCGACAAAGGTTTGCCTGACGAACTTGGCACACTGCCATCGCCAGTGAACCCAGGATTTCTGGCCACTCCGTTCAGTCACCGGAGCAATACCTGCGTAGTTTTGAATTTCCTCAGCGCTGTTGAAGCGGTCGCGGTTATCACCCAGTGCGGCAAGCATACGTGGGCCCATACACGGCCCCATGCCCGGTAGTGATTTGAACAGCTCTGCATCCGGAAGCGTATCGAATAACGATTCGATTCGTTCGTCGTAGGTTCTGATAAGTTCACCTACAAGTTTGATTTGTGATGCAAGAGCTGTTGCCATTAGCGCGTTCGCCTCAATGACACTTTTATCAGTGGTCAGGGGAATCGCGTTGGCAATGCTTGTAACCCGCTGTTCTGTATACGCAACAGCGGGACCACCTCTTGCGTTCATAAAATGACGGACGGTATCACTCCGGGCACGTTTGAGCTGTTGCAGGCTTGGCCAGCGGATTATGAGCTCACAGAACAATGAACTGTCCCGATGCGAGAACCATTCCAGGGGTTGAGGATAATACTGCTTAAGCGTGTTAATGAGCCGATTAACAAAGCGGCGTTTGTCTTCTACCAGCAGCCTACGCTGCTCGACTAGTTGTAGAAGTAAACGGATATCAGCATTGTCGGGTTCGATGGCTTTAATCTTTTGGGGATAGCGTAGCATCAGATCTAACGCCAACTCGGCATCCTGAGGATCATCCTTCGCACCACTTGGCCAGAAGGTCTGCCGATAGCGGGCCAGTGATAACGCGTGTATGGGAAAGACAGTAATAAAGGGGTACTTCTGGAGAGCATATACTACCGGGCCTTTCTTCAGTTCAAGGGCGATAGCGATCCTGCCTTTGACCTTCTGGTGCAACTCATTGAGCCAGCTATCAAGCGCTTCCGGCGTATGGTTAATCACATGGAATGTGCGCTCACCGTTTTTAAACTGAACGCAGACATCGTGCTTTTTATCCGCCCAATCCAGACCAACATGAGCAGCAAACAGATCTATAGCAGTCATCACCAACTCCTTTTAACCGGGGATTGGTATGCATTCCACGCCCTTCGAGAGAAATATAGTCAGCAGTTTATCTGCATGCCCTGAGTATTCGTTAGCGAACGTGGAGCACTTACTGGCTCGAAAGCAAAGCGGCAATCATCAGATCACATGATTCTGGCACAATATTCGTAACCAGTAAGCGCATACCCTGAATCACTTAAAAGTGTAACCCTCAGGGTTCGAATGACTATATCTGGCACAAAGCGGACATACGTGCTGCAAGGTTCGCTGTGAGCGAAGAGCGGACCTTGCAGGACCATGATATAGCTGTCGATTAAATCTCTGACAGAACCGAAAAAACTGCATTCAAAATCAATCCATCCTCAATGGCTGAGGCTGCTTCAATAATTGCTTCGGTTGCTGACTCAATTGAATCCTCTCTCCCGGCGCAAGCAAGAGCTGATACTGCGCGTGCCTGGCTAAAAAATGCAAAGCCTGGGAATTTAATTCCATATCTTCGTTCTGAATATCCTGCAGGTTAAAATATTCTTCATCTAGCTGTGCGACCAGCCATTCCAGTTTTGAAACCTGCTCGATCGATAACTGATATCCTGATAGCAGTTGCCTGAGTGATTCGTCCACGACAGGCAGGTCTACCGGACAGATTTGAAAAGCGATTTCGCACGCCACTCTGACTGCCCTTCTTCGCTTTTCTTCACTCACTACCTTCGTTTTTTGTGCCAGGTGTTTCTCTGACGCTTCTAAGCGATTAATTCTTAACGTAATCTCCCTTTCTCTGGAGCACTTTGAAGGTAAATGAGAGTGTTTGGTAACAAAGACGTCACTCTACTCCTTGAATATCCTGGTAGCAGAGTCAATTTTCTAATCAATGATACTCATACAGCCATGCTCAACGTTTTCTGAACAAACCTTTCAGCACCCATACCAGTACAAAAGACATAATGACAGAAAGAATGATATTGGCTGTAAGTACAAATTCGATAGTTGCTTCATCGCCACTGATATTGAAAATACCGGCGATGGCATAGAAGAATGTAACCGGCACTATGACAGCAATAGCCTTTGAGAATGCTATCGCACAAAGAACAAACACTAAACCCAGTAAAATAATGCGCATCGTTAGTATACCTTTATCGTTCCATAGGCTTTGAGCTGGCTACCAGGAATGTTCAACGTCGGGCCGGATTTCAGGAACATGTCACGCATGTAATTGAACTGAATTGGGTGTTGAAGAGTAATGCAGCCTTCACTCAGCCCTAATGGCCCAATGGGGTGCAGACGGAAATTACCACGCTTAACTCCCTGAACAAACGTGTAGTCATCAATTTTCCCATCGTCACGAAAGAGCCCAAACCACGTTGAGCGATCCGTTCCGTAGATATCTTTCAGCAAACGTTCTTTGAACGGCCCCAACCGTCCTCCCGTAGGCCGCTCAACGATAAAATAGCGGCCACGAACAATCGGCCCTATATCAGGTACGTTAGTTTTTTCTGGATTGTTCCGGCCTTCTTTTTGACCTGAGAAGGCTGGAAAAGTACCAATACCGGGGCAGTTGAGGTTCGCCATTTCCCGACGATTGAGAAGAAAGTAGCAGCTATATGACATGAGAACTCTGTTCTTTATGTGCAAATATAGTAGGACCAACTGATGCTAAAGTTAAATGTTGCCATTTATTAGTGCAATGCTAATTGTGCGGGAAAGAGCATAAAAAACCGCCTGACGGCGGGCTCATTCTCAGCTAACTCTTGGGACCATCAGGAGTCCACTCTTTAGGTTTACTCTCTGTAATATTGCCGTCAGCGCGAACAGAAGCATCTATCGCATTCCGGCAGTCCTCGGTGCTGCGTGGGTCGGACGCTTTTTTGCACTCTTCAACTTTTGCGTTACGTTCCTTATCGTGCGCCTTATACCACTCAAGGCTCTGCGCGCCAGCATCGCAACCGGTAAGCAGGGTTGCCAGTAAACCCAGTGAAATCAGTCCTGTTTTCATCATATCTTCATTTTATTGAGTTAATTGCGGCAGGAATTATAGACCACCTGCGCGGTCGGGTGCACGAAGCAGAGACTGCGAAAACGTGGTTACTTTATTTTTGGTATGTCTTTTAATCTGGTTGTGTAGCGCGGCGACAGCATTTCGCGCTTCATCTGCCATGCACTGTCATGCTCACCCTGTCCCGCAAAGAATACCCTTCCTCTGCCGGATCGATTGATAGCGTCCAGCGCGGCCATTAGTGCGTCTGCATTTGCACGGGGTTGCTGCTCACTGAACATGTCAAACTGCGCCACGCCTGACTGGTAAAAATCACCCAGCATGACGCCGGCTTTCGCATACCTGTAACCCTCCTTCCAGATAGTGCTAAGCCCACGAAGTGCTGATTCGATAATGTCCCGCGTGTCGTTCGTCGGATAATCGCATATGCGTGAGGACGTATTTGAATACTGCGGTTCATCTCCGTGACGACCGGTGGCAATCGAGACGCTTATATGGCGGCAGCGTGAATTCTGCTCCCTGAGTTTTTCCGCCGCACGCGTGGCATACAGTACGACTGCCTGCTGCATGTCTTCCAGTTGAGTAACGCGCTGGCCAAAAGAACGTGAGTTCACTATCTGCTGCTTAGGCGGCGGTGCGTCTTCCAGTGCCAGGCAGGACTCGCCGTTAAGTTCCCGCGCGGTGCGCTCGACAATGACGTCGAAGTTCTTGCGTATCATGCTGATATTGCTGTCCGCGAGCTGCAGGGCCGTGGTGATCCCCAGCTGGTTCAGCCGCTTACTGATGCGCTGACCAATACCCCAGATATCACTGACGTCAGTCAGATGCAGAAGTTTTCGTTGCCGGCTTTCGTCAGACAGATCTACGACGCCCCGGGTCTGCGCCCATTTCTTGGCCGCGTGATTAGCCAGTTTGGCCAGCGTTTTGGTCGGTCCGAAACCCACGCCGATTATCAGTCCGGTTTCTCTCCGGATGCGCTCACGCATCTGCTGGCCAAATGTCTCAAGCGGGATAAGTCTGCCAATCCCGGTAACGTCCAGGAATGACTCATCGATGGAGTAGACTTCCTGTCCCGCGGCCATCTCGCCCAGTATGGCCATCATGCGCGCTGACATATCACCGTTTATGTGGAATGGAAAATCTACAGAAATTATTGGTGCTTTAAGGTCAGCTATGAGCGATAAGCGGACACCCGGATATTACAAAAAGTCCTGGGTGTCTGGATCATCCATGGCTATGTTCAGAAATGAATTTTACTGAACTCACTGGTTTCAGAATCCTTAGACGAGCCGGCCCAGACTAGAGGAGTGTATGCGGTTCATCTGTTTTGATCCGGGTTGCGAGCAGGCTGGCACTTACAATGTAGATCAGACAGAGCATCGCCTGCAGCCGCAGCGTCACCTGGTGGTCAATGAGCACGCCCATAATCACCGGCGATGCCCCGCTGGCTATTACAGTCCCGACCTCAACCGCTGAGCGCACCCTCGCCCTCAATGCGGACAAGCTCTTCATTCAGCTGCTCCCGGCTGTCGATGCCGATGGTGCCGGTCAGGTCGGACACGGCAGGAGGGGAATTTTTTTCCAGCACATGCATCATAGCAAGCGGCAAGTCCAGCTTACCTGCCGCCCAGGCCGCATACTCACAAACCGCGCGGGTTGACGGCGAGCCGTCCACGCAGGCAATAACGGTATTATTCATGTTGAATTCTCCTGTGAATTAATGGCCGCGCATCAGCTTTTCAACTTCTTCGGGTTTGTCATGAACGCCAAAGCGGTCAACGATAGTGCGGGTCGCGTCGTTCATGCCCCTGATTTCCACCTCCGTACCTTCACGGCGGAACTTGATCACGATACGGTCCAGCGCGCTGACCGACGTAATATCCCAGAAGTGGGCGTGCGTCACGTCGATCACTACGCGCTCCAGCGCCTCGCGGAAGTCGAAATGGCTGGTAAACCGGTCAGACGAGGCAAAGAAAACCTGACCGGTCACTGTGTAGGTACGGGTATCGCCCTTCAGCTCAGAGGAGACAGCCATGAAGCGGGCGATCTTGGTGGCGAAGTTCAGCGCGGCAATCAGCACGCCGGTCAGCACGCCAAATGCCAGATTATGCGTGGCCACCACCACCACCACGGTTGCGAGCATTACCACACTGGTTGAGAGCGGATGGGAGCGCAGGTTGCTGATGGAGCGCCAGGAGAAGGTGCCTATTGAGACCATAATCATCACCGCAACCAGGGCCGCCATCGGTATCTGTGATACCCACTGGCGCAGGAATACCACCATTAACAGCAGCACCACACCCGCCGTGAGCGTGGAAAGACGCCCGCGTCCGCCGGACTTCACGTTGATCACCGACTGGCCAATCATGGCGCAGCCCGCCATACCGCCGATAAACGAGGTACAGATATTGGCAATACCCTGCGCCTTGCATTCACGGTTTTTATCGCTCGGCGTGTCGGTCATGTCGTCCACGATCGTTGCTGTCATCATCGACTCCAGCAGCCCCACCACGGCAAGCCCGGCGGAATACGGCAGAATAATCAGCAGCGTGTCGAGGTTAAGCGGGATGTCCGGAATGAGGAATACCGGCAGGCTGTCCGGCAGCTTGCCCATGTCGCCTACGGTGCGCACGTCGAGGTGCAGCCACATGGAAATCGCGGTCAGCACAATGATGCAGACCAGTGGAGAGGGAATGGTTTTATTCAGATACGGGAAGAGATAAATGATTCCAAGACCGGCAGCCGTGAGCGCATATACGTGCCAGGTGACGTTGGTGAGTTCCGGCAACTGCGCCATAAATATGAGTATCGCCAGCGCATTCACGAAGCCGGTCACCACCGAACGGGACACGTAGCGCATCAGGCTGCCGAGCTTCAGATAACCAGCCGCGAGCTGGAACAGACCGGTAAGCACGGAGGCGGCGAGCAGATACTGCAGCCCGTGGTCTTTCACAAGCGTGACCATCAGCAGTGCCATCGCACCGGTGGAGGAGGAAATCATCGCCGGTCGGCCACCAAAGAAGGCCATGACGATAGGGATACAGAACGCGGAGTAGAGACCAACCTGCGGATCTACGCCAGCGATGATAGAAAAGGCGATCGCTTCCGGAATAAGCGCGAGCGCGACCACAATACCGGCGAGGACGTCACCACGGACGTTACCCAGCCAGTCCTTACGCGTCGAGGACAGCAACATAGTAGTTTCTCAGTTTTTGAATACAGTCAGCCCGTGAGGGCAAAATTTATGTACAAAAAAGCGCATCCGCAGACGGGATGCTTTTGAGTGCGCGACTGAAGTTACTCAGTGCGACAGAGAGGGGGACGACTTATGGTGGCGTAATACGCATGATGGTTTTTTATAACTCCTTTACGGGGGGCTTATGCACCTTAAGGAACCAGGAAGACCAGCTGTAAAGGGTTTCAGTACTGGTCACGATTGCCTGCCGGGCAGATAAGAATCAGAACTTCCCCCGGCAAAAGGCCTTTTTACTCTACACGAAACTTAAACGGGGTCAATGCGAGGAAGATAGCGGATGCCCGCAGAGTACGCTGTTATCGGTATAAATTAGCCACATTTGGCTTCCTTTTAAGGCTGACAGAATGCATGCGGGCATTGAAGTTTAGCGCTGCTGAGACGTCCGTTTTGAGCGAAAAGCGGACATGCTGCGTAGCAGCGATTTCGCTTAAAGTTTTGGGGCAGTTAAGAGGATATGATTGCCTTACCTTCAAAA
Source organism: Pantoea sp. RCC30.1 (assembly GCF_058148845.1). NCBI lineage: Bacteria > Pseudomonadati > Pseudomonadota > Gammaproteobacteria > Enterobacterales > Erwiniaceae > Pantoea > Pantoea sp. RCC30.1. Next base: position 297,060 of record NZ_JBXUHX010000001.1, on the reverse strand, counting down.
TTTATCTTTGTCATACAAGGTTTAAGATTAATGGATATCAAAATAAGACCAGCTCAATTATCTGATGTTGAGAATATTTTTATTGTCAGAACTTCTGTGACTGAGAATCATCTGAGTCGAGAAGAGATGCGGGTAATGGGCATCACCGAAAGTACTGTGAGCAATATGATCAAAGAGGGTCATTGTGCATGGGTTGCTACAAATGATAATGATGACGTTGTCGGTTTTTCAATGATCTCAACGGAGAGAGGCTCTCTCTTTGGGCTTTTTGTCCTTCCTTCCTACGAAGGCAGAGGCATCGGTCGCAGACTTACAAAGATTGCCGAACAGGAGTTATTCAAACATCACGATGTTGCCTGGCTGGAAACAGATAAAAACAGCCGTGCGGCCAAATTTTATATGGAACTCGGCTGGACTAAGACGGCTACATTAGATGGCGCTTTTATTCGATTAGAGAAACAACGCGGTAGTTGACCTTCTACGAATTTCATTGAGTTCCGCTTTTGGCACAAAGCGGCCCATTTTACCCTTCGGATTTAAGGGACAACCTTTTAAGGGCACTGTTGCAAAGATCCGGCAGCTGATAGGCTCTGGTGATGAATTCGTCAGAGGGACCTGTCATGAACCTTTTCAAAGGCCGGCATTTTACCCGCGATGTCATCCTGTGGGCGGTACGCTGGTACTGTAAATATGGGATCAGCCTGTTTTGCCACGTGATACCGGTACAGGATCAGGAGTATGGTGATCTGATCCTAACTAGGGCCAAAAGTTCGATTTATTCAACAAAGCCGCGTTGCACTTATTATCTGAATTCGCACCTTCCCTCAATATTCCCTCACTGAAATATAAACGAACACATTTAATTTACACTGGCGGGTTGACAATAGTATTAGCCATGGGTAGATTTCACAGGCCGAAGTTGCGGCCTTTCCTAACCTGACATAAGAGACTAATGGATACTGAATTTAGTAGCTGCCCGAACATGGCCTTAATGGCGGTTCGGGAAAGTAAACATGAAATCGATTGTGATCACTTCTTCGTTTTGGTGTGTCTCGCCGGAGCTTGATGCTCTCGTGTTGTCCCACCTCGACCAGGGTTTTCACGGTCCCGAGGTGTGTTATGAACTTCAAATCTACCCTTTTTCCTGGTGTTAAAACAGTGACATCAACGCTGCGTGTCCGGCCGCCCCATGATCGGGTATTGTCCGTACGCAAAAAACAGTCAAACTCAATTTTATGTTCTAAAATCATTGAGTTGAATCAACGCATCACCAACTGGCGTGTCAGTCCTGTCACCGGCCAGCTGGAGCGTCGTTGCAACTTCTCTGATGGCGAAGACCCACAAAGTCGACCCTTCGTAGCCTGATTCAGCCGTTACGCCGTCGGGCGTGTCTGCCGCTATGCCGCAGCCCGCTTTCATGCGCCACGCTGAGTTACTTCACTGTTGGTACCTGTTTATTCGCTGATGCCTTCTGGCATATTTATCAGGAGGAATAAACACGTCCCGAGAAAATACACTATAAATTTCTCACCTGTTTATTTTTAATAAATAAATAGCGAGAAACCCTGTGCGAAATTAATTTAAAACCGATCGCTCATGCGGCATCGGGCTATTTTCGGCCGCCCTTAATCTGGCGCTTACCTTAAAAAGCCTGCTGCCGTCCGGCGACAGGAGCACCACCATGACTGTACAAACCAAGAACCGTAATAAAAAAAGCACGCTGTCTATGCGTGCCGCCCAGGAAGCCAAAAACGGCATCGCAGAAACCCTGGTCAACCTGAACACCACCCGGGAAGGGCTGCAGGAAGCCAACGCCAGCGCCCGGCTGGAGCGGGATGGCCTGAACGAAGTTGCCCATGACAAGCCGCCTCACGCGCTAATTCAGCTGCTGATGGCATTTAACAACCCCTTTATCTACGTGCTCGGTATCCTCGCAGGGATCAGCTTCTTTACTGATTACTGGCTGCCCACCAGCCACGGCGAAGACGGCGACCTGACGACGGTGATTATCATCGGCACCATGGTGGCGCTCAGCGGCCTGGTCCGTTTCTGGCAGGAACACCGCTCGGCGAAGTCAGCCGAGGCGCTAAAAGCAATGGTTCGTACCACTGCCACGGTCGTGCGTCGTGAACATGCGGGGCAAAAAGGAACTCCACGTGAAATCCCGATGCGCGAACTGGTCGTGGGCGATATCGTGCAGCTCTATGCGGGGGACATGATCCCGGCAGACGTGCGCCTGATTGAGTCCCGGGACCTGTTCATCAGCCAGGCCGTGCTGACCGGTGAAGCGCTGCCGATTGAGAAATACGACACCCTGGGCGACGTGGCGCAAAAGTCCGCGCACGATAAGGCAATCGACAGCGAAAACCTGCTAGATATCCCTAACATCTGCTTTATGGGTACCAACGTGGTTAGCGGCACCGCGCAGGCTGTGGTGGTCGCAACCGGGCCACGGACCTACTTTGGCTCGCTGGCTAAAGCAATTGTCGGGAGCCGCGCGCAAACGGCCTTCGACCGCGGCGTGAACAGCGTCAGCTGGCTGCTGATCCGCTTTATGCTGGTGATGGTGCCGGTAGTGTTCCTGATTAACGGCCTGCTGAAAGGCGAATGGTGGGATGCCCTGCTGTTTGCCCTGGCGGTCGCGGTGGGCCTGACGCCGGAAATGCTGCCGATGATCGTCAGCGCCAACCTCGCCAAAGGCGCGGTGGCTATGGCGAAGCGCAAAGTGGTTGTGAAGCGCCTGAACGCTATCCAGAACTTGGGCGCAATGGACGTGCTGTGCACCGACAAAACCGGGACGCTGACGCAGGATAAGATCATCCTCGAACATCACGTGGGCACCAACGGCCAGAAAAACGAGTCCGTGCTGGGGCTGGCTTGGCTTAACAGCTACCACCAAAGCGGCATCAAAAACCTGATGGATCAGGCGGTCATTTACTTCTCCGACAATGAGCCGAACTTCGTCAAACCGCAGGGCTACAGCAAAGTCGATGAGATACCGTTTGATTTCGTCCGCCGCCGCCTGTCGATTGTGGTGAAGAACAGCCAGAGCGATCACCTACTGGTGTGCAAAGGCGCCGTAGAAGAGATGCTGAGCATTGCCACCCACATGGAAGAGAACGGCAAGGTTGTCGCGCTGGATAATCAGCGTCGTGATGCCATGCTGGCAATGACCAATGACTACAACAAAGATGGCTTCCGTGTACTGGTGGTGGCAACTCGCGATATTCCTAAAGCCGAGGCGAAAAAACAGTACGGTACCGACGATGAGCACGATCTGATTATCCGCGGTTTCCTCACATTCCTCGATCCGCCGAAGGAGAGCGCAGGCCCGGCGATTGCTGCTCTGATGGACATTGGCGTAGCGGTGAAAGTGCTGACCGGCGATAACCCCATCGTTACCACCCGCATCTGCCGCCAGGTCGGGCTGGAGCCAGGCGAGCCGTTACTCGGCCCGCAGATTGAGCAACTGAACGACGCCTCCCTCCAGCAGCTGGTGGAAGAACGCACCGTGTTTGCCAAGCTGACGCCGCTGCAGAAATCTCGCGTGCTGAAGGCGCTGCAGGCCAACGGCCATACCGTAGGCTTCCTGGGCGACGGGATTAACGATGCCCCTGCCCTGCGCGATGCCGACGTCGGGATCTCGGTCGACAGCGGCACCGATATCGCCAAGGAGTCCGCCGATATCATCCTGCTGGAAAAGAGCCTCATGGTGCTGGAAGAAGGCGTGATCAAAGGCCGCGAGACCTTTGGCAACATCATGAAGTACCTGAACATGACCGCCAGCTCCAACTTCGGCAACGTGTTCTCGGTGCTGGTCGCCAGCGCATTCATCCCGTTCCTGCCGATGCTTCCGATTCAACTGCTGCTGCAAAACCTGATGTACGACATCTCCCAGCTCGCGCTGCCGTGGGACAAAACGGACAAAGAGTTCCTGAGCAAACCGCGCAAGTGGGATGCCAAAAACATCGGCCGATTCATGGTCTGGATTGGCCCAACGTCGTCCATTTTTGACATGACCACCTTCGCGCTGATGTGGTTTGTGTTCAGCGCCAACAGCGAGCACATGCAGACCTTGTTCCAGTCCGGCTGGTTCGTCGAAGGCCTGTTGTCACAGACGCTGGTGGTACAGATGCTGCGTACCCAGAAAATTCCGTTCATTCAGAGCACCGCCGCCTGGCCGGTGGTGGTGATGACCGGGCTGATTATGGCGATTGGGATTTACGTACCGTTCTCTCCACTCGGGCCGTTGGTTGGGCTGCAGGCGCTGCCATGGCAGTACTTCCCGTGGCTGGTAGCGACCCTGCTCGCCTACTGCTGCGTGGCTCAGGGCATGAAAACGTTCTACATGCGCCGTTTCAAGCAGTGGCACTAACGCTGCGTTAAAAACTGCAATAAGGTGCCGCTTCGGCGGCACCTTTCAGGCAAGTAACACAAGCTGGACAACATTATGGAAAAGCAACATTCCATGATTTTCCTGATTAAAAATAAGACCATCGCACTGGTTGTCTTATTTTTAATGAAAATAACTCGCGCCCTTCGCGTCACCGCCCTGGCCTGGTTCGCAGGAGGGGAAATCAACTATCGACACGCGAAAGCGTTACTGAACCTCGCCAGCGCCATACATCGTTTTTCGATCAGGTTACTGCGTTTTGTTACACCACCCGCCCTGAAGAGGGGGAATTGATTATGTCCGGAACAACTCTGTTAATTAACCTGGCTGGTGCCATCGCTTTGCTGCTCTGGGGCAGCCATATGATTTCAACTGCGCTACAGCGCGGCTTCGGCACGCCGCTGCGCAACTGGATGGGACGCCACCTTACCAGCCGCTGGACGGCTCTGCTCGCCGGTATTGGCATTACCGGCGTTCTGCAAAGCAGCACCGCAGTGAGCATGATGGCGACGTCGTTTACCGCCGCCGGGACGCTGAGCCTTGCCCCTGCCCTGGCGGTGATGCTCGGCGCTAACATCGGCTCCACGCTGGTGGTACAGCTGATGAGCTTCAATATGGAAATGGCTATCCCGCTGCTGCTGCTGGCCGGGTTTGTGGTCTTCAAGCTGCGCGACCATTCCAACTTTGAGAGCGTGGGCTGCGCCCTGATTGGCCTCGGCCTGATGCTGCTTGCCCTGCATTTACTGAGCGGCACGCTGGCGGAAATCGAAGTCACGCCGGTGTTTCACGCCGTGATGCAGGGGCTGCAGGGAGATATCTTAATCGCCCTGTTGGTGGCCGCGATCCTGACGCTGCTGTGCCACTCCAGCGTGGCGATTATTTTGCTGATCGCTTCCCTTGCCGTCACCGGCACGATGGGGCCGGAAACAGTATTGATCCTGGTGATGGGGACCAATATCGGCGGGGCGCTGCCGCCGGTGCTAAATGCTGGCTCAGCCGTGGCTCGCCGTCTGCCGGTGGGCAACCTGATTGTTCGCCTGGTCGGCTGTGCGCTCGCGCTGTTAATGCTCCCGCTGCTGAAGGATCTTGCACAGAAGTCCGGGCTGTGCACACCGCAGCTGGTGGTGTGGTTCCACACGGCGTTTAGCGCCGTGCTCGCGCTGCTGTTTATCGGCCTGACCGCACCGATGGCTCGTTTCCTCGAGCGTCTGTTTCCGGAAGAAGAGCGCGTGGGCGATCCTGGGATGCCGATGTATCTGGACGATGCCGGCCTCGAAGTGGCTTACATCGGCCTGTCTAACTCAGTCCGCGAATCGCTACGCGCCGCCGACATGCTGACCATCATGCTGGACCGCCTGCTGGTGCTGTTTGTCACCCAGGAAAAGCAGGCCGCCGATGAGATTCGTCAGCTCGATCAGTCAGTGGATCTGCTCAGCGCGGCGGTGCGTGCTTACTTGGCCGATATCAGCCATGACGGGCTGAATGACGCGGATGCCGATCGCGCCCAGGAGATCCTGATGTTCATCATCAACTTCGAGCACGCGGGGGACATTCTTTCCAGCAACCTGACCCAGTTGGCTACGCGCCGCGCTCGCCGGGCCGAACTGTTCAGCGACTTTGAGTTACACAATATCCGTCTGCTGCACGCACAGATCCTCACCAGCCTGCGCCTCGGCATCGTCGCGTTTATGCGTGAAGATTTATCCGCTGCCCATCAGTTGGTGCAGCGCAAGGAAACCATTCGTCAACTCGAGGCTTCCGCCAGCCGCGAGCACTTCAAAAAACTGCGAGAGGACAAAAATGCCTGGGCGGAATCCGGCGACATTTTCCAGCGAGTGCTGCGGGACTATCGCCGCGTGCATCACCACATCGCGGCTGTAGCCTACCCGGTGATTGACCGCCTGGGCGATAAGTCGCTGCGCTTTATCGAAACGCCGCCGGACGCTTAAAAACAATAACCGCCGCAAGGTGGACGAAGCATCTTTTCAAGGAAAGCAACTTTAATGTACAGAAAAGTGAGAGTTTTAATCTGCGCAGGTCGGTTTTATGCCGACAACCACACCCTCACCCGCGTGCTGGATTTATATGCCAGCACGCAGACAATGAATGTGCTGATCCATGGGGGGCATCAGTCGCTCGGCGGCGCCATTGAAACCTGGGCACGCGGTACCGACGTGCACGTCATTCGCTACCCGGCCAACTGGGCGCTGCACGGTAAATACGCGGAAACCCGCCGCAATCTGTTTATGCTGGAGGACAGCCGCCCCGATGTGCTGCTGGCTTTTCCTGGGGGAGAAGACACGGCAGAGTGCGTACGAATGGCGCGCAGTTCCGGCGTGAAGGTAATAGAGATTTAATCCACCCGGGCTGCGGCAGGGAAATGTTACCGCAGCCCGTTTTTTTAGGCCGAGACGGGCACCAGATTTACGTCTTTCAGGAATACGGTAATACGCGGGTTCTCGCCGCTGCGCAGCAGCCTGCGGAGAGTCATCGCAGACCACGCGCCCTTTTTCCATAAACATAATCCTATCCGACACGCTGAACGTAGCGCCCTTACAGGGCGAGCGTCACCGATGGTTTTCATGCCCTGAGCCTCGTTTTATACTCTGGGGCATATATATTCCACGCCCCACGAAGTTGCTCTTCACCGTTGATGACGGCTGGAATAGTTTCCTCGAAAAATTCGGTGACCGCGTCACGCCATGGACCCGCCTCTGCGTTGAGCGCATACTCGCCTGCGGCACCACGGCGATGGGGGTAAAGCGCTACTGCTGTTCATCACCTGACTGCACTCACTCCCGCTTCTTCTGCCAGAGCTGCAAGTCAAAGGCCTGCAGCGCCTGCGGCTTCAAAGCCACGGAGCCGTGGGTGACGCAGCAGAGCCAAAAAAACACTATTCGTCATCTGTTCCATCACGTAACCATGGGAACGACTGGATTGCTGCCTAGACGTCCACTTCTGGCACAGAGCGGGCATACGCGCTGCAAGGTCCGCAATGAGCGAAATGCGGACAGATTCGCTGAAAGCTACCAGAATCCTTTTCTTGCCTCTGCCTGGTTTTATCTCGCGTTGAGCTTGACGGACAACGGTGGCATATCCTTGCAGCTCACGGCGAGATACAGCTGCCGGGTTTCAGAAAACGCACTCACCGTTACCGACGCGCTTTTCTGTGGTCAGCGGGATCGTCCCGCCTGAACGATCAGACACGCCCAGTACCAGCACCTCTGACTTTTCCGGTCCCATCTTCATGGTGCCCAGATTAACGATGCAGATTACCTGCGTTCCCTGCAGTTCCCCGGCTTCGTAGTTAGTATACGCTCCGCATGACACCCGGGTTCCCAGTTCGGGTCCCAGGTCAATCGTCATCCGCCAGGTGGGCTTTGAGGTTTTACTCTCCTCAACTCTGATGATGGTACCGGCACGCATATCGAGAGCCGAAAATGAGTCAAATGACGCTTTATCTTTCATGATTCTTTCCTTTCTGCGATATCAAAATTTTCTTTTCGTTTGCGGAACAAACTGAAACGTAACTTTCCGGCCGGAACGGTGATTATCCCCAGACACGCAACTATCAGACCGACGCCTGCCCATCCGGAAGGCGGCAGCCTTTCACCGACGAGCACAACCGCCAGCATCGCGGCTATAACCGGCTCCAGCAGAGTGATCGTTGTTGCCATACTTGCCGGAATGCGCGCAAGTCCGTAGCCATAGCAGACATAACCCAGAAACATCGGAACCAGCGCCATATAAATACCGACGGCGGCGTTGTTCCATGCCGTCAGGAGCGGCGCTCCCGTCATCAGCAGCACAGGCATAAGCAGAAGACCGCCTGCGCCAAAGGTGACGCCCATCGCGGCGCGGGAGACGACGCCGGCCTGCATTAACCGCCGCGCTGACCACGAGTAAAAGGCATAAGTGAAGCCGGCCAGCAGGCCCAGAAAGATCCCCGTCATGGCGTGATCATTTGAGGTACTGCTTCCGCTGCTTTCTGCCAGGCAGAGCAGCACCATGCCCGCAACACCAACGCCCGCTCCGCACATCCACTGCCTGGTCAGGCGAAGACCGTCAAGGCGGCATTCAATCAGGGCGGACAGGATCGGCGCAGAGCCGATGGAAATAACCGTGCCGACCGTAACACCGGCATTGTGCATGGAAGCATAAAAAGCGAGAGGGTAAACCGCCACCGCCACTGCGCCGGTCAGCAGGAAATGCCAGTTGCAGATTATCAGAGCGCGCTGGCGGATTATGGTTGCCGCAGCGATAAGCCCCTGCAGCAGGCCACCTATCCCCATCGCAACCGCCCCTACGGCCAGCGGGCTCAGCCCAGGGGCGTAAGTCGCTGCTGTGCCGGTCGTTCCCCAGAGAACGGCAGCGATAAGCACAGCCGCCATGCCGCCAAGGCGTTGTCCCGAAGAAAGCATCAGTACGCCTCCATCATTTGCTCGGCAATGCAGCCTGCCTGAGTCACGCAGTCACTGTTACCCTCCAGTCCGGCCCGCGAAATGCTGCCTTCCAGCAGAAAGGCAAAATGTCTAGCCATACTGCGCGCGCTTTCAGACTTTCCGTTCATCAGCTCAGTCAGATGCGCAGCCAAGATCGCTTCCACTTCTTCTTTGTGTTCACGAACGGCCTGACGGCCCGGCGCCCCGGAGGGAAGTTCTGCCGCCGCGTTCAGCAGGCCGCAGCCGCGAAAACCGTTCTCATATGCATATTCAGCATGGTCTTCATAGGCAGAGAAAACGGCCATCACCCGCTCTCTGGGCGTCATGGCCAATTTCAGCCGGCTTTTATACAAAGAAAGCCATTCTTCATGGCGTACCCTGAGGTAGGTCGCCACAAGTTCGTCTTTGGATGCAAAGTTGTTGTACAGGCTTTTTTTTGCAACGCCTGCTCTTTTGACAATGGCGTCAATCCCCGTGCCGTTAATGCCGTGGTTGTAAAAAAGCACGCGCGCAGCACTGAGCAGTTTTTCGTAGGCGGTTTCAGAACCTGCAGATAAAAATGTCATGATCAGCCTCTTTATGCAGTAAGTATGTAGACCAGTCTACCTACAACGGAGACTGAAGCAACCAAAGTCTGCATTTTTAATGGGCTGCGTGATCCAGGATAAGCTGTTTTGGTGAACAAAACGCAGTAAATAAGGCAGTCAGACCTGCCGTATCAGCATCATGTTGACACCAGCCGGTGTTACATATTGAGCGCTGCCGGGAACCTTCGGCCTGTTTAGATGAGAGAGTAAATGTCTGCTTCTGGCACAAAGCGGACTGACGGCAGGCCAGGGTCCGCTATGAGCGAGAAGAACAGTCCGCATTCAAAAAGCTTTCTCGATGGCGTCAAAAAGTTCTTCAACGATTTGACTCGCTAAGCGGAAACGCTGCGGTAAACATAAAAAGCCCCTGCTGTGCAGGGGCTTTTTTTATTGCTGTACTATTCAGCAAAACGCATCCGTTAGGCGTACTTAAAAATCTTTCTTATGTTTCCGCTTTCGTTGTCGATAACCTGATTGCTGGCTGAGTGATGATTTCACTCAGCATTTATTTTTTCATTTCAAGCGATAAGGATATTTATGAACAAGCTTTGTGTTGCGGCGTTGTTGGCTCTGAGTTTAACCGGCTGTGCGCAGCAGACTTTCGTAATGAAACAGAATCAAGTTGGCGCGGCGACGAAAACTACCAGCCAGCCGTTCTTTGTTTCAGGTATCGGTCAGCGTAAGAGCATTGATGCGGCACAGGTGTGCGGCGGCCAGGAAAAAGTTAGTCGGGTTGAAGTGCAGCAGACGTTTGTTAATGGCTTACTGAGCGTGGTGACGTTTGGTATCTACACGCCACGTGAAGCGCGTGTTTATTGCGCCATCTGATAATGCCTCAGGCCGGTTCGCCGGCCTGATCCTGCGCCTGTTATTAAATCGCATTAGTATATTGTAACTATTAAATTCTGCTGTCGCACTGCTGCGCGGCTTGCCTGCTGACGACGTTACCCGAAACGAGTTCAGGCAACGTCGTCCAGCCTGGTAAAAGCAGTGGTAAGCTGTTGAGGCATGTCAGTCCGCTTTGAGCGAAGAGCGGACGTTGTATTACTGGTATCATTGAACTCTTCGAGCGTTCCACTCCTCCCGGGTGATTTCCCAAAGCTCAGAATCCAGAAGACCGCTGACATGCTCTTTCTTAACAGTTTTGATAAGCCGCATTCCGCTACTGACTGAAATACGCTGAGAGCGGATGTTAACGGCTGCTTTAGGTGCGCGCAATACCGGCTTATTCAACACATTGAACCAGTAATCTGTAGCCGCAATACTAGCCTCACGCATAAAGCCTTGCCCCTGATATTCCGGAGCGAGCCAGAATCCGCGGTTGTTATCTTCTTCATCGTAAAGGCTGATCAAGCCCATGACTTTGTCTGGTATCTCACGATTTCTGATAGTCCAGAACCATGCAATTCCTTTCGCCATGTCAGGCAGAGCAACATTATTGACGTAATTCTCTGCACCATTCTCTGGATAAGGCCAGGGGACCGATGCCACCATATAACGGACTATTTCCCAGCGGGGATAAAGCTTCTGGATCTGATGAGCATCATCGGCGACTAACTGTTTTAATAACAACCGATCTGTTGTAAGCGTGGGGATTCGCATGGGCAATTATCCTTGCAGGTTAATAAATTCCTGGTCAGTTTTTTTACCTTACGAAATTATACGCATACAGCCATCTTTTACATCACGCAAAAATGGTATTACGGCTAAAACGTCCGCTTCTGGCACGAAGCGGACTGAAGTCAGGCGGATGTCCGCTTTGAGCGAGAAGTGGAAGTTCGCAGTGGCTCTCACCTCTGATGAGTATTACTTAAAATTGCGGTGTGTTAATCAATGTGGCGCAAGTCATATGACTGGGATGCTTCGCGGTGTCGCGCTAGCACGTTTTATTGCCGTCAGCCCAGCGCTTGATATCACTTATCTTTGGCGATCGGATACCCGTGCTCAGGAGGTTCTTGGTTGTATACAGGCTGACCTGCGCATTGTCACCATCAGGGCTTTCGATCTCAATCAGCGTGTTGTTAATCAACAATCCCTGTGAAAGGAACTTTTGATTAATCTCACCTTTTTTGCGCTCACCATCAAACTCGCTTAATACGATGACCGGATTTCCTGAATATGCCTCATATTCGAGGCACTGCCTTGCCATGTACCTTAGGGTTCGATAAGTATCAGAAGACCCTGCCTTGCTCAAGAAACTGCCGTCAAAAGAGGATTGGCTGCTTTTTAGTTCGCTGACGGTAATAGCGCACCCGCTGAGTGAGACCGAAAATAACAGGCTTGCCAGAGCAACGTATTTCACTTTTAACTCCATCATTCAGGTAAATGCCCTCCGCCGGAGCGGATCAACGTTGTTTTTGCTTTCAGGCGGACTTGTGATTTGGGAAATCGACCGAAACCACCAGCCCACCTTCTGCCGACGTACTGAGGCTTACGCTGCTGTGGTGTTGCTGCGCAACTGCTTTGACGATGGCAAGCCCCAGCCCACTCCCGCTTTGCATTTGATTGGGATCACGAAAAAATCTGTCGAACACGCGCTCCCTCAATTCAACGGGAATGCCAGGCCCTGTATCTGAAACACGTAACTGCGTGGATTGATTTAAGGATCGTAACTCCACCTCAACCCTTCCGCCCCCAGGGCTGTACTTCACGGCATTTTCAACTACGTTATCGATAAGCGACATCAACCGTTCCCTGACGCCAGTCACCCAGATTTCCTCTTCGGCGTAGAATTCAAGTTCAATCCTGCGTTCCGCCGCGAGCGGTGCCAGCCCGGCCATGCGTTCTTGTATAAGCGTTGTCAGCTGCAAAGGCTCCATAACCGTGTCAATGCGCGCTTCGCTGTGCATCATCAGCAGCAACTGATTGACCAGACGAGCCGCACGGCTGTTGCTGCGAATAATGCCTGCAAGCAACTCTTTTTGGCTGTCACTGCTCACATAAGACTGCAACGCCTCAACATTGATTCGCATCGCCGCCAGGGGGGTACGCAGCTCGTGAGCGGCATCGGCAATGAAAACGCGTTCCCGTTCAGTGCTTTCCCGCACCCTGGCAAGAAATCCATTAACAGCGTCAACCATCTGGCGAAGCTCGCTGTGCTTTGGCACTGCTTTTAAGGGCGAGAGATCGTCCGGCGTGCGTAAGGACACTTCATTTACCACCTTATTCCATGGGCGCATTGCAATGCGGATTGACAGCCACGCAGGAAACAAAAGAAAAGGAATGCATACCAGCAGCGGCATCACGTAGTAGCCGCGCGAGTTCAGGTAGATAAAGAAATTCCAGCCTCCAGCAGGGGTGATAAGCGTAACCTCTGTATCGGCGTTCCTGGACTTTAAGGTACGGCTGGTCCAGGTGCGGCCATCACTCTCAACACGCTCAATTTTTCCATAACGGCTGTTTATCACTCCGGCTGGCGCACCATCAGAGGCATAAATTATCTCTTTGTTCTTGCGCACGATAAGGCTGATTGAGAGTTCTGGATCTTCACCGCCGCCATAATTTTCCCGCACTGCCTTACTTAATGCAGCCAGCACCTGCGTTCGCTCCTGCGGGTGATCGTCCATACTCTTAACCACAGTAAAAATCGTTTCGTACGTCTTGCTGCCGGTTAATATCGGCGGGCTACGCAAGTCCTCCCACAAAACGTAAGTCAGAAAAAGACACCAGAGCAGGGTGAGCAGTAGCATTTGCGCTACCATAATTCGCCGTACGAACGTTGGGGTTCTCAGGTGGCGCCAGACATTTCGCATCAACCTGCCCCCTTCTGAATGGGTACGGTATCAATGACATACCCAACTCCCCTCACCGTTCGCACATAGCCGTCGCCAATTTTGCGACGCAAATTCCCCATATGCACATCGAGCGCATTACTCATATTTTCTTTTGCGCCGAAGATCCTTTCTTCCAGAAAACTGCGAGTAAGCACGCGGTCAGTGCGCAACATCAACGTTTCAAGCAGCGCGTATTCACTTGCCGTCAACTCGATATGCCGTGCATTCACGGTCACGCGTCGTGTGGGCACATAAAGTGATAATCCGCGAAGTTCTATCGCCTCGTTCTGAAAACCATAACTGCGACGCGCAAGCGCTCTCACCCTCGCCAACAACTCGGCGAGAACAAACGGTTTGACGAGATAGTCGTCTGCTCCAGCGTCCAGCCCGGAAAGGCGATCTTGCAGTGTGCCTCGCGCCGTCAGGATGATGACGGGAATCCCCTTGAGCTGCTGACGCAGGCACGCCATCAGGCTCATGCCATCGCCGTCGGGTAATCCGAGATCGAGCAATACAAGTTCAGGCACGCAGACATGAAGCTGATGCAGCGCATCCTCTTTGCGGCGAACCCATATAACATCAAGTCCTTGATCTGAAAGGGCAATACGTACGCCGTTGCCGAGATCCAGGTCGTCTTCGATCAGGAGTATTTTCACAATGGTTACGGTATCAACAGTGAATGAAGATCGTCTGAAGAAAAAAACGGTATCAGGAAATCTATCAGCTTTGCTGCATCAGTGATTGCTTCACCCTTTCTTCATTTTTGGCTCATGAGAACTTTAGCAGGCGCATGCAAGATGAGCGTTCTGGCGTTTACAAACCGCTTGTATCGTAATCATTTGAATCCAAAAGGACTTCTTTAATGAGAAATAACACACTGCGTCATAAATTCCCCCTTTCAATCCCGGGGCGCAGCCTGAAAAAAATGTTGCAGGGCGCAGTCCTGGCGTTACTGGCCACCCCGATACTGTCGGCAGCACAAAATGAGGGCAACGCGTTGACTCTGGGAGGCGGCGCGAACGTTACGCCACGCTATTCTGGTTCGGATAAAAGCAGCGTCACGACTGCCCTGGTGCTTGATTACACGATGACAAATGGTTTTTTCGTCAGCTCCACACGGGGCATCGGTTATGGCAATAACATCGGCAAATTCGATTACAACGCTGCGCTGAGCTATCGCTCAGGCCGGAAAGATCACGACGTGGACAGCGACTCGCTGAGCGATGGCAGCGACTATTTGCGTGGTATGGGCGACGTCAAAGGCTCGGCTCTCGGTGCGGTTGGCCTGGGATATGGGGTGACAGACTGGCTTAATTTGCAATTCCAGGCTGAAGTGCCATTTTCTGAGCGGAACAATGGCGCGGCACTGCATTTTGGCATTAATAGCCCGCTCTATACCTCACCGAACAATACCGTGACGCTGGCGCTGACCGGCAGTTGGGGGACGGAGAAATACATGCAGACTTACTACGGAGTCAATGCATCCCAATCGGCCGCATCACGGTTTACCCGATATGAAGCCGGGTCGGGAATTTATGCCTGGTCAATGAATCTTGACTGGACACATAAGTTCGATGAGGACTGGAGCGTGGTTGCCGCAGCAGGCGTTACGCAGTTGACGGGGGATGCGCGCAATAGCCCGATTGTGCAACGAAAAACATCGCCCACCGGAAGCCTGCTGGTGACATATCGCTTCTGATCGTTATTCAATGTGCGTTTCCCGCCAGCGTGTGGCTCCGCTCTGCCAGTAAACACGCATTCGATCCGCCCCCTTTCAGCTAACGGGGTAGTACGCAACAGATTGCAGATCCAAAAGCTTCAGCCCCGACCCTGTATAACATCTTTTCACCTCCGCTGGCGCATCAGCAAAAGCGGACGCGCAGAAGAGCAGGCTCACGTTGCTGGTGTCGCGGGATCCGCCAGCAACGCATCGGCGATATCCCCGTCGGTGAAACCGCTCTGCTAATCAATCACATCTATCAGCCAGCAGCCCCGCCCTATTTTGGCACTCATGCGATTTGCATCTGAGAGGGATGCTCCCGACAAGGCATTTACCTCAATGCATTACCGGAAGTCATGCAGGACAGCGTTCTGTCATTGCGGGCCTGTAACGAGAAACACTTTTTGATAGAAGCGGATATCGCTGAGGGGAAATTTGCTGAAGACCTTACAGGCTGTTTGTTTGCGGATCCGCTGGAGCATTACTGATCCCTCTAAAGTATTCGTGTAAGAAGCGGATCGGACAGAAAAGAGGTCCAGACCTGGCCATCATTCCGGCCAGGATTACATTGAAACTCTCCTGCTGGCACCGGAACAACAATGCGAATTACCCGCGTTCGTGAGTTATGCCCTTTCTTATACTGGCAATAAAATTGTCACGGATAACATCCTCATGGCTCGCGTTCCAGGCGATGCCAACCTCCCAGCTTAATGACTCACCCGTTAACGGAATGATAACCAGTTCCGGCGGCGCAATATGCATAACACTGTAGGGCACCAGGGAGACACCTATACCCGCGATGACCAGCGCAACAATAGTCTGTATATCATCACTCAATTGAGTCGATGAGATGAAAAGACCATTGTCATGCAGAAAGCGATCGATTTGCGCATTTAAACCCCGTCCTCGCTCAGCATAGAGTCGCAGCAGAGGCCGTTTTTTCAGCCATTCAGCAGCAAGCATGGAGGTTGACGTTGCAGGTGCAATAAGAACCAGCCGATCGGTAAACAATGGCAGGTAATCAAGCGCGACGGGGGGTGGCACTCTGACAAAGCCGACCTGAAGCTCATCATTCTGCAAAAGCTCATACTGCTTAAATGAAGGAAGATCAGTCAGTGACATCTCTATTCCCGGATAATCACGGCGAAATTCAGCAATACAGCGTGGTGCCAGATAAAAGCTTGAGAGACCGAACCCGACGGCTACATGCCCTTCTATCCCTTTTGAAACCCGCTCTGCATGATGCATAAATAGCCGGGTTTGCCTGACCACCTTCTCCGCATCTGGCAGCAAACGTCGGCCACTGGCCGTCAGTGTTGCTCCATGACGACCCCGCGTGAAGAGCGACATCTCCACCATGGATTCAAGAAGATTAATCTGTTTGGTCAATGCAGGTTGCGAAATAAACAACGCCCTTGCCGCGTCAGCATAATTTCCTTTTTCAGCCAGTATCAAAAATGCTTTGAGCAAACGGATGTTCATTATTACATTCCAGAAGGTTATCAAAATTAGAAATGATTTGATTATACCGTTATTGAAAATCGTTATGTAATCCAGTCTGGCTTATTACTGGAGATACCCCATGAGCAAAATCACATCCCTGAAGGCTGCAACCGTCCAGTTTCAGCACCAGGCAAATAACAAAAAATACAATCTGCTGATAATGGAGAAGTTTATTGAGCAGGCGGCGATTCAGCAGGTAAAGATCCTCACTTTCCCTGAAATGTGTATCACCGGCTACTGGCATGTACCCAAACTCTCCTCAGCGGACGTGTCTGCTCTCGCAGAACCGATCGTGGGGAGCCCTTCACTTAAACTCATTGGTTCTCTGGCGGTAAAACATCAAATGCTGATTGGCGCCGGACTGATTGAAAGAGCCGACGATGGCCGCCTCTACAATGCGTATGTTGCCTGTATGCCGGACGGCTCAATGCAGACTCATCGCAAACTCCATGCTTTTGAACATCCTTCAATCAGCAGTGGTGACAGCTTTACCGTTTTTGATACTCCCTGGGGAGTGAAAGCAGGCATCCTGATTTGCTGGGACAATAATCTGGTAGAAAACGTGCGGGCTACCGCATTGCTGGGTGCAGATATTCTTCTTGCACCTCATCAGACAGGCGGTACTGATTCCCGCAGCCCTTACGCGATGAAACCCATTCCGTTAGCACTCTGGGCGGAGCGGGAAATGCGGAAGGAAGAAATTACTGCTGCGTTCAAAGGGCCAAACGGCCGGGAATGGCTGATGAGATGGCTACCTGCCCGTGCACATGACAACGGATTATTTATTCTCTTCAGTAATGGCGTAGGTGCAGATGATGACGAGGTGCGCACAGGCAATGCAATGATCCTGGATCCTTATGGAAGAATCATTAATGAAACCTGGGCACCTGAAGATATTATGGTGAGTGCTGAACTGGATTTAAGTCTGCTCGCAATGAGTACTGGACGGCGCTGGATCCATGGCCGACGTCCTGATTTATACCAGATTCTGACACAACCGCAGGGCTATGAACGCGATGCCATTAGCGCACGATTTTCTGATGAGACACCTTAACCCGTCGCGGCTATCAGAACGCATCTCTCTGCCAGAAAGATTGTCAGGGCGCGGTAACGCCTGAAAACCTTAAAACCATCGCTTTCTATCTGGCGATACTGCCTGGGGTTATCTCTCTGAATAATGTCTCGCTATAGATATAGGGAAGGATTCTGGTTCCACTTACCGTGTTGGTGCGGTTTTTATTATTGCCGTGCTCAGGATTCGCCAACTTCTGACCAGTGCAATAGTGCAGCGACTCCTTTTCCGTTCAGCCGGAGCCATCCTGACCCTGCCTCTCAGGCGCAACCACGGCCAATCCCGAACTTCGCATCTATAATTCAGTGACCCAGGCCCATGCGCTCGATCTGATTAGCCAATCGATCAGAGTCCAGGTGTCTGGACTTCGCAGTGTCAGCGATATTCAATCCCAGGATGATGCCTGCCGGATTAAGAAGCTCATCATTTACAGAACTAAGGAAGCCTCATGATCTTGTCTCTCAAAAATCAGGTTGCGCTGGTTACCGGTGCCAGCTCGGGTCTCGGCTATGCCTGCGCAGAAGCACTCGCTAAAGAAGGTGCCTGTGTGGTGGTCAACTACCACAGCCAGGCGGAACCCGCAGAAGAACTGGTTGAAAAAATCCACGCAGACGGTGGCCGTGCCATCGCAGTGAAGGGAGACGTCTCGAAAGAGGCGGATGTTGAGAATCTCTTTGATCAAACGATTGCTGAATTTGGCAGACTGGATATCCTGGTGGCGAACTCAGGACTGCAGAAAGATGCCGCATCCATTGATATGATGATAGAGGACTGGAATACCGTTATTAACGTGAACCTGACCGGACAGTTCCTTTGCGCGCGTGCTGCGTTGCGTCAGTTCCGTAGCCAGGCGCATCGCCCGGAAATCAGCAGAGCCGTGGGTAAGATTATTCATATGAGCTCGGTTCATCAGCTCATTCCCTGGGCAGGACACGTCAACTATGCGGCATCTAAAGGCGGCGTCGATATGCTGATGAAAAGTCTTGCTCAGGAGGTGGGCGAAGATCGGATTCGTGTTAATGCTGTGGCACCTGGCGCTATCGCAACCGCCATCAACAAGGAAAGTACCTCAGGCCAGGCGGGTAAAGAGTTGTTAAAGCTCATCCCTTACGGGCGCATCGGGGCGGCTGAAGACGTGGCGAATGCTGTCGTGTGGCTCGCCAGTGATCTTT
Source organism: Pantoea sp. RCC30.1 (assembly GCF_058148845.1). Lineage (NCBI taxonomy): Bacteria > Pseudomonadati > Pseudomonadota > Gammaproteobacteria > Enterobacterales > Erwiniaceae > Pantoea > Pantoea sp. RCC30.1. The sequence goes on along the minus strand of NZ_JBXUHX010000001.1, from coordinate 278,398 downwards.
CTGACTACGTTCATGGCACCACGCTTTTCATTGATGGCGGAATGAGCCTTTATCCCGGCTTTCGCGATAATGGCTGAGCAAGGCGTCACTGAAACGGGTTGGTAGCCGACGGGTTGATAACCTTTTGGCGGGAACTGTATCCGGAACGGGAAGTCCGGATTACGCATTACCGCAGCTATTAATAAAACGCCAGCAGGCTGGACATTTCAGTCAGTGCCAAACTGACTTTATTCCAGTTGAACGGTAAGCGCATTGATTCATTTTTTACCGGAATCCGGATTGAGCAAACGCGCACGGCAGACCTCAAGAATTTCATCAGCAAGTCCGGAACTTTCCGGACAGGCGCGCGAAAGCATCAGTGCACCAACAAGCTGCGCAATAGTCGTTATCAGCTCTTCACGCGTTACATTTTCGGATTCTAAGAGGGCAATTTGACGTTCAATCCCGGCCGCAAACGCCTCCCGGATTGATTCAGACTGTCGGGCTGCATCGGTGCCCAGGGCCGACATCACGCAACCCTTTCCCATGTCATCGCGATGCTGCCGGGAAAGGTAGTACTCAATAAACGCTTCCCGACTCGCACCTTTGGTTTTTTCGGCCGACTGCGCAAAACCGCAGTTCATCGCTTCAGCTAACAAATCCGCTTTTGACCCAAAATGCTTATAGAACCCGCCATGTGTTAACCCAGCGGCTGACATCAGTTCAGCGACGCCTACCCCATCGTAACCACGCTGACGAAAAAGCTCTGACGCCGTTTCAACGACCCGCAACCGGTTTTCGCGTACCTGCTCTTTAGACACTTTCATTTTATTTCTCCTGCAACAGACCCTGATTATACATTGATGATGACCATAATCAAACCAATTGACCTTAATGATTATGATCATCATCATTAAGCCAGTGCTTTTACCTGCTCATCCGCTGAGGAATAACCATGACCAATGAATCTTTATTTCAACCTTATGAACTGGGGTCTGTCACGCTTGCGAATCGTATTGTGATGGCACCGCTGACGCGCAACCGCGCTGGAGCAGGCCTGGTTCCCGGTGAACTGGCTGCGACCTATTACGCTCAGCGTGCCACAGCAGGATTGCTGATTACCGAGGCCACGCAGATCTCTGAACAGGCGCAGGGATATCAGGATACGCCGGGAATCTACACGCAGGATCAGATTGAGGGCTGGCGGAAAGTCACTGACGCCGTGCATGCCAAAGGTGGGCGCATATTTGTACAGCTGTGGCACGTGGGACGGATTTCGCACGTCGATTTACAGCCCGGTGGCGCTGCACCCGTCGCCCCGTCGCCCATCCGTGCCGGGACTAAAACCTTTGTGAATAACGGATTTGCTGACGTCTCTGAGCCCCGCGCCCTCGAATTGCACGAAATAAAAGGGATTATCGCCGATTTCAGAAAGGCTGCAGCCAATGCGATTGCCGCCGGGTTTGATGGTGTTGAAATACATGGTGCGAATGGCTACCTGCTGGAACAGTTTCTGAAGGATGGTGCTAATCATCGAACTGATGAATATGGCGGCTCCGTGGAGAATCGTGCGCGCCTGCTGCTGGAAGTCGTGGAGGCCGTTAAAGATGAGATCGGCGCAGAACGTACGGGCGTTCGCATCTCACCCGTCTCACCAGCAAATGCGATTTCATGCAGCGATCCGCAGACACAATATGATTATCTGACAGAGCAACTGGATGCTGCAGGTATCGTTTATCTGCACGTTGTTGAAGGCGCGACGGGCGGTCCCCGTGATGTATCACCATTCGATTACGCTTCACTGCGTCGCCGCTTCAAAAACACGTATATCGGCAACAATGGCTATGACCTGGCGCTGGCGTCTGACCACCTTACACAGAATAAAGCCGATTTATTTGCGTTCGGTCGCCCCTTCATTTCTAACCCCGATTTAGTCGAAAGACTTAAGACGGGAGCGCCTCTGGCCCCCCTCAATCCCGAAACACTCTATGGCGGTGGTGCAGAGGGCTATATCGATTATCCGTCGCTTAGCAATACACGCTGATTAATCACCACAAGTCATGGTTATACCTATGTCGCCGAAGGCGATTTTTACTAAATAAATGAAGAAGATAAAATTATGACGAATGATTCAGTCCTTATCACAGGCGCTTCAACGGGTATTGGTGCGGTTTACGCTGAGCGATTTGCACGTCGTGGACATAACCTTGTTCTGGTGGCTCGCGACAAAACGAAATTAGAAGTACTTGCAGCACGGCTACGACAGGAAAACAGTATTTCTGTCGATGTTCTGCCTGCCGACCTTACGCAAGCAAGTGATTTAGCCACGGTTGAAGCACGCCTTCGTGAAGACGCGCAGATAGGGATTCTTATCAATAACGCCGGTATCGCCCAGACCGGCAGTTTTACCGGGCAGACGCCTGACTCTATCGAACGGCTTATCGCACTTAACGTTACTGCCCTGACAAGACTTGCCAGTGCGGCGGCTCCCCGTTTTGCTGAAGCCGGAAAGGGTTCAATCGTGAATATCAGTTCAATCGTCGGACTGGCCCCGGAATTTGCAATGACGGTATACGGCGCAACCAAAGCCTTTGTTCTTTTCCTGTCTCAGGGAATGAATATTGAACTGTCATCAAAGGGCATTTATATCCAGGCGGTGCTCCCGGCGGGGACTTACACCGAAATCTGGGAACGTGCGGGTATCGACATCAGTAACGCTTCAAAAATGATGGAAGTGGGCGAACTGGTTGACGCCGCTCTGGCTGGTTTTGACCGCCGCGAGCTCGTGACGATTCCGCCCTTACAAAACGCCGAACGCTGGGATGTTCTTGAGGCATCCCGTCAGGGCCTGCTGTCGGACATCAGACAGGAAGAAGCTGCTGCGCGATACAAAACGCGTTAGTGAGGGTCTTCTCAGCGGAACCATCCTGCGTGGTTCTGCTGAGGGGAACTGATGACTACTCTGTTATTCCGTATCACTTCAATGAACGGAAATCTGAACCCAACCACATGAGCGTACTCAGAATGAGCCAAAAACGTGTAGCCCTGGTGACCGGCGCATCTTCAGGTATTGGCAAAGCATCCGCGAATAAACTTCAGGCAGCAGGTTACCGGGTCTACGGCACAAGCCGGCGTGGCCCAGAGGCAGGTAAACACGCCTTTCCATTACTGGCACTGGATGTCACTGACGACACCTCGGTCGAGGCTGCCATTGAGGCGTTGATGCAACTGGAGGGGCGAATAGATCTCCTGGTGAACAACGCAGGTTTTGGAGTCTCTCCGGCGGCGGCAGAAGAGAGTTCTGTCGAGCAGGCACGGCAGATCTTCGACACCAATTTTATGGGGATTGTCAGGCTGACACGCGCCGTGCTGCCTCACATGCGTCGTCAGGGCTACGGACGCATTATCAATATCGGTTCGATTCTCGGGGTTGTGCCATTGCCCTATGTAGCGCTTTATGCGGCCAGTAAACATGCGGTCGAGGGGTATACCGGAGCACTTGACCATGAACTGCGCACACTGGGCATAAGGGTCTCTGTTATTGAACCGGCATACATAAAAACGCAGTTTGAAGCCCACAATATCGAACCGGATGAGAAGCTTGAAGAGTACGACCTTATCCGGGCTAGGTTGACGAAAGTGGTCAGTAAGGCAATGGCTGAAGCGGAAAGCCCGGAGGTCGTGGCAGAGGTGGTGCTAAAAGTAGCACAGACTTTACGGCCAAAGGTACGCTATACCGCAGGTAAGCTCGCGGCGAAACTGAATTTCATACTCCGATTCGCGCCCCCCAGGATCCTGGATAGGGTTGTACGTAACAGCCTTCAGCTTGATACGAGAAATTAAAGATGACATTTTCACGACTGGCTGTACTGACTTCTCTGTTGTTTTTCATTCTGGCTACGGTATGGATGTTTTTCCCAGAGCAACTTCTGACTCTTTGGGGAATTGAACCGGCGACCGGTACAGAGGTGATCGCGCGTCGTTCTGCCGCTTTCTTTGCAGGCACAGCAGTGATGTGTCTGCTGGCGAGGAATTCAGCGCCGTCACACGCCAGATATGCCCTTGCCGCTGGTATCAGCACAATCTCTTTTATTACAGCCGCGTCAGGTTTCGTCGAATGGCAGAAAGGTCATGTTAACGGGCAAATCTTTATTGCGGTATTTATTGAACTGCTACTGGGAACCGCCTTTTTATTCAGTAACAGAGGAATCCAAAAATATTTAAAGAGTGAACATCACAGGATAATTAAAAAATGAAAACCAGAACGATGAAAGCTTTTACGTTTAAGCGCTACGGAAAATCGCCTGATCTGGGATTTGAAAACGTGGATTATCCCTCTCCCGCTGCAGATGAAATACTCGTGAAGGTTTATGCTGCTGGTCTGAATCCTATTGATAACATGATACCTGGAGGAATGTTCAAACCGGTTTTGCATTTTAAGCTTCCCGGTACCCTCGGCAGTGATTTATCAGGCGTGGTAATTGCGACAGGGAGTCGGGTGACGCGATTCACTCCAGGTGATGAAGTTTTCGCCAGCATTTTCGACAGAGGCACGGGTTCACTGGCTGAGTTTGCACGGGTCCCTGAACGTCTCGCAGCCCTGAAACCTAAAAATCTGGATCACGTGCAGGCGGCTTCACTGCCTATGGTTAGCCTCACGTCATGGCAGGCGTTCACAGAAAAAGCGCATTTACAGCCTGGGCAAAAGGTGTTTATTCCGGCAGGTTCCGGCGGGATTGGCAGCTTTGCGATTCAGCTGGCGAAACATCTGGGCGCAGATGTCGCGACGACCACCAGTTCAGCCAATGAAGAATGGGTGCGTCAACTGGGTGCAGATGAGGTGGTTGATTATACAAAGCAGGCGTTTGAACATGTGCTGAGTGGCTACGATATCGTAATCGGCACTCTCCGTGGAGATTCGATTGAAAAATCCCTGAATATCCTGAAACCCGGCGGAAAGATAATCTCTCTCATTGGTCCATTAGATGTCAATTTCGCACGAGCCAGACAGCTGAATATCTTCCTGCGGATGATTTTTGGCCTGATGAGCCGCAGGATTTTGCGACTTTCAAAAAAGCGCGGACTGGATTATTCGTTTCTCTTTGTTCGTCCTGATGGCGAACAGCTTACCCGGATAAGTAACCTTATCGAAGCTGGGAAAATCAAACCGGTAATCGACAAGGTTTTTCCCTTTGCAGAAACTCAGAATGCGCTTGACTGGCTGCAACGCGGGCATGCAAAGGGGAAAGTTGTGGTTAAAATTCATCAGGAATAACAACCAGAGTTCACATCAGAAGTGGAAAAGAATCCATAACGCTGGCGGTAAAGTTCGAAGCAGGGATACCGGTCCTGCCAGCAGAACACCTGCTTCGCCTGATCCCCTCCGTTATCCGCGCTGTGCTAATGTTGACATCAAACTGGTTCCGCTCTGAGGATTACAACATGTCTCTCTTTTATCAACTCACTGCCTCCAGCCTGAATGGTCAGATTATCCCGATGGCCGACTACGCTGGAAAGGTAGTGCTGGTGGTTAACACCGCCAGCCATTGTGGGTTCACGCCTCAATACGCCGGTCTTGAAACACTTTACAAAAAGTATGCCGATCGGGGTCTGGTGGTGCTGGGCTTCCCCTGCAACCAGTTCGGTAAGCAGGAACCCGGCGGGGCCGACGAGATCGCGCAGACATGCCACATCAACTACGGGGTGAGTTTCCCGATGTTTGGTAAAGTGGAAGTCAATGGCACCTCAACGCACCCGATTTTTCATTACCTGAAAAATGAATTACCCGGCGTACTGGGTGGTCGTATTAAGTGGAACTTCACTAAGTTCCTGATCGGGCGCGATGGCATACCACTTAAACGATTTGCACCGACCACCACGCCGGAGAAAATGGAAGCCACCATTCTTGCTGCCCTTTGAAGGTGTGGCAGTGGTTGGTAACCATCGACTAAGAGGATGAATTAACGATGTTCAGGCTCCGACATTTATTACCCCTCGTACCCTTCTCGCTCGGGATAGGTTGCCTGCCGGTATCAGCGAATACTCAGATCCTACTCACTCCGCAACTCGCTGCCTGCGAAAGCCAGAATGGTCTGGATGGACAAAGTGATTCCCCAGCTGTTCAGAATGGCAGGAATGGCGTTTCTGGCACCGGATGTCTGAATGGCGGCAACGGCGGGAATGGAGGTAACGGCGGCAATGGGGGTAACGGGGGTTCGTCCGACAACTCACCAGGTGGGAAAGGCGGCGACGGGGGCAACGCGGGACCTGGCGGGACGGGAGGTCTGGGTGGTCGCGGAGGCAGTCATGGAGGCCAGGACGGGATTCCGGGGATGAGCGGCGCTTAGACGTCAAAGTCACTTAGATCTATCCGCTTTGCGCTCAAAGCGGATCATTATATCTTCTTTCAACGTAACTCGTGAGGCACCTCCTAAGCTACATCTTCACATAGGCAGCCTGAGTTTAGCTTCCAGGTGCTGCAGTACGAAATCTGCAGCACCATCAAACGCTTCATTCTGTGCCACCACCTGCAGGCCTTCCAGAATTAGCGTTATCTCTTTCGCCAGCCTCTGTGGATCGGTAATGCCCGCTGCGTCGCAGAGCGAAACCAGCCTGTTAAACTGCTTTTTCTTGTGAGCAAAGATCAGCCCCCTGATTTCAGGAAATTGACCTGTGGTTTCTGCCAGGGTGTTTGTGAAAGGACATCCTCGTTGTAGGGTTCCCGCAAGATTGTCCTTCAGATAACGGGCAAAACCCATAATCTGCGCATCCGGTTGCTGTCCGTATCGTTCCGCCAGCGCCTCCCATACCCGGTTGTAATCCTCAACCAGTAACGTGATCCACGCCTGCACCAGAGCCTCTTTGGACGCGAAATGACGATAAAGGGTCATTTTGGTCGACTCCGCTTTCGCTGCGATTGCATCCACGGTGATCCGGGTAATCCCTTCCTGATAAAACAGACTTTCCGCCGCCTGCAGGATGCGTTCACGAGGTGGCAGCCGGGGTTGCGATGTTCTGTGCATGAGTTTCTCCTGTTGCAACGATACTAATTAGTATCGTACGATACCGATCAGTATCAAAAGATACTATTCAGTATACTTTAAGCGTGCCTTCAAAGCACAAGCAACCCTAAGCGGAAACCATGAAACTGACAGAATATACCTCATTCGACGGCACCGGCCTGGCTGAACTCATCTCCCGGGGCGAAGTCACAGCGCAGGAAGTCAAAGATGCTGCCATCAACGCCATCAAAAAAGTGAACGATGAAATTAACGCTGTCATTGAGGTCTGGGATGATGAGTGCAGCCTTAATTCAGGCATGCTTCAGGGCGTACCCATGCTGGTCAAGGACCTGGGAGTATCGGTAAAAAACCGTCGGAATGAACTGGGAAGCCGACTGGCAGCCGGATACGTTTCGCCGCAGGATTCAAATCTGACCTGCAAAATGCGAGAGGCTGGGCTTGTGCTTCTGGGACGAACGACAACCCCCGAACTGGCTGCAAGCACGACCACGGAGCCACGCTTTAACGGCGGCACGCGCAATCCGTGGAATACAGATCATAGTGCCGGAGGTTCCAGTGGAGGTTCAGCTGCCGCTGTAGCGTCAGGCATGGTACCTGCCGCGCATGCTACCGATGGCGGCGGATCAATCCGAGTGCCCGCTTCCGCGAATGGTTTGTTCGGGCTGAAGCCTGGCCGCGGACGTATCAGCATGGGACCTGATGTCGACGAAGTCTGGTCTGGCCTTGCCGTGCATGGATTCGTCAGCCGAACCGTTCGTGACACTGCTGCGCTACTGAACGCCGTTCAGGGTAATCAGGCAGGTGATCCTTTTATCATCGCCGCATCCCATCCAAATCTGAATGACTGCGTATCTCAGAATCCGGGGTCATTGAAAATTGGTGTAATGACGCATCCGCTGAACGGTCAGCGCAGCCAGCCAGAAGTCGTCGAAGCGCTCAATAAAACGATCGGACAGCTCATCGCGCTGGGTCATCAGGTAGAGGACGCGACGCCCCGAATCGGCAGTTGGGACAACTTTGTTGAACTGAATACCCGCTTCTGGTCAGCCAATACCGCAGCCTGGATCGATGCGCTGGCGTCAGCAACCAACAATCCCGTTAATGAAGAGACGCTGGAACCGGCAAGCCTCGCACTCTGGAAACTTGGTCATTCTCTTACGGCTACTGAACTGGTCGGTGCAATGCATATGCGAAACGCCGTCACACAAGCGATGGGGCAATTTTATCAGGCTTACGATATTCTGCTGACACCCACTCTCCCCGCCCTGCCAGGTCTGCTCGGTGAGTACAATCATCATCAGCACGACGTGGATGGGCGCGGCTGGATGCATCACGTTTTCAATCGGTCACCGTTTACTGCGCTGGCGAACGTTTGCGGAACGCCAGCAATGTCAGTTCCTCTGGGCTTCCATTCTTCCCTGAATCTGCCGATTGGCATGCAGTTCTGTGCAGGATCCAATCAGGAGAATGTATTGCTGGCACTGGCGGGTCAGCTTGAAAACGCCTGTCCGTGGCAGGCAAGGAAACCGGTGGTATGGGCTGGGCGCTAAAGCCCGTTCAGAAGCATTCTCTGATGTTTTTTCCAAAAGATGAAAGCGACGCCTTCCTCCCTGCTGTTTTTTGTCTTTAAAATAGCGGGGAGAAGCGACAGCCTTATAAAGTCGCCTGGATACCTGTAGCTCACTGAGCACGGTTGACGTGACCCTCCTTGACAGGCATACCACTTAGTCAGTTTTGCCGTTCGCGAACAGGTGAACAACCGGGAACTTCCGCTCTTAAACGATCTGAGGTTGTGCGCATGCGCGCTCGTCGTCATAAGCTGAAATACATCGATTTCTGTGGTTTTAACTGTTGCAGTAATAACCCTGAGCTGAAAAAGAAGGAGATTAATATGCAGTCAGTTCACCTCATGGGTGAGGGATATGAACCTCATGTGACACAGGAGGATGGGAAGCTAACCTACTCCTTGCCTGTTGATTCGGGTTTTATCAGCTACAGCTTTGCTTTTGAGATGAGCCGTGACGATCTTGATATCCTGCTTTCCGATGATTACAGACGTGCCGTTCTCGAAATTACTGCGCATACCCTGCTTCAGCGATCGACGCTAAAAGGCTATGACCGATTTACTCAGAAAGACTTCGATAAACTGATTGTGAACACACTTCACTCCACACCTGATTTCCTGCAGACATTCATTTTGGAAATAAACCATCAACATCAGATAGTTATTGAGCATTACGTGAAAGAGATCATGGACCGGCGTTCTGCCTCACAATGAATACACTCAAACCAGAACACATCTAAGGCAGGTAAATATCACTCTGAGAAGTGTTCTTGGTGGGAGAGCATGGCGAGAGCGTCTCAATGAGTCAAAACCCTCCCCGCCATGCCATCGAGCCATCCCACATCGCCAGCCGCTAACCTCTATGCCGTCATGCCGCCATCAATCACCAGTTCGGTGCCGCTGATGTAACTGCTTTCATCGGACGCCAGAAACAGGGCAGCCGCCGCCACTTCATCAGGATTACCCAGCCGCTTTGCCGGGATCCGTGCGCTTAACGTCTGCCTGACTTCATCGCTGGCCTGGCTAAACATCGGTGTGTCGGTGGGACCCGGGCTGAGTGTGTTCACTCTGATACCCCGCGGTGCCAGCTCACTGTTCCAGGTGCGGGCATAGGATCGTACTGCGGCCTTGCTGGCGGAATAGGCAGCATAGCCGGGATTCGCGATGTTTCCCGCAATCGAACCCACCAGCACAATGCTGCTGCCCTCACTCATGAGTCGCACCGCGTGATGCACCGTCAACACCATGGCACGCACATTCAGATTAAAGATGCGATCAAGGTGCTCCTCTGTTGTCTCTTCCAGGCTCGCCGGTTCTGACACGCCAGACGAGTTGACGAGGATGTCGAGTCGGCCAGCCCGCGCATTGAGAGTGTCAAACAGACGTTCAAGGTCGCTTGTGCGGGTGATGTCACCTGCAATTGCCTCGACGTCACCGCCAATCAGCGCAACAGCCTCAGCCAGCTGAGCTTCACGTCGGCCCGTTATAAAAACCCGTGCACCTTCCTGAACAAAACGCCGGGCTACAGCAAGGCCAATACCGCTGCTACCCCCCGTGACCAGGGCGATCTTTCCACTTAGTTTCATCATTACGACTCCGGATAGAGGTTAGACACCCGATGGTATATTTATTATATTTAGTGTCAATTACGCACCTGATGTACACCAGATATCCTCAAGGAAACCTCATGACCACAGATATCACCGCAGTACTGGCCGAGATCAACAGCACGCGCCCTATCCTGGAACAGGTGGCAAATAAGTGGTCAGTTTTGATTCTGACCGTATTGTGCTCTCAGCCGTCACGCTTTAACGCCATCAAGCGCAGACTCGATCCCATCACCCACAAGTCCCTGACAGAGGCATTACGGCGACTGGAACGCAATGGACTGGTGAGCCGTCGCGTGATTGCCTCCTCCCCTGTGGCGGTTGAGTATTCGATCACGCCGCTGGGCAGGACGTTGCAGGATCCTTTTATCGCGCTGGTGAGCTGGGCGAAGCAACATGGGGGAGCAATGGAACAGGCGCAGGTGGTTTATGATGAGGGGCGGGATGTCAAAGAATCTGCATGAACTTAGCCCGGGCGGCCTTCCGGCATATCCATAGCGTCAGGGTGATAAGCGGGTAAGTTCAGGATAAACAGGGCCGAAAGCGTAGACCCGCAAGCACATGCGTCAATTAATCCGCTGCCGACTCAAAAAACTGATAAGAACCATCGCGGCGTGCTTTGGCCTGGTACATCGCCCTGTCTGCGTTTTCGAACAGCATTTTGGCCGATGCCATCCCGAAGTTGGCCAGGCTGATACCAATCGCCGCGCCGATGCGCACATCTATATTATTAATGGCGAACGGCTCCTGCAGACTGTCAATAATCCGCTGGGCGATGGCGGATGCGGTTTCGCGGTTGCTGCACTTAGCGGCCACGACAAACTCATCTCCGCCCAGTCGCGCCACCGAGTCGCCCGGACGTATGCAGCGTTGCAGCCGTTCGCTGACCTGTTGCAATAAATCATCGCCACTCGCGTGCCCCATCAGATCATTCACCGCCTTAAAGCCGTTCAGATCGATAAACATCACGGTGGTAAAGGCCTGATCGTCTACCTGCGACAGCATGCAGCCCACTTTCTCGATGATCCAGGCACGATTATGCAGGCCGGTCAGCGTGTCCAGGGTCGCCAGCTTCTCAAGATCACGCATCCGTTCTTTGTCTCGCGTGATATCGCGCGACACCAGTACGGCACCGATGTTTTTTCCTGTATTGGGGTTGGTGACGCCACAGGCTTTGGTGCCCAGATTGATGTAATGACCGTCACGATGCAGCTTGCGCACCTCAACCACATCCGGCAGCACTCCCCCGCTGAAGATGCATGTCAGTGCTTCAGTAGCCGTTTCGTGATCATCGGGATGCAGGAAATCCAGCACTAACCTGCCTAAGACCTCTTCGGCGGTCCAGCCGATCATTTCGCTATAAGATGGCGAGATTGAAACGTACCGGCCTTCCGCGTCGCAATGGGCAATCAGATCGGTGCTGTTTTCAATTAACAGACGATATTCTGCCGCCGTCCGCAACGCATCCTCCAGCGCTTTACGCTGTCCGGTCACATCAAGAATGAAGCCGTTATATTGCAGATGAGATGTCCCAGGCTGGGAATCCGGCAGGCCAGACAAAAGAACACGCCGCGTCTTTCCATCCAGACAGTGGATAGGCACTTCAATATGAAAAGGGGTCAGCATTTCCAGTGCTGCGGTCAGTTTCAGCGCGACCCTGGCATCGTCGTCAGCCTGCGCCAGCCTTAACCAGGAACTCAGGGTTACGCCCTTCAGTTCAGGCATCAGACCCGACGGGCTTTCCTGACTGGCGACGCAGATACCCTGGGCGTCTGTAGACCAAACGGCGGTAAAAGAGGGTTTGATCATGGTGTTCATGGCGGCCGACTCCGATGTTGCTGACGATATTAAATAAGCTCAATACTCGTCGCTACAGACCTGATTATAACCGTTATTACCCGCCGGAAGCTGAAGGAGGCTCCGGGGACAGGTTCATCATTGCAAAAATACCCGCCATTAAACGCTGGCTGAAACCGGAGCCTCTGCAGCTGCAGTTTCTGAGTTACCATTTCCCTATGGTTTTACGCAAAATGTCTATGACAGCATGCAGTATCAGAAGTATGAGCCTGAGTATATCGGCTCATCGGGCCGGAATCTTTAATCATGCCAGATGTGCTCCAGGTGTTGGTGCTGAAGCATCGGCCACATCGATGGCGTCGCCGGTGGTGTAGAAGTGGCCACCAGCAACGTAGTGCAGGCTGCGCTGATCAGCGGGTAAATGTTCAAACTGCCAGTGACCCTCCTGAAAGATACGGCTATCAGCCCACGCGGCTTTGATCTCTCCGATAAACAGATCGTAACGCTGCTGATTTTGCGCTTCGGGGATAAGCTCACAGTACAACCATGCGGCGCAGCCTGCTACCAGCGGAACGTTGATACCGGGCAGGCTGAAAAGGGATACGCCTGACTGGTCGAGTTTATCTTCCTCACTGAAACGGGTGTGCGAACCCAGGTGATGAACCAGCGTCGCCTGCGACGCCACTGGCACCTGTATCACAAACGACTGACTCTGTTCAATGAGCTGGCGGGTATAGGCCATCTTGTCCAGCACGACGGTCAGCCTTGCTGGCTCGTAGTCCAGCGCGCATACCCATGAAGCCGCCATGACATCATCAGTATCATTATGCCGCGCAGACACTAGCGTGACCGGACCGTGATTGATGAGCCTGTAGGCCTTTGCCAGCTCTACCGCGTTAATAAAGGTATTCATTCCTTTTGCTCCTGAGATTCCTGCCGTTTGGTTACCACCGTCTCACCCACCCTAAAATGGCACAGATCTTTTATTGGCCTCACTATCATTTTATGCAGCCCGCAGGAATCGCAGGCTGCAACGGTCAACTGATCGTGATCAGGCGGCAGTATGTGTGTGATAGATTTTGCTGACCACGGTCCAGCGATCGTTCACTTTCAGAAGATTGAAAAAGTCGGTAAAGCGGAAGCCCGAAATGTCGTCGGTGTCGATGCGCGCGCTGGCGGCTGACCCGACAATATCCACGCGCACGATAGCCGCTTTCGCCTCAGGTGAGGGACGGAAAGCCGTATCGATGGTGTCAAACAGTCCCTGAATCGGACCGCCGCTGAGATTGCCATCGCTGTCGACGCCAAAAATGGTCGCACTATCGCTGAAAGCAGGCTTCATCAGCACGCTTTTCGCCTGCTTACCGCCCTCATTGTACTGATTCAGTACCGCCACGATAGCGTCATAGTCCTGCACATAGGTTGTGTTATTCATCGGTTTCTTCTCCGTTATGATTCATCCGGTATCCATTCGGATACCGCTCTTTTGCGTCAGCGCAGCGATAATCGAAACGTCTTGAGGAATAACCTCTTATTCAGAAGTCAGTCACATTTTTTGTAGTGAACACTACATAATGTTATTATTGTATAGTGATCACTATGTAATGTGTCAAGACATTGATTGAGGCCACCTATGTATATGCCTGACCAGCCATCCCTTCCTGAAAAGCCAAAAGGCAGGCCGCGAAGCTTCGACCGTGATAAAGCGTTGCTGAAGGCGCTGGATCTTTTCTGGCGCAAAGGTTTTGAGCCTGCATCGGTTGCCGAGCTTTGTGCCGCTATGGAAATCAATCCACCCAGCCTCTATTCCGCCTTTGGCAACAAGGCAAAGCTCTTCCTGGAGGCGGTGAATTACTACGAAACGAAGTACTGGAAAACCACCTGGTTAAGGCTGGAAGAAAGGGATGACATAGGTGAGGCGATTGACAGCTTCTTTAGCGAAGCCGCAGATATCCTGCTCTCCCCTTCAGCGCCCTGCGGTTGCATGGTGGTGCTGGCAGCCATCAATGTCTCTGCAGAATCGACGGATGTGGTCAGGGCGGTCAGCGTGCTGCGGCAGGAGGGAAAGGATCTGTTTGAAAAAAGGCTGAGCAGAGCGGTTCAGGAGAATCAACTGCCAGCGGATACCAATACCGTCGCGCTGGCAACCGTGCTTAATACACTGCTGGAAGGCATGTCTATTGAGGCAAAAGATGGTGCAACGCTTGAGAGCCTCAAACTGATCGCTGAGCACGCCCCCCGCCTGCTCCCCATCCGACGCTGACAGCACAAAACAGAAAAGAAGTTACTAGACGACCGGTCAGTTTTTCGTTAAGGTGTGCCAATCATGAAAAAACAAACAACCGATATGCGCCAGCACATCATTGATGTAGCAAGGGCGATTATTACTCACAAAGGCTACAGCGCCGTCGGGATTTCCGAGATTGTCAAAGCGGCCGGTATTCCGAAAGGCTCGTTTTATTACTATTTCCCGTCAAAGGAAGCGTTTGCTGAAGCGTTGCTGAATCACTATTTCAGTCACTATCTGCAGGAAGTTGAGCATCAGTTAGGCGGGACCGGCACGGCAAGAGAGCGACTGATTCGCTATTTCACTTTCTGGAAAACGACTCAGGGTGCAGACCTGCCTGAAAGCAAATGTCTGGTAGTGAAACTGGGCGCAGAAGTCTGCGACCAGTTCGATAATATGCGCCATGTTCTGGCAACCGGCACGCACGATATCGTGCAGAAAATCGCCGCCTGTATCCGATTGGGTCAGGAAGATGGCTCCCTGCCCGCCGTGAAGAATGCGACTGAAACGGCAGAAGAACTCTATCAGCTCTGGCTCGGTGCCTCACTGATGGCAAAAATTCACGATCCTGACAAAGCCTTTGGTCAGGCGATGAACGCAACAACGCGGCTACTTGGGTAGCCGTATTTTTTTACCCATTTACTAGACGACCGGTCAACTATTAAGGGGTTTATATGACTGACAACAGCAGCCGCACCGATTTATTCTCACCCTTTGTAATGGGCAGCCTTGAGCTGGCCAATCGCATTGTCATGGCTCCGGTTACCCGCAGCCGTTACGGTGAAGATGGCGTACCGGATGAACTCCATGCCACTTACTATGCACAACGTGCCGGGGCTGGCCTGATTATTTCTGAAGCCACCAACATCTCTCCGCAGGGACGCGGCTATGCCGCAACGCCCGGGATATGGAGCGAAGAGCAGGTAGCTGGCTGGAAAAAGGTCACCGAGGCAGTCCATGCCGAAGGAGGCAAAATTGTCTGCCAGCTATGGCACGTCGGCCGCTTTTCAAGCGTGGAACTTCAGCCTGGTGGTGAGCGTCCGGTAGCACCCTCTGCCATCAAAGCGGAGGGCCAGACTTATACCGTAAACGGTTTTGTACCGGTTTCGACGCCGCGTGCGCTGGAAACCAGAGAGATCCCAGGCATTATTGAACAGTACAAACGTGCAGCGGAAAATGCCCTGCGTGCAGGATTTGATGGCGTAGAGGTTCACTCAGCCAACAGTTATCTGCTCGATCAGTTCCTGCGGGATTCGACCAATCACCGTACCGATGCCTGGGGTGGCTCCATCGAAAATCGCGCCCGCCTGACGCTTGAAGTCACAGAAGCCATCGTCAATATCTGGGGCAGTGACAAAGTGGGTATCCGCCTTTCTCCGGTCACGCCTGACGCCGGAAATACCCCGCCAGACAGCAACGTCATGGCGATGTACGGCTACCTCATTCAGCAACTTAACCGGTTCAATCTGGCTTATCTGCACTTCGTTGAAGGCGCGACGGCCACCTCCCGCGAGGTGCCTGCCGACGTGGACATGGACGCGCTCAGCGCTCAGTTCGACGGTCCATTCATTGGCAACAACAACTATGACCTTGAAATGGCCATCAGCCGCCGTAACGCGAGGATCATAGATGCGGTTGCCTTTGGGCGCCTGTTTATCTCCAACCCGGACCTGGTGAAACGTCTGCGTTACGGTGCTGAACTGACCATTGCGCCGAAAGAAGCCTATTACGGCGGTGGTGCAAAGGGTTACACCGACTGGCCGGAAGGCACTTTCTGATCACTGTTTTGGCGGGCGCTCGCCCCGCCACGTTTTACCGAAGGAAAAATGACAATGAATTATCTGCAAAACAAAACAGCCATTATTACGGGAGCCTCCTCCGGGATTGGTGCAGCGGCTGCGCTGGAACTTGCCCGTCATGGCGTAAATATTGTGGCCGCCGCGCTGGATAAGAGCGGCCTGGATGAGCTGGTGCGTCAGATAGAAGCGCAAGGAGGGCGCGCTGTCAGCCTGATTACCGATGTGACGCGGCTGGAAGATACCCAGGCGCTGGTGAAGACTGCCTGTGACACGTTCGGCTCGGCAGACATCCTGATTAACAACGCAGGCCTGATGCTTTTCTCAGGCTGGAGTGACATTGCCTGGGAAGAGTGGAACAGGATGATAGACGTCAACATTAAAGGCTACCTGAATGCCATTGCCTCGGTGTTACCCGTTATGCTGAAAAAAAATGATGGGCAGATCCTGAATATGGCGTCGGTTGCGGGCCATCAGGTTGATGCGGGTGCGGGGGTATACAGCGCAACCAAATTCTTTGTCCATGCCATGACCGAATCCATGCGTAAGGATTTAGGCGTCAATAACGGGATACGTGTTAGCACCGTCAGCCCCGGGGTGATTAATACTGGCTGGGCCGATAAAGTCGCCGATCCTCAGGGCCGTAAAGTGGCGCAGGAACTTAATAAAATCGCCATCAGCCCACAGGATGTGGCTAATGCGGTGGTCTATGCCCTCAATCAGCCGCAGAACGTCACTGTCAACGACCTGATCGTCTCTCCCACCCGACAAAACTGGTGATCTTCAGAGGGCAGCGTTGAAGTTACCCTGCCATTCGCCTTGCCCTGATGCTGTTTATCAGGGCACCACTAATCAGGCATGACCCGCGTGCCCTGCTGCTGCACGGTCAGCCATTCTTAACTTACCAAGCTGGCAGGCTATCGCGACTCGCATGGCGTTATCATTAAGAAGAAAACGGAGTCACTAAGAATTTTTTCTTATCTGTTTATCCGAATTACGGCTCGAACGTGACGTTCGTTAAGCAAATATATCATTTAAAATCAGTTACTAAACACCACATTAGTGACTGCAGGCTGTGTCAGGAATCGCTCCTATTGTTTCCCTCAGCTTAATCTTTTCTTAAGATTAATCCTATAACCTCTCCGCTGTCTTAGCCCATATTGGGCTTTTCCGGAGTATCATCCTATGCAAAATAACAACACAGCTCCTCATTCTCTGAGTAAAGTTCCGGCTATTACCGCAGCTTTCTGGTTAACCAAAATCGCTGCGACTACCCTGGGTGAAACCGGTGGCGATGCGGTGACCATGTCGATGAATCTTGGTTACCTGACCGGTACACTGATTTTCGCCATCATCTTTCTGGTGGCGGTAGTGGTGCAGATCAACCGCCACAGCTTTAACAAGTGGATATACTGGTTCACCGTTGTCGCGACAACAACTGTCGGCACAACGATGGCAGATTTTGCCGATCGCTCACTGAACATTGGTTATCTGGGCGGCACCCTGCTGCTGAGCACACTGCTAATCCTCTCGCTCTTCCTCTGGAAAATTACCTGCGGCACAGTCGCGGTGAGTTCGGTGAACAACGCGGTTACCGAGAGTTTTTACTGGGTCACCATCATGTTTTCACAAACGCTGGGCACGGCATTAGGTGACTGGACGGCAGACACTGAAGGGCTGGGCTACGATGGCGGGATCCTGCTGTTTGTTGGCGCGCTGGCTATCATCTGGGCGGTCAGCCGCTTTACGTCACTTTCGCGCACTGCGCTCTTCTGGGCAGCCTTTATCCTGACCCGACCACTGGGTGCCGTTGTCGGCGATTTTCTGGATAAACCCCTTGCTGCAGGCGGACTTGCGCTGAGTCGCTACGGTGCTTCGCTGACGCTGGCTCTGATCATTATCGCTTTACTGGTGGTGCTGCCACAGCGTCCGGCAATGAAAACTGTCGCTGCAAATTAAAAAGCGTCACCGGCAGATTTACCGGCAACGCTCACATTAAAATTCATCAGGGCCGCCAGCGATGGTGGCTTTTTTTATTATCTGAAGCGTCACAGCCCCCAGACGTTAAAATCGGGCTGAACGCTAACAGGATATGATATGACCATCATGTGCGGCAGAAAGTACCTGCAGACTCACGATTCATAACGTCAGTTCACAGACCGCGATTTCATCATCGGCTGATTTCACCGACGTTATGAATAGTTATCCTGATCTCAGCATAGCAGCGGTAGCTTCTTACTCTTTAAAATATGAACCCAGGCAGAGCTACTCCAGTCGACTGGCGATCAGCCGCAGTTGTTCGGCAATTTGCTTTAAATCCCGCTGCTGCTGCCCGGCGCTTCCGGTCGAACTGCGCACCACCAGTTTTGCTGGCAGAATCGAAGAGGAGCGCTGCTCATCCTGCTCGCTGGCTAACAGCAGACGCGCGACCGCCTCTTTGCCCTGCAAATCCAGATCCAGCGACACCGTCGTCAGTGCCGGATGGAAGAAGGCGCTTTCATAGGTGTCATCGTAGCCAATCACCGAAATCTGACCCGGCACCGCCACGCCGCGCTGATGCAACGCACTCAGTACACCCAGCGCCATCTGGTCGTTGCCCACCAGCAGCGCGCTGAAATCCGGCGCTTCCCGCAGCAGTTGCAGCACCCCGCTGTAACCACTCTGCGCATCCCAGTTACCGTGGCTGACGCTGACCGGCTTCAGACGATAACTCTCCAGCGTATCCAGCCAGCTCTTTAACCGCAGATTAGCGGAGACCGACTCCTTTGGCCCGGCCAGCAGCGCGAATTCACGATGCCCCTGCTCATAAAGATATTTGACGCTGGCGCGGGTGCCATCAGCCGGATTAAACGAAACGTTAAACACCGAACTGTAGGGATCGACATCCAGGAAAAGACAGAGGATATCTTCGTTCTCTTGCACGATCTTCTCGGCATCGCTGCTCTCCAGCGGGACGTTAATAATCACCTTGTCCACCCGCTGAGACTTCAGCTCATTGATACAATTCTGCAGACTTTGATTGACGTTCTCATCAATCATAGCGATCAGCACCTGATAATCCGCTGCGTTGGCATAACGCTTAACCGCAGCGGCCACCTGTGATGGCGCATGTAAAGCCAGCGATGTGGTCACCAGACCCAGCGTCGTACTCTGCTTCCCCACCAACTGCTGCGCCAGTCGGTTAGGCACGTAACGCAGGGTCTCAATTGACTGTTCTACCTTGCGCCGCGTTGATTCCGAGACGTTCGCCGACTTATTCAAAACGCGCGAAACCGTCTGATACGACACGCCAGCGTGACGGGCGACATCCTCTAAGGTGGCATTTTTTGATTTCATAATCCGCATCCCTGATGACCGATAACGGAATGGTATCACAGGCGGAAGTTAAGCCAGACTGCTGCAGTCACATTGCGCGAATAAAAAGTAAAAGTAATACCTTCACATAGTCAAATTTGGTGATCTGATTCACTAATCGTTACAAATAGCGCCAATTTATTTGCAGTTCATCACACATTATCCCGATTTTGTTTGTCACTCATCTGACAAAAGGCGTTTACTGCCGCTGTCATGTGAACGTATTACAAAGAAAATTGAGGATAACATGGAAACAAGGTTATGTACTGCTGCTGTGGCGCTTGCTGCGGCCCTGACCTCCCCGACGCTCTATGCCGCTATCGACAACATTGATTTCCATGGCTATCTGCGTGGTGGCGTTGGCGTATCGCAGGATGGCGGTATTGAAGAGTATCAAAAAAACAAGATTGGCCGTCTTGGCAATGAAGCCGACACCTATGGCGAGGTTGAGCTGGGCAGCGAAGTCTACAAAAAGGATGACGTCAGTTTTTACGTCGACACCATGGTCAGCATGTTCTCCGACGGTTCTAATGATAACGAAACCACCTTCGGCGACGATGCGCAGTTTGGTTTGCGTCAGCTCAATCTGCAGATCAAAGGGCTGGTGCCGGGTGATAAGAATGCAGTGATCTGGGGCGGTAAACGTTACTACCAACGTCACGATCTGCACATTATTGATACTAAGTACTGGAATATCTCCGGCTCGGGTGCCGGTATCGAGAACTATACGCTGGGTCCGGGCGCTATCTCCTTTGCCTGGATCCGTGGCGATGCCAATGACGTCGATTACCGCGTCGATGGCGATAACGACGTCAATATCAACTACCTTGATCTTCGCTATGCCGGCTGGAAACCCTGGAGCGGCGCCTGGACTGAGTTTGGTATTGATTACGCTATGCCGAACACCACCAACAAACAGAAAGAATATGGTGGCCTGTATGACGCAGATAATGGCGTTATGGTTACCAGTGAAATCAGTCAGGACGTGTGGGGCGGCTATCAGAAACTGGTCTTCCAGTACGCCAACAAAGGTCTGGCGCAGAACATGATTTCGCAGGGCGGCGGCTGGTATGACATGTGGAACGATACCCAAAACGCCACCGGCTATCGCGTGATCAATACCGGCCTGCTGCCGATTACCGACAAGTTCTCCCTGAATCAGGTCTTTACCTGGGGTTCTGCCGATGATGTCACCGCGCAGACCAGCAAAAGCACCTTGCTGTCGCTGGTGGGTCGTGGTCAGTATCAATTCACGCAGTATGTCCGCGGCATCGGCGAAGTTGGTAGCTTCTGGCAGAAAGATGAGAACAAAGTAGGCAGCGACTATAAACAGGCGGGTCAGAAATATACGCTGGCGCTGGGCCTGGCAGCCGGTCCCGAATTTATGTCACGTCCGGAGCTGCGTCTGTTTGCTTCTTACCTGAATGACTCAGAAGACGGGCACAGCTTCAAAGACAACACCAGTAACAACACCTGGAACTTCGGTGTACAGGTCGAAGCCTGGTGGTAACCGCGCAGTCTCCTCATTGTGATCATTGTTAAGCTCTTATGCAGGGGCTTATTTGGATAACCGGCGACGGTTATCCATTTTTTTTTACTTCATATTTTTACAGCGGCTTTTTATTCCGGCTTAAAGAAACGGGCTTCCAGCAACTGACGCAACTGGTCGGACTGCGTTCCAAAGATCGCATGAACCTCATGCCCCAGAATCACCACGCCAATCGCCCCCGCCTTCTGCAATCCCGCCGTATCCACCGCCTTCAGCGACGTCACCTTCACGCGCAGCCGCGTTAAACAGGCGTCCACCTGCTGAATATTCTCACGCCCGCCAAAGCAGTTCACCAGACGCTCCAGAAGCTCGCTGTCTACCTCAAGCTCTTCCACCGTCAGCGGCTGCCGACTGAAATATTGCTTAAATGATTTCAGACTCACCATGTTGGTCTCCTTCAGATAACAAAAAGGCGGGCTGCTGCCCGCCACTCACGACTGATAAACGAAAACGAGGGGGGATAGGCGCGGGACCGCTCACAGAATATACACTCTTCCTGCATCTACCCTGCAATCAGCCTCTAAAAACCTGCCCTCTATCAAAAGCAAAACCCAGCACTTCCCACAGACAACGCCCAAATCAAAAGCGATGGGGGCATATGCCCCCTGAGCCTGCGATCACCCTGCCATCAAGCGGCATTCAACTAGCGTTACAGGCTTGCGCCTTCAATTAGCATTGCACTCAAAACCCGACATCCCCACGGCCCCAGTGTCAGCGATTCCCCCACACCCGAGCCATCAATCAAATCACTCAGGCCGGCAGGCAACGACACCTGCTGCACCTGCGCCGTAAAATTCTGCACAAACAGAAACGCCTGCTCACCGTCGGTACGGCGCTGAACCACCACGCCAGGGGGCAACTCGCTCTCCAGCGCACGCGGTAACCCAAGCTGCTTAATCAGCGCACCATAAAAATCCCGATGGAACGACAGATCATTACGTGACGCGATATACCAGGCTTTGCCCAGCCCCACTCGATTCACCGTCACTGCCGGTGTTCCGGCATAAAAATCACTCTCGTAACTGGCCAGCGCAGTCGCACCCTCCAGATGAATATGCTCGCAAAGCTCCCGCGCCTGATACGGCCCGCTCAACCCCAGCTCATTGCCTCGCACCCCGCGCACGCCGTTAAACTCCTCATCGGTCAGACTATCTATCTCTTCTGACCAGATGCCTAGCAGTGACCGCAATGGCCCAGGGAACCCGCCGAGGTAACAAAGATCGCTTTCATTCACGACGCCGCTCCAGTAACTGGCCACAAAATGCCCGCCCCGCTCAACATGCTCCTCTACACGCGCCGCGAAACCGTCGCGCACCATATAGAGCATCGGCGCAATCACCAGATCGTAACCACTCAAATCGCTGTCGCCATTAATCACATCTACCGCAACACCCTGCTCCCAGAAAGCCCGATAGTGCTCGTTCACCGTGCGCTCATAATGCAGACCGAGATTGCGCGGACCCTGCGCGTTATCCATCGCCCAACGACTCTCCCAGTCGAAAATAATCGCCACCCGTGCCTCAACCCGACTGCCCATCACTGGCGTCATCGCGGCAAGCATCCGGCCCAGTTCGCTCACTTCACGACCAGTACGCGTATCCAGATGACCGACATGATCGACGACTGCGCCATGAAACTTCTCGACCGAACCCCGACTCTTGCGCCACTGGAAATATTGCACCGCGTCCGCACCGTGCGCCACCGCCTGTAACGATGACAGAATATGCATTCCCGGCTTCTTTAACTTGCTGGTCGGCTGCCAGTTCGTCGCGCCCGGCGTCGATTCCATCAGCACAAATGGCTTGCCCTGCTTCAGGGTGCGCATCAAATCGTGATACATCGCGGTATAACAGGCGAGCGTGGTCTCATCCTTCTCGTTGTGCCACATCGGGTAGCTATCCCACGAGATAAAATCCAGTTCCGATGCCAGCTTCCAGTAATCGTAGTCGTAGAAGTACTCCATGAAATTAGTGGTGGCAGGCAGATCGGGATTGGCCTGCTTCAGCGGTTTAATCTCCTCACGACAGAAGTCAGTCACCTGATCGGTCATAAACCGCCGCCAGTCCAGATTCAGGCCATGAATCGACATCTCACCCTGTGGCGCAGGCGACACAATCTGTGACCAGTCGCTGTAAGTGTGACTCCAGAAATCGCTCCACCAGGCGAGATTCAGCTTCTCCAGCGTCTCATAGCGGCGCTGCAACCAGCCGCGAAACGCCTCCTGACAGCGATCGCAGTGACACTCGCCGCCATACTCATTGGAAATATGCCAGCCGATCACCGCCGGATGATGCGCATAACGCGCCGCCAGCCTGCTGTTCATCGCCTGCACTTTCTGGCGATAGACCGGTGAGGACATACAGTGATTATGACGGCCGCCATGCAGGGCCGGCACGCGATCGCGTCCCACGCGCAACACTTCCGGATATGCCTGCGACATCCAGGCCGGACGTGCGCCACTCGGTGTAGCAAGAAACACAGAAATTCCCTGCAGCCAGAGGGTATCAATCACCTCATCCAGCCAGCCAAATTCATAGCGTCCCTCTTCCGGCTCCAGCTTCGCCCAGCTGAAAATACCCACCGACATGACGTTACAGTTCGCCTGCGTCATCATTGCTACGTCGTCATCAATAATGCCCGGCTGATGCGCCCACTGTTCCGGATTGTAGTCAGCACCATGCAGCAGCCGGTTAACCCGGGCGCTGAGCGGGGGAAATTTATTCATACCTGTTCCTCAGAGGAAGACATCAGCGTTAGCGCTAATAGTTAATGAAAAACCTGCAGCGAAGGCAGAGCCTTGCCGTGACAGTCAAACAGCGCCTGGTTTTCGCGGGCGTTGCCCTGTTTCCATTCGTCGTGGATATATTTCATGCCTGCGGGTGTGGCCCAGGTATTGCCGGGCGCGGGGATCCATGCTGGCTCCCAATAGACCACGCCCTTGCCGCGATGGTCCGGCACTGCCAGCACCGCTTTAATCAGGTCATGCAGATAGGCCGCCTGGCCTGCTACGCTGCCGGGATAGCCGCCCGCCTGCTCCTCTTTGGCCTGGAAACTGTTCTCAGCGTTGTCGCAGTTTTCCAGCGTGTAGCCGTAAGCGGCTTCCACCACCATCACGTCCTTGTTATAGCGTCGCGAGATATCATCCATGTTGGCTTTCAGGGCGCTGATGGGACCGTTCCAGTAGGTGTACATCGACAGGCCAATCACATCGAACGGGACATCACGCTTAACGATTTCGTCGAACCACCAGCGGAAAGTGTCATTTTTCGTGCCCTCGGCCAGATGCAGCATGATCTTCACCTGATGCGGATCGCTAAGGTTCTCGCGCAAACCGCTGATGCCTGCCTTCAGCAGACCGGCCAGCCGATCGAACTCGCCGCCGTTCTGGCCCCAGCTCTTGCCTTCCGGCCAGAGCATGCCGCCATTAAGCTCGTTGCCAATCTGCACGATATCCGGCATCACACCTTCTGCTTTAAAGCGGGCGATGGTGTCACGCGTATAGTCATGCACCTGCGTTTCCAGCTGAGGAAAGGTCAGCGATTGCCAGGCTTTGGGCTTGAACTGCTTGCCAGGATCGGTCCAGAAATCGCTGTAATGAATATCCAGCAGCAGCTTCAGTCCCGCCGCTTTTACACGCTTCGCCAGCGCGAGCGTGGTCGCCAGATCGTTGCCGCCACCGCCGTAGGTGTGGCCGCTGCTGTCGGTGGGATCGACCCACAGCCGTAGACGGATGGTGTTGATACCATTGGCTTTAAGGATGGCGATGGCATCCTGCTGCTGGTTGTCCGCGTTATAGAATTTCGCGCCCTGCTTCTCCAGCTCAGCCAGCGAAGAGATATCCGCACCCTTGATAAAATCGGCTGGCCACGGCCCGGCAGAAGGGATGGCAGGCTGATCGGCGGCGAGCAGCTGTGTCGCCCAGGCCAGCGCCAGGGCGAGAATCAATGTTTTTGGCGTCATGATTTATCCTTTAGTACTGCCTGAGGCCAGGCCGGAAACGAAGTATTTCTGCAGGGCCAGATAGAACACCGCGACCGGCACGGCAATCAGCACAGCACCGGCTGCATAGGTGGTATAGCTGGCACCCATTTTTTGCGACACCAGGTTATAGAGGCCAATTGGCAGCGTGAACTGCTCAGGCGTACGCAAAATGGTGCTGGAGAGAATGAAATCGCCCAGCGGCCCGGTGAAGGAGAACAGCGCCACCACCGCCAGAATCGGCTTTGACAGCGGCATGATGATCTCCACGAAGATACGGAAATTGCCTGCCCCGTCCATGCGCGCAGACTCATCCAGATCTTTGGGAATCGAGTCGAGATAGCCCTTCATCAGATAGGTGTTCATCGGGATCATTCCGCCGACGTAGATCAACACCAGCGCCAGATGGCTGTTGATTAATCCCAGCAACTGCGACAGCACGAAAATCGCGATTAGCGCCGAAAACTGCGGGATCATCTGCAGCAGCAGAAACAGCATCAGGCCGTTCTGCCGTCCCTTAAACCGAAAACGGGAAAAGGCATAGGCGGTACAGCTGACGCTGATGAGCGTCAGCACCATGGTCAGGAAACTGATTTTCATCGAGTTCCAGTACCACGTCATATAAGGCACCGTGCCGTTGAACAGGTCGCGGTAGTGCTGCAGCGACGCATTCTCCGGAATGATTGAGCTGCTGAGCAGGCTGTTGCCTGCATTCAGTGATGCCCCTACCGTCCAGACCAGCGGATAAATGATGATGGTCGAGACGACCAGCACTACCAGCCAGGTCAGCGACAGGCGTATCCACCTTTCGCGTTTAATACTGCCGGACTTCGCCATAACTGCTCCCTTACGCCATCTCATCTTGTTTAAACGACCGGGTCGCGCGGAACTGCCACAGCGCCAGACCTACCACGAAAATCGACAGCAGAATGGTGATGGTGGCCGCGATAGCATATTGCGACGACGACATGGTGAGCTTGTAGATCCACGACACCAGGATATCGGTTCCTCCGGCATTCGATCCCGCCACGGCCGGACCGCCGTTGTTAAACAGATAAATGATGTTGAAATTATTAAAGTTGAAGGTGTATTGCGTGATGATGATCGGCGCAATGGCGTAGAGCACCAGCGGTAGCGTGATGGTTTTCAGCCGTGTCCAGGCGCTGGCACCATCCATAATGGCTGCCTCATAAAGGTCATCCGGGATCGCCTGCAGTACACCGGTTGTCATCGCAAAGACAAACGGGAAGCCGAGCCAGGTCTGCATCATGATCAGCGCCGTTTTGGTCCAGAACGGATCGGTCATCCAGGCTTTAGGCGCGATGCCAAAGAAATCGAGAATCGCGTTATTGATCACCCCAAAGCTGTCGTTGAACATCCCGGCAAATACCAGAATGGTCACAAAGCCCGGCACCGCCCACGGCAGGATAAAGATGGTGCGGATCAGCGGCTTAAAGCGCAGGTCTTTCTGATTGACCAGAATCGCCAGCATCACGCCCACGGTGCACTGCAGCGTGGTCGCCAGCAGCGTCCAGACCACCGTCCATTGCAGCACGTCAAAGAAAGTGGAGCGCCAGATCGACAGCGTGAAAATGTTGATGAAGTTTTTAAACCCCACCCAGTCCACCAGCTTCGCCGGGGGTGTGTGGTAGAGGTTGTAGTTGGTAAAGGCGATGGCGAAACCAAACAGAATCGGAAACACCACCACGAACACCAGCAGAATAAAGCCCGGCGAAATCATCAGATACGGGAAGCCGTCGCGCAGCAGTAACTGGTACTGCTGACGCACGCTGTTAAGCTGCTGGCCTTTATCGCGCTTAACGCCGTTGACCCATGCGTCGCGCACTGACACGCCCCAGACCGCCACGCCGAAGGCGGCAATCAGCACGCTGATAATCCCTTCTGCCAGCAGGAAAATGGAATTATCGCGCGGCACCGATTCCCCCAGCGTATAAAGCCCCCAGAATCCTTCACGCAGAAAATCGTGAAAGACGCCGGTAAAGCTGCTGAGAAGAATCAGAAAGCACAACCCTTTCGCCCACTGACGGTGGTAAAACTGGCCGCAGCCAGGCAGCAGTGCCAGCAGCGCACCGGTCGTCGCATGACGACGCGGTCGCTTAGCCGTCACCAGATGTTCATCGGAAGATATCGCCACACCCTGATCCTTATCCTGTACGGTTATCCCGCGAACCGGCATTACTGGTTGCTGGCCTGCATTGCTTCAATTTGCATGGTGATCTGCTTCACTGCGTTATCCAGCGCCGCTTTTGGCTCCTGCTTGCCGGAAACGCTCAGCTCCAGCGCCGCATTGGCCGGTCCCCACACTTCCTGCATCTCTGGTACGCCTGGCATGGCTGACGCACGTGCCGCCTGCACCGCGACCGCATTGGCCTTCTCATCATTTTTGATAATCGGATCGTTCATCAGCGCAGTGACCGGTGGGATCTCCTGAGTTTTCTGATAACGCTCTTTCACATACTGCGGCTGGTTGATAAAGGTGAGGAATTTCTGCGCCAGTGCCTGATCTTTACTCCAGGTGGACACCACATAGCCTTTTACGCCCAGGAAGGAGCTCATCGGCTTGCCGTTTGGCAGCAATGGCAGGGGCGCCACGCCGTAGTTGATCCCGGCAGCCTGATAAGGCTGGAAAGCCCACGGCCCGTTGATCACAGCCGCCGCTTTCTTCTCGGTAAACAGCGAGTCGATAGCGTTAAGGCCGTTGTCGCCCATGATGCCGCCCGGCAGCAATCCTTCACTGAAGAAACGCTTGAGATAAGTCACCGCGTCCACGCTGCCCGGTGTGTTCAGTCCGATATCTTTGGTGTTAATCGCGCCTTTGGCGTCTTTGCCAAAGATGTAAGACCCCATCGGAGCCATCACACCCCAGCTGTAATAAATCTGATCAAACTTGGCGAGCAGGCCATACATTTTCGCCTCGCGCTGCTTTTGCGAGAAAGCGCGATACTCATCCAGGGTTTTCAGCGGCGCGGGCAGCAGATCTTTGTTGTAGATCAGCACCAGGGTTTCTACTGCCTTGGGGACGCCATAGACCACGGCGTTCTGTGTGAAAGCCGCCATCGCCGACGGGGTATAAGCGCTCTGCTCTGCTGCGTCGATTTTCAGCGGTGCCAGCAAGCCCTGCACCACCGCGCTGCCGAGCTGGTCGTTGGGGATCACCAGCACATCAGGGCCGATTCCCGCCGGGCCATCCAGACGCAGCTTTTCGATCTGCTGTGCAAACGGCATCTCCTGCACTTTCACTTCAACGCCGTACTGTTTCTGAAAATCGGCA
This sequence comes from Pantoea sp. RCC30.1, assembly GCF_058148845.1. Lineage (NCBI taxonomy): Bacteria > Pseudomonadati > Pseudomonadota > Gammaproteobacteria > Enterobacterales > Erwiniaceae > Pantoea > Pantoea sp. RCC30.1. The sequence goes on along the minus strand of NZ_JBXUHX010000001.1, from coordinate 250,173 downwards.
ACCGCCGTTTTGATGCCTTCTGCTTTCTTAATATCTTCCCAGACGGTGAGTTGCTGAGCGGCCCAGACGGATTGATTAAGCATCAATGCTGACATGAGTAGCGTAACGCTGATTTTAATTTTCATTGCTGGCCTCGTGTGAAGGTATGACATTTTAAGCTGTCATTTGCTGTTGTTCTTTTTTCAGACACATGCTGAACAGGGAATCACCGGACATGTGTAGCGTGAATAACGTATCACATTTATGCCATACGCTACGCGGAACAGGTGTCGCGCTCCAGCCCGTTTGCACCAATGTGTGATCGGTATTACAGAAATCAAAAACAGCGATAGGGCGCACTCTGGCGTAACGTTATAGTCAGCGCAGGCACCATCAGGGCTGACGTGAAAAAAGACCAACTGTTATACGTCGTACATTTTAGCCGCCAAATCTCCTGCCGTGAGGATCAGCATGTCCAGTATCAGATTGAGAAACGTCACCAAACGCTTTGGTAAAACAGAAACGCTGAAAAATATTGCGCTCGATATCGAGGCCGGTGAATTTGCGGTTTTCGTCGGTCCATCAGGCTGCGGTAAATCCACGCTGCTGAGGCTGATTGCCGGGCTGGAAGAGATCAGTGAAGGCGAGATTTTGATTGGCGATGAGGTAATGAATGATGTCGCGCCTTCGCACCGAGGCGTCGCGATGGTGTTCCAGAGTTATGCACTCTATCCCCATATGACGGTGGCGGAGAATATTGGTTACGGCCTGAAAGTGAACGGGCTGCCAAAGGCGCAGATTCAGCATCAGGTAGAGATGGTGGCGAAGACGCTGCAGCTGGGGCAGTTGCTGGATCGTAAACCTAAACAACTTTCCGGCGGGCAGCGTCAGCGTGTTGCGATTGGCCGCGCGATTGTCCGTAATCCTCGGGTGTTTATGTTTGATGAGCCACTGTCGAACCTGGATGCAGAGCTGCGTGTCGATATGCGGCTGCACATTGCTAAGCTGCATCAGGAGCTGAAAACCACCATGGTTTATGTCACGCACGATCAGACAGAAGCGATGACGCTGGCCGATAAGATTGTAGTGATGAACTACGGCAAGGTGGAACAGGTCGGCTCACCGATGGAACTCTATTACAATCCGATCAACCGCTTTGTCGCAGGCTTTATCGGTTCACCTAAGATGAACTTCCTGCCCGCGCGCGTTGAGCAGTGTGGCCCTGCCGGGCTGATCGCCGTGATTAATGACGGCGAACACCGGCTGCAACTCCCCTTTCCCATCCGACCGTTGCAGCCAGGTGATGAGATCACGCTGGGCATCCGGCCGGAGCAGTTGCAGATCAGTGGCGATGCGCCACTGAACATCGACTTCCACTGCGAGGTGGTTGAGCGACTCGGCAACAACACCTATCTTTTTGGTCAGAGCCACGGCCACGACGGCTTCAAGATGCTGCTGCCTGGCGATGTGCATTTCCGTCCCTATCAGACGCTGCGTCCTACCTTCCATCCACACCACTGCATGGTGTTTGATGCCGATGGCGCACGCATCAGCGCGGATATCGAGATGCCGCAGGTGCGCGCGGCCTGAAGTGAGTGTCTGGAGGGAGATAACGAGAGGCCGGAAACGGCCTTTTATGTTTTCAGGCCTGGAATAATAGTGGGTACAGAGAAGGCATTGCCGGCATGTTCTGAGCAAAACATGAACTCACCCGCAATCCCTTCCCTCACTAACCCGCTATCCCGGCTTATTTACCAAGAATGTTGTTAACCGCTTTCAGGTGGCCAGCTTTATCTTTGTGATTTGAAACCACCTGAATCACGGTGAATTTCTTGTTGGCGGCCGCCAGCAGAGTAGCTTGCTGCACATCGTTGCCACCCATCTTGTCAGTAGCTTCAATGTGATAGACCGGCAGACCATTGGCATTCTCAGTTTTCTCACTGATCACCGTATAGGAAGGTGAAGCCTGCTTCTGCTTGTCTTTGATAGACTTCCCGCCCTCAAGAAAATCAGCGTCACTGCCACCGCGCGCAATCACCGGGATCTCTTCTTCGCCAATGATCAATACGCGTTTTTCCTGCTTGTTCACATACATGGTACCTGGTCCGCCGCCCGGTACAGGCTGCTTCTCATAGCCCTGTAGTTTGAAAGTCTGTTTGCCATCCAGCAAAGAGATCGTCTGAGTCTGCGTGTTTGCAGCCTGTGCTGTTTTCGCTTCGGCTGCTGATGCGATCATCGGGGCGCTGCCAAGAGCAGCGGTCAGGCAGAGGGCACCCATAATGTTTATTGATTGACGTAATTTCACCGTGAACTCCTTCGTGTAGTGGATATTTCCATTCCACTGACACCACATCAGGTGTCAGCGAGGCAGAGGTGTTATCGGGTCAGGTCGTAAATACAGATCCCTGAGCCGAGCAGAAACAGAATAATCGGCCAGTAGAGAACGGGGATAAAAAAGAAGTTGTGGGTTTTTTCGGGGGCCATCATCGGCTCACTTTTCGTCGCCGTTGCGATAGAATCCAGCCATTTTTCCTGCCGGAGCGCCCAGACGAAGACCGCACAAAAAAGGGCCGCGATGATGAGGGTCGCCCCTGTTGCCCATAAATGCGCGACAAAGAAACCGTCATAGTAATAAAAATCCAGAGCCCATTTACACAGCAGCCAGGCGGCACAAATTAATAGCGCGACAAAAAACCCGACTCCGCTCCAGACGATCATCTTTATATCCTTTAAATGGGTTAGGAACGAGGAATGATTTTCTGGAAATTAACATATTTTTATCATTGTGGCGATATTTTCTTTGGTGCTAATATTCTCTCAGACCCGCTCAGGGCATATCGACCTGTTTCATTATAAAGCGCCTGATGCTGCCAGGGTTATTTCCTGATGTTGTTGCTTATGCTTAATCACGCACTTATAGCGTTGATATTGCACCCAGGGTGCAGCAGAGCCATTTGTTACGTTACGATATTATTTCTATGCGAATGAATAGCGACTGTGTCACTACTGTCTTTGAACATTCTCATCTGCGGTTCCGGCAGGCGTTAAGCAGAAACTTAGTTGTTGTCATCCGCATGAAACCGTTTCGGAATCGCCAGATTTTTTCGCAAGGCATAGAGGAACATATGAATCAACCCTTTGAAAGTATTAATAAAGCCAGTGCTTCTAAAAAGTACAGTGCGAAGTGGCAGGCCCGCTTTGATTTTTTTGACCGTCATGGTGCTCCCAGTACACCCGGCTTCAGAGAGGCATTGAAACAATTGCCTTTCAGGCAAAAACTGAGAGTGAACATGAACTTAGTTGCCTTCCTTTTCGGTCCGATTTATCTGTTTGTACTCGGTCTGTGGAAGAAGAACATCATGCTTATTTTAATTATGATAGCTGTTTATACTATTTTGATCATCGCCTTAGCGATAGCGGGCATGGAATTTCCACGATACCTTCAGATTGGCCTGGGCTATGGCTTTAATGCCCTGTACGGCATGAGCACGAACTACAGTTATTACCTGAAAGAGAGAAAAGGCGATAACGGCTGGAATCCCTTTAAAGGGATGCGCTGGTAATATTTTCAGCGCAGCTGCCGAAATATAAAAAGTGGTATAGCGTCAGCAGACAGGCAGTTTTTTAAACGCCCCTGAGGCGGCTGTCCAAAATAAATAATGAACATTAACTCAAATTTCTGGTGTCATGCCTGAACAAAAATGAGGCGCCCGCAGAATAGCTGACTGGCGATAAAAAATATCCTGGAATATTTTTGCGGGCCTTTTCAAAAAGGGTTGAGACTGGCTTATAATCCCTCTGCAATAATTATAATATCGCTGAAGCTCGCTTACGTGTCCCCACAGCATAGACGGGGCCAGGGTGTTCTTTTTAAGAATTTCCTGATGTCAGCAGCTTCTCCCTTTCACTGACATATAGGATGTTATTATTTTGAAATCATTAACGGAATTGAAAAAGGGTTATCTGAAGGTATTTCTCTGGCTGCTGTTCACACTGTTTCTGGTACCCGTTATTACTCTGGTTTTTGCTGAATACGGCAACGCGCAACTCGATCAGCAGTACACCCAGTTCTTCATGAACGATGCGCAAGAGCAACATCAGGATACCGGCAAACTGCAGGCATTTTTACAGCAAAACCCGCCGTCCAGCGTCTGCGGTCCGGTCGATGAAAATCTGCAGGATTATAAAAACGCCGTCTGCGCACCGCAATCCGAACTGTGGCAGTTCTACATGATGGATAAAGTGGCATTCTGGACGCTGATCGGCAGCGGCGTTGTTCTGCTGATGGTGCTGTTGTTCAGTGCGCTGGCCTTTAAAAGCCGCCAGGGACAGGTAATCAGTCTGGCGCTGGCCCGCAAGTTCCTGATGCTGGCCTGTTCGCTGGAAGTCATGGTGCAGGGCGGTATGCTGGTCTGGCTCTCATTCTGGGGCACCGCCTTCTTCACGCAAACCTACTATCCAAAACTGGTTATGGCGGTAGGCTTGCTGGTGCTGGCTGGCATGTATTACATGATTAAAGGCATCTTCAAAAAACTCCCACCGGAAGAGAGTATTGAAGGCGAAGTTGTGACCCGCGAAGCGGCTCCGGCACTCTGGTCACAGATTGATATGCTGGCCGCCAGAGTGGGCACCACGCCACCCGATCATATCGTTGCGGGTATCGATACCAACTTTTACGTGACGGAAGCCCCGCTGAGCGTAAACGGGCATCCTCTCACCGGTCGTAAGCTCTATGTCAGTATTCCGCTGCTGCGTCAGCTCACCGTTGCGCAGGCTGATGGCGTAATGGTCCATGAACTGACACACCTGCATGAAGGCGACACCGCTTCCGGCGCACTGCTGGGACCGAAGCTGCACCGCTTTGACCTCTACATGCAGCTGATGGGTCAGAATCTGGCAACGCTGATCGTCTACTATCCGCTCTATCTCTATCGCATGCTGTTTGAGCTGGCATGGCAGCGCAACAGCCGTGAACGCGAGTTTGTGGCGGATCGCAATGCCTCAACGCTGGTCTCCCCCGCCGCGATTATCGAATCGCTGATCAAAGTGTCGGCCTATGCCAGCTACCGCAGTGAAGTTGAGCGAAACTTCTTTAATAACCGGACGCTGCATGAAAATGAACTGGGGATCAGTAAAGCTATCGCTGCCGGTCTGCCTGAGCATGTCGCCTCTCCGGACTTTATCAGCATTGTCCGCGAACAGAATGTGCCGCACCCGTTTGATTCACACCCGCCGCTGGCAGAAAGGATGCGCAATGTCGGGTACAACATCGATGAAGCCGACTATGCATCGGTCGCCGCCGATTTCCCGGCCGAGAGCTGGGTCGATCTGATGCCCGTTGCCAACGAAATTGAACAGCAACTGTGGCAGAAATATGAACGCGACTTCTCTTCAGTGCATGAGGAAAGCCTGGCCTGGCGCTATCAGCCTGAAGGTGAAATGGAAACCGCGCTGGTGCTGAAGCATTTCCCCAATGTGCCTTACACGCTGAAAGATGACTCACAGATTGTCATCACCTGGCAGGGCATCGTCTCACCGAAAACCGCCGAACTGCTGGATTGGGATAACGTTAAAAACATCAATGTTATCCGTAATTTCGGCCGGGATAAGCTCTACGTGCAGCATGAGCAGCCGAACGCTAAAGGCAAAAAGCGCAGTGAGATCCCCTTGCCTGGCCTGAAGAAAGAGATAGAAGCCTTTAAAAACACCCTCGGCTATTACTGGCATCGTCATCAGACAGTCAGGGCGTTACTGAAAGAAGAATCGGCGGAAGCGACGCAAAGCGCATAACCCGTAAGTCATCGGCTCCCTCATCGCAGCGGATAAGGGAGCCAATGCGAACATCCATTTCCAGTCTGTATTTCTGACCACATAAATAAAGGAACGATTGTGTTTAAAAGAGCAAGCAGGGCCATGATACCCGGGATGCTGGTGACTGCCCTTGTGCTGCCGCTGGCAGCATGTGACAACAGTGACAAAGCGGATGCAAAGCCAGCCCCGCAGAGTCAACCCCAGGCTGTTGCGGAGGATAGCGCTGCGCAACTCACCACAAAATTAAACGCCTATGTGGGTTGCTTTAACACGACGGATGGATCGGTTCGCGATAGTGGCCTGCGCTATGTGAGCTGGATGACAAATGCTGAAAAGGGGCCAACCGGCAAAGAGCGCAACGTCAACGTACTGGGCGAGGTCACACCTTACGAACTGGAAAAATGTACTAAAGCTATCAATGAAGCATCTCAGGCCAGTCCCAAAATGCCAGCGCTGGATGCAGCAGCCACACAGTATCTGGCGGATTTAACGACGCTGCAGCCGCTGGTTTCGCAGGCTCATCTTTACTACAGTCAGGAAGATTATAAGGATGATGGCTTCGCGAAAGGCAAACAGATGCATCAACCGCTCATGAAGGCGTTTGACCGCTTTATGAAATCCAGCGACCAGTTCGGTGCCGAAGTTGAAAAAGAGAACAATGAGGTCGTTGCTGCGCAACTCGTTGAGATTGAAAAGTCTGAGGGCCGCCATAGTCGCTATTACCGCCTGGCATTAGTCACTCAGGCCAAACCGCTGGCCACCCTGTTTACCTCCCCCGCTCCCGACGTGGCCGGGATGACAAAAGCGATTGATGCTTACAGTGCGTTGCTGGCTGAGGCAGGAAAGGCAACGGATAGCGAAGCAGGTAAGCCATTAACCTGGTCCATCTTCCAGGAAAATGCCGGAACCTTCCTGAAAGACTGCAAGGATCGCATGCGGCGGGTACGCGATAAAACACCGTACAGCACGGGTGAGCAGAGTCTGCTGAAAGGAAGCGGCAATTCGGGCTGGATGGTATCAGGTTCACCGATGCGCGTTTTAAAATCCTATAACGAACTGGTCGAGGCCGGTAACCGCCTGTAAGCTGGCTGCCCGCCCCATAGGATGCCGGGGCGGGATAGCGCAGCCCGATGAGTGCTCGTCGGGATTTTCTGACCGTAAATTTTATCCTGAGAGGAGTGAGAGTGCAGGCAAAGGTCGGCGATATCTACAGCGTGTATTCCCCGCAATTGCAGCAGTATGTCGCCTGTCAGGTGACACACCTCCAGCAGCCTGCTAATGCCAGAGGCAAAGCTCTTGCAGCCATTCTGCAACTCGACTGGGCGGGTGATCGTCTGCCTGACAAAACCGAAGCCAGTCGTATGCTGCCTTTGTGCTGCAGCTACTATTTTCTCAAAGAGAGTTTCGATGAGGGTTATGTTCCCGCCAGCGTGCCACCGGGACATGTGTTGATTGCTAACCTGCCGCCGCTGACAGACCACGAAGTCAGCACCTATAAATTTGGCTGGGACGTAGGAGATAGTCTGGCGCGTCAGCGCAGCTGGGAGAAAATCAATCCCGTCAAACGTGCGCAGTTTAAGGCCGCCTCTGGCGCGCGCAACGTCATCGTCGGCGGTCAGACACTTCGTGAGAACACCACCCGTATCAATGACAGCCTCCTGCAAAGCCTGACTGACCTCTCTGAACTTGATCGGCTGCCTTGCCTGATGACCATCGAAACCCGCCATGGCACCCCGGAACTGATGGCTTATATCCAGCAGCATCACTTCATTAACGAGCTGCACTGGCAGTCCGCCGTGGTCAGCAAGATCGATGTTGAAGCCACCCGACTGTCGCGCTTGATTCTGCACCCGGAAGGCGTGAGCCGCGTGCGGCTGAATCCTGATCTCTCCCTTCTGTCACTCACCGCAATGCCCTCGTCAGGTTTTAGGGTTGAGACGCATCAGGAAGGACGTAACCTCTGCCTGCAATGTTCGCAGGGTTTGCCGTTACTGCAGGGTCTGGATCGGCTAGGGGCGTTGTCACTGACGGGCGTTAAGGAGATCGATCTGGCACCAGTGGTTGAGCGTTTTCCCTGTCTGACTGAGCTGCGCCTCTGGGGAAAACCCGGCGTGGTCAGCCATATGCAGAGCATTGCCGCGCTGCCACAGTTGCAGATGCTGACTCTCTCTGACATTTTTGGCTTTGGCGCGGCCGACTTTCCCCGGCCAGAACAGTTGCCGAATATCGCCAGCCTGTGGATGACCAGTGTCCCGTTTGATGTGGTCAGTTTCGTCAGAACCGCTTATAAAAAGGCGACAACTCAGGGGCTGGATCTCTCATTGAGTAAAGCCCGTAAGCCGGAATGGCTGGCTGAGAACCTGCATAATCCGTTCCGGGACTGGGATGGGCGCGAACATATTTCGGCCACTTATGCAAAAAAAGCGGCGCTGGCTTACAAAAACCTGCAGGATGCGACACAAAATATTAATAGCAGCATGGATGTGGCAGCCTTGTTGTCCGCCGCCGTAACCGCCTACACCGAAGCCTTCAATCTCATCGACCGGCGTTCGAAGGCGATCGAGACAGTGGAACGTGAAGAGATATACAGTGTGCTGTTCGATGTCCTGAATGCGCTGGAGCAGAAGCTGGGCGAGCAAGGCGCTTCACTTGTGGATCAGCCGCGTCTTTACCCGCTTTTCGACCAGCTACGTGAATTCTGAGCGATATCGATTGTTCCAGCGGGTCACGTTTTTCGCACGCCTTTCAGCAGTGCCTGAGTCACATCAGAACCCTTTCCTGAGGGCGAACAGACCAGCCCGAACTCACGGTGTATCGCAGGGTTTAACGGCACCACAGACAGGCCGCGCAGCTCCGTTGGCAAGGCAGATTCCGGCACCAGCGCGACACCCATTCCCTCTCGCACCAGCAGACAGGCGCTGATCCAGTCGCGGACTTTTACCTGCACATCGGAGAGCTGAAATCCCGCCTGTTCGATCAGGCTTTTGCCATTCACCACGCACCCGCCTGTCGCAAGCACAAAGGGCTTGTCTGCCAGTTCCTGCAGGGTTATGCCTTTCACCCCACTCTGCGGATAGCTGGCTGGCATAACCGTGACCCAGGCGTCCTGTCCTAATATCACATCAGCACGCCCGGGGGCGGGATTCATCACTACCCCCAGCTCAACAGTGTCTGCTGCCAGCCACTCCTCAACTTCTTCGTCTGTTCCTTCGAGCACCACAATCTCTATGCCGGGATGCAGACGCTTAAAGCTCCGCAGCAGGCCAGGCAGGAGTGTGGAGGTCACAGAGGGAAAGCTGGCAAGCCGGATACGTCCTCCCTGTAACCCCCGACTCTCATCAGCCAGCTCACGAATCGCAATGAGCTGCGCCAGCATGGTTCGGGCATGTTCAATCACCCGCTCACCCAGCGCGGTGACGCCGATGTGCCGACGCTCACGCACGAACACCGGGAACCCGAGTGACAACTCCAGCTGTGCAATTGCCTGGCTGGCAGCGGACTGGGTCATGCCTGTCGCTTCAGCACCACGCGAAATATTGCTGGCATCAGCCACCGCCACCAGCAGACGCCAGTGTTGAAGATTCATCACGATTATCAGTAGCCCAGCTAATAGTTAATTATTGAAGCATTAATTTTACAGTGGAATGGAGATTAAGCACAGTGTATTCAGACAGGACAATCTCAGACCGCTTTCAATTTCTCAGGAGAACAGATGAAACTTTACTACGCCCCGGATACCTGTTCGCTTTCGCCTCACATTGTACTGCGTGAACTGGCACTGGCGTTTGAGCTGGTTAAAGTGGACAACAGGAACAAGCTCACCGCGGACGGACGCGACTTTCGCCTTATCAATCCCAAAGGCTATGTCGCTGCGCTGGAACTGGACGACGGGCAGATACTGACTGAAGGGCCTGCGATTGTGCAGTACCTCGCCGATCTGAAACCGGAAAGCAGGCTGGCACCACCAGCAAAGAGTTGGGAGCGGGTTCGACTGCAAGAGTGGCTGAACTTTATTACCAGTGAGATCCATGCGGGGTCCGCGCTACTGTTCAACAAGGCACTGCCCGACGCTGTCCTGGCTATTTTTCGTGAGAAGCTTTTCCGGCGGTTCGACTATCTGCAGGCTACGCTGGCTGAAAAGGCCTTCCTGATGGGGGCGTTGTTCTGCGTTGCTGATGCCTACCTGTTTACCGTACTGGGCTGGTGTAAGTTCTTTAACATTGAACTGGATCGCTGGCCTGCGCTGGTGGCGTACAGGGCGAGGATCAGTGCGCGCCCTGCTGTGCAGGCGGCCTTACTGGCAGAAGCATCACAGTAAGCACGGCAGGATTGGCAGTCCGGATCATGAAGTGGGCAAAACCTTATCGTTTAACCCGCAACGGGTTAGTATCTCCGGACTGACGTTGTAGCAGGGAGTCGGCTTTATGATTAATAGCGCGAAGGTGGAAACCTCAATCATCAGGAATGCCGGTAAGGATTTTGAGGTCACGCTATTGAGAGCGAAGGAGGCCAGGCACTGCATCCTTTTCGCGGCCGGTGCTGGCGGGAGTCCACTCCGTCATCTGGAGCTTTTGCAGACCTTTAGCCGGAATGGCATTTCAGTGGTCGCGCCGCATTTCGAGCGGTTAATCTCACCCATGCCTTCAAAGGCTGATTTGCTGGAACGTAGCCAGAGGCTTGCCCTGGCCCAGGAAAAGTTTGGTCAACATTATGCGTCGATTACCGGTGTCGGACATTCCCTCGGCACCGTGATTCTGCTGATGCATGCCGGGGCGACGGCGTGGACCCGTACCGGAGAGAAAGTGACTTATTCCGGCAGTCAGGATTTGAATCAACTGATGCTGTTAGCCCCACCAGCGGATTTTTTCAGAGCACCAGCGGCCCTCGCCTCCGTGCAAGTGCCGGTGAAGATCTGGACAGGCGAGAAGGACACGCTCACACCGCCATCGCAAGCGCTGTTCATCCAATCAGAATTAGATAGTCGAACGGTGACCGATGTTTGCGTGGTTAAAGATGCCGGTCATTTTACCTTTATGAATACGCTGCCGCCGCACATCACAGACACCCACCCTTCACGCGAATCGCTTCTGCTCATTCTGGGAGAAGAGATATCCCGTTTTGTCACGGGTTATCAGGCCAGGCAATGACTCCCCCCTGATTAAACCGAACCCTCTTTTTCAATCACCAGCACGCGAGCGATGCCCTGTGGACGGGCAATGTGCTCTGTCCCTTCACTGGCGTAAAAGATATCACCGGCTTTGAGTTCCCGGCTTTTAACTTCGCCCTTCTCCTTATATTGCATTTCCACACACCCATCCATGACAGCAAAAACCTCCTGTCCGTCGTTGATGTGCCACTTATAAGGCTGATCGGTCCAGTGAAGTTTCACGCTGACATTGTCGAAGCTGGCAATATGCTGTGAGTCCCAGGCCCTTGAGCCATTAAATTCCTTGCTGCTATAAAAATTCATCTTTTCTCCATCAACAGACGTGCTTTAGCGTCATGAATATCAGAGAGAGTGGATGGATTCTATACGCCCGCCTTCTGTTGTCCTGATCTGTCTCCTTGTTGTCCGCTTAAGGGCAGATGGTCACTTAAGGATTAATCGAATAGCGTAAAATACCGGCCAGGAATAACATGGAACAAGCCTGTATTTATCCCAACGACATAAGGTCTGTCATGTCATCGATGAGTCTGCAAAACCTCTATCGTTCAACAAACGAAAACACTGCCTCCATCTGGGCGGAAAATGCAGGAACCGGTGAAATCAAACAAGGAAACTACTACGATCCTGTCAGGCTGGCTCTTGCTTCAGGCATACAACCACTGGTTTCCTTTGATGTCTCACGACTTATTGGCGAATTACAGCAGCTCACAAAAGATGATCCCCTTGCCGATGTTCAGCCAAAAGAGGGTTTACATTTTACCTTCCTGCCCCTGACCCCGCCGCTGTTTAACGAAAACGATCCACTGCCAGAAAAAGTGGAAGAATTGACGAAGATCTGGATTGAATTTGATGCGAAGAAAATCGTTATACGAGATCTTCGGTTGGTTGCGTTGCCCAGCCAGTTGTTGCTTGCGGGAATCCCTGACAGTCCCGCATTAGCCATGCGCCAGTCATTCTGCGAACAGATTCTGGATTCGCACTGGAAAGATGAGTTGCAGTTGCGTCACAGCGGCAGCCCATTACCCGCCCCCTTCTGGCACAGCACCCTTCTGCGCTACGGCGCCGATTTTTTACCAGCATCCGTACGACAGTTTATTATCGAACGTCAGGCTGTTAACTTTGGCGATGTTGCTGGAGAATTAAAACTGGCGAGGGTCAACTACAACTGGACGACATGTTATTCATTGGAATAAATCGGGTAAGCGCTAATCAAGCCAGTCATTCGCCTACAACGCAACGGCCAGGGTAAATATCCGCTCGTTGGGACATTACAGCCTGCCCAACGCTATCTCGTGCTGATAGCCAGTTTAGCCGCGAAGCATAAAAATAAGCCACCTGTTGCTCTGTCCATAATTTTGACAACGCGACTTTTCTTCAATATGGCTGACGCAAAATGCGTGGTTAAAATGAGTGTGACTGACCACATCGTCCCAATGATTACGTGGATGCTCACAAGGATGAAAGTCCATATTAAAGGAGAGTGGCCGGCAGGTATAAACTGCGGCAAAAAAGAGACATAGAAAATGCCTATTTTGGGATTGAGCACATTCCCCAGCATTCCTCTGATAAACCAATTTCCCTGAGAATCATTGTTCTCATCGCCATCACTGAAAGATGACCGGGGACGAATCAGCAATTGTAAGCCCAGCCAGCTCAGGTAGACTGCGCCACAAACTTTAAGCACCGTGTAAGCCATCTCTGAAACCGCCAGCAGAGCACCAAGCCCTAACGCGACCAGCGCGCCCCATATAAAACAGCCAGCATCAATGCCAAGCGCAGCGTGAAAAGCTTTTTTGCCGCCCTCAGCACAAGCGGTGCGTAGAATAAGTGCCGTATCGAGGCCGGGAGCCAGGGTAAGTAACAGTGCCGCGAGAGAGAATGCGAGGAGGGAATCGTTAACAGTCATTTTCTATCTCCGAAAGTGAAGATGCTAATCATTTAGCTTCCTTCGATCAATCCATCAAAGTGTACTTTTTTCAAACTGCCGCCTGATGCCTGATAACCTTCCCCGGCTGAAAAAAGGGTTCTTCCACAACACTTTCTGCCTTCCCAACACCTGATAACGTTCAGCCTGTGCCGTCTTGTTTACATCATGTCACTTTTGACTTGAAGAAAAATTCCAGGGAAATTTAAAAAACCGCCGCGAGCTGCCGATAACCTCATGTATCGAAACTCTGTACGCAGGAAACAATATCCATGTCACCATCCGACACCCATAGTAATCATCAGGAAATTGGCGAAATTACGGCACGTGCTGGCTACATCCTGCGGCAGCTTCGCGACAGTCTGCAACAGCTGGGGCTTGATAAAACCATTGCCGATGTGGCTGGAAGCATCCCGAATGCCCGCGAAAGGCTGGGTTATGTCGTCACAATGACCCGCGAAGCAGCAGAGGGCGTGATCAACAGCGTGGAAATCACGCAGCCTCTGCAAACAGAGCTGGGAGAAAAAGCGGAGAAACTCACACAACGCTGGGATGCCACTTCCGGGACGCTGTCAGACAAAGAACAGACCCAGGCATTAGCTGCAGATACCGTTGCCTTGCTGAATGACGTCCCCCGTGTCACGGGTCTGACACAACAGCAGTTGCACGCGATCATGATGTCTCAGGGCTTCCAGGATCTCACAGGACAGATTGTGCAGGCTATGATGGCCGTGCTGAATCAGGCTGAACAGCAGCTGATACAGGTCATCCGTGATAATACCGGCTCACATAGCACCGCCGAGCGCACTGCGCAGTCTACACCCGCCTCCGCATCAGAGACCCCTGCCAGTCAGGATGATGTGGACGACCTGCTGGCCAGTCTGGGAATGTAAGCTGACAAAATAAAACCGCGATGAGAACGGACGATTAATAAGCAGAGAGTCTTCGCCAGGGCAACGTCCTCCTCGTTTAAAGATATTGTTGTATCGCCCTGCTGAATTCACAGTCAAAAGCGGATATCACTAAAACAACTGTGTTAATCAAAGAGGCTGCTCCGGGGTACAAGAAACTTTGCCCCTGAGCATTACAGTTTCAGTTCAGCTTCTTTCAGCGCGGTGCCACCACCCATAACTTTATAGAAAGTATTGAGATTTTGATAGTAAGCCTGCTCAACGCTGACCAGACTGGTACGTGCCGCATAGAGCGAACGCTGCGCAGTTAACGCGTTAAGATAACTATCCACGCCATTCTGATATCGCTGATCTGCCAGATTGTAATAGTTCTGCGATGCAGCAACATTGTTACGCTGACTGGACAGCTGATCGTGAATCGTACCCCGTCGACCCAGTGCATCAGCGACTTCCTGAAAGGCCGTTTGCACCGCCTTCTCATACCCGGCTACATAATAATCTTTCTGCGCCTTAGTATAATTAAGGTAAGCGGTGTTATAACCTCCGCTGAAAATCGGCAAAGAAATAGCGGGCGCAAAAGACCATATTCCGGCTCCGTTCCTGAAAAGCGAGGACAGTTCAGAACTGCCGATACCGCCGCTGGCCGTGAGTGAAATACTCGGGAAGAAGTTAGCGCGGGCTGCACCGATATTTGCGTTCGCGGCTTTGAGAGTATGCTCAGCCTGTAGTACGTCCGGACGGTTATTTAGCACATCCGATGAAACTCCAGCGGGTACTTCACGTAGCGCATTACCGATCGACTCAATATTCTGCGGTAACAGATTCTCAGGCACGTTTTTCCCCACCACCAAATCAAGGGCATTCTTGTCCTGAGCCACACTGGTGGTGTAACTGGCGACGTCCGCCTGCGCGGTTTGATAGAGGGTTTCTGCTGACGCAATATCTACCATCGAACCTACACCGTTTTGCATACGTTTACGAGTCACCTCCAGTGACTGACGCGCACTTTCTGCTGTCTGTTTCGCAATGATAAGAGTGCTTCGGTCAGCGGCAAGCTGTAACCAGTAATTCACTGTGTTATACAACACGGTCAGGCGCGTGCTTCGGGCCCCCTCCAGAGTACTGAGGTATTTTTCATATTGCTGACGGCTCAGACTTTGATTCTTACCAAAAAGATCCAGTTCGAAGGAGCTGATGCTCCCTTCAGCAGCAGAATTATTACCCAGGGCAGTCTGATTCCCCTCTCCCGTCAGCGCACGTGAGCGGGTACCACTCACACTGGCACTGACAGAAGGGAACAGATCGGCTCGCTGCTCTCCATACTGCGCATGTGCGGATTTAACACTGGCCACCGCTTCACGAAGATCGCGGCTGCTGTCGAACGACATCATTACCACCTGATTCAACTTCGCATCAAGGATATAATCCTGCCAGCTGATGTCACGATAATTAGCCGGCGCACCTTTTAAGGTTCGGTAGGCATCGCCATTTGGGGTTGTCATACTACTCACATTGATGGGACGATCGTAATGCGGATCGAGTGAAACGCACCCTGTGATTGAGCAGGATAAAAACAACATTAAATGTCTTGCATACATAGTTATTATTCCTCTGCCTTCACAGCAGTAAAGGTTAATTGTGCATCACCCAGCGCAATTGCCGGGAATATGCGACGGATCGTAAAAAGCAATAAGAAACTTCATCCGCAAGATAGTGTTCTGGTTACAGCCGACTGAACAGATGACGCTGCGTCATTAAAAAATAACGTGTTACAGAAGAAATATTCTATTAATTAATATCTTTAATTAAGTCATATGAATATAAAAACCCTTGGTCAGATTATTCCCTGATAATATTTCCCTGTTTTAAAACCCACCTCAGATTTTCTGTGCCTTCCCTTACAATCCAGTGGTCCCGGGGCATTATTACTGCGTACTTCAGAACCGACATATATGTTGAAAAAATGAGGCACGATTGTCTCTTTTCATCAACGCAGCATGCTGTCTGATTCAATTGCTTTGATCTTCTGATAATAGTGGTAACTATCTCAATAAATTCATACTCATCGAACCTGACTGTCACCCCATTACTTGCTGATAATCTGAAATATTCATCACTGAAATAAACAATCCTGATAAGCCGTTTTAACTGATTGTTTTTTAATACCGTGGCAAGGCTTTCAAGCAGAACATCACGCAGGGCAGTTACAGGCTGGTTATGGACATGATTAATTCTCTTCAGCTCACTCAGAAGGGAAAAAGATAGTCTTTCAACTACCCCTCTTAGTAAATCTTCTTTATCAACGAAATGCCAGTATACCGCACCCCGCGTGACCCCGGCCTGGGTCGCGACTGCCTGAAGAGTGGTTCTGGATATGCCTGAGTGACAAAAGCATACTTCTGCCGCATTCAGTATTTTCCTGCGTGTAGCATCAGTTACTATCTTCGTAGTCCTGACCACAGTTTACCACCTCAGACTATTCATTCTCAGCATTCAAACCAGAAAGTACTGACAGGGGTTCCCCTGCCAGTATTTTGCTACTCAGATTTACTGTTACTGACTTTTTTACTATTGCCAAGCCAGCCCGAAACTAAAACATAAAATAATGGGATGTAAAATATTGCCAGTACGGTGGCCGTAATCATTCCGCCTATCACGCCGGTCCCTATTGCATGTTTACTTCCTGAACTAGCCCCTGTTGCAATGGCCAGCGGAATGACTCCCACAATAAACGCCAGAGATGTCATGATAATAGGGCGTAATCTGACCCTGGCAGCCTCAATAGCAGCTTCATAAATAGGGGTGCCATTTTTCTCATGTTCATCACGGGCAAACTCCACAATTAATATGGCATTCTTTGCAGAGAGACCGATGGTGGTCAGTAAGCCGACCTGGAAAAACACATCATTTTCGAGGCCACGCATCAGCGTTGCAGCCACCGCACCAATAATACCCAGTGGTATTACCATAAGAACTGAAAGCGGAATACTCCAGCTTTCATAAAGCGCGGCAAGACACAGAAATACAAACAGCAAAGAAATGGCATACAGCATGGGAGCCTGAGATCCAGATAACCTTTCTTCAAAGGAGAGTCCCGTCCATGATACATGTATTCCTTCGGGAAGCTGCTTTGCAATCTCTTCCACTGCTTTCATTGCCTCGCCTGAACTATATCCTTGCGCTGGTGAACCTAAAATTTCAATAGCCGACTGACCGTTATACCGCTCCAGTTTTGGAGAGCCGTAAATCCATTTACCGGTAGCAAATGACGAGAATGAAACCATATTGCCGTCACTGTTTCGCACATACCACTTGTTAAAATCATCAGGGGATACCCGGGAGTCGGGTTCACCCTGAATATAAACTTTTTTCACACGTCCATGATCGTTGAAATCATTTACATAGGTTGAGCCCCATGCTGCCGACATCGTGTTATTAACATCAGAGAGACTGAGCTTCAGCGCACGCACCTTTTCATCATCAATTATCACCTGATACTGCGGCTCATCGTTCATTCCATTAGGCCGGACCATGGAAAGCGCCGGATTTTTCGCTGCCATACCCAGAAACTGATTTCTGGCCTGCATCAGCTTTTCATGCCCGCTGCCGCTTCTGTCTTCAAGGAAAAGGTTAAAACCAGTGGCATTACCGAGCTCCATCACCGCTGGTGGTGCAAAAGCAATTACCGTAGCTTCCTTTATCGTGCTGAAAAAGCCCATTGATCTGCCCGCTAACTCAAATACACTGCCCTTTCGTTCGCTCCAGGGTTTTAGCTGAACAAACACCATCGCAGTCCCCTGTCCGCGCCCGGAAAAGCTGAAACCGCTTATCGCCAGGGTTGATGCAACGACGTCCTTTTCTTGATCCATATAGTAATCAGAAATTTTAGTCAGCACCTGCTGCGTCTGGGCTGCGCTGCTGTTCACCGGCATCTGCACCTGAACAAACAGGTTACCCTGATCTTCATCAGGCAGAAAAGCGGTCGGCAGTTGAGGAAAAAGCACAACCAGAAGCGCCACAATTGCAAAGAAAATAAGCAGTGCGCGTTTTCGTGCGCGTAGCGTTCGCGCCACTCCATTACGGTAAAGTACCGTTCCTCGCTCAAACTTCCGGTTAAACCAGCCAAAAAATCCTTTTTTCTCATGCTGGCCTTTCTTTGCAGGACGAAGAAGAGTTACACAGAGCGCCGGGGTGAAAATCAGTGCTACCAGCACGGAGAGTGCCATGGCTGACACAATGGTGATTGAAAACTGCCTGTAAATAACCCCGGTTGAGCCACTGAAAAACGCCATCGGCAGAAAGACTGCTGACAAAACCAGGCCGATCCCAATCAGTGCTCCGGATATCTGCCCCATTGATTTTCGCGTGGCTTCTAACGGTGAAAGGCCTTCTTCCTCCATTATTCGCTCAACGTTCTCGACGACGACAATGGCGTCATCAACCAGTAAGCCGATGGCAAGCACCAGACCGAACATAGTCAGTATGTTTATGGTAAAGCCAAAGGCAGACATGATGCCGAATGTACCCAGTAATACAACGGGTACAGCCATGGTCGGGATCAGCGTTGCTCGCCAGTTCTGCAGAAACAGGAACATGACCAGGAAAACCAGTGCGATCGCTTCCAGCAGCGTATGCACCACACCCTTTATTGAGGTACTGATGACAGGCGCGGTGTCGTAAGGATAAACAATTTCAACTCCCGCCGGTAAGGTGCTTTTAAGATCCTCAAGCCTGGCGCGCACAGCTTCTATCGTCGCCAGTGCATTAGCCCCGGTAGCCAGTCGCAGGGCGATCGCAGTACTGGGAAGATTTTTATTATATTTCGAGTGTATCGTGTAACTTTCAGCCCCCAGTCCAACTTTTGCCACATCTTTCAACAGCACCCGCGAACCGTCTGGCTGCACCTTCAAAAGAATATTTTCAAATTGTTCTGCAGTGGTAAATCTTGTTTTCCCGATAATAGTGGCATTGAGTTCGGTGCTGCTTTCTGTAGGCAGTCCGCCAAGCTGTCCGGATGAAACCTGAACGTTTTGCGCCTGAATGGCCGAAGAGACATCGTTTGGCGTCAGCTTATAGCTGTTGAGCTTCGCGGGATCCATCCAGATACGCATCGCATTCTGAGCCCCCATGACCATGAAATCTCCGACACCGCTTACGCGTGACAGTGGGTCCTGAAGCCTGGAAACCATGTAATCACTCAGGTCGAAACTGCTCAGGCGTGCGTCTTTAGATACCAGTCCGACTATCAGCAGAAAATTTATCTGATACTTGGCTACGCGTATCCCCTGCTGTTGAACCTCGTCTGGCAAAAGCGGATTAGCCAGTGATAGCTTATTCTGAACCTGAACCTGAGCAATGTCAGAATCAGTTCCCTGATCAAACGTGACGGTAATCGTAAACGAACCATCAGAATTGCTTTCAGACTTCAGATAGCGAAGGTTATCCATCCCGTTCAGTTGCTGTTCAATAACCTGAACTACTGTGTCCTGCACTGTGTTCGCCGAGGCGCCGGGATAGTTACCACTGATAGCAATAGCCGGCGCGGCAATGTTCGGATACTGATTAATAGGTAACTTGAAAATGGCCAGAGCACCGGCAAACATGATGACAATGGCGATAACCCAAGCGAATACAGGCCGATCAATAAAAAAGCGTGACATAGCGGTTCCTTAGTTCGGCTGAGTTGCGGCCTGATCTGACCGGAAGGTAGCCGCGGGGTTGGCTTTCACTTCCTGACCTGGCTGAACATTCTGGGTGCCATCAACGATCACACGCTCTCCAGCCTTAAGGCCTTCGCTGACGATCCACTGGTTACCGACTAAGCGTTCCGTGACTACTTTTCTTAGTGCGACCTTATTATCTTTCTCAACAACGAGAACCGTTGCGCCCCCATCAGGATCACGGGTAAGCCCGCGCTGCGGAACAAGTATTGCCCCTTTTCGGACACCATCCTGTAAGCGGGCTCGAACAAACATCCCCGGCAGTAAACGTCCATCAGGGTTAGGAAATTGCGCTCGGATTATGACGGAGTCCGTTGCCTCATCCACGGTGACTTCAGAAAATTTAAGACGACCTGGATAGGCATAATCTTTTCCGGTATCGAGACGCAGGCGAACGTCAGTCTGCTGAGTGCCCCCACTCGATAAAAGCCCTGCCGAGAGGTCCTCCTGAAGCTTCAACAGCGCAGTCGAGGACTGAGGTATATCGACATAGATAGGATCGAGCTGCTGAATGGTTGCGATAGCATCCGTCTGATTAGCCGTCAGCAAAGCACCCTGCGTAACCGAGGACCGACCAATGCGACCGGATATGGGTGCGGTTATTGTGGTATATCCGAGATCAATTTTTGCGGCATCAACTGAGGCCTGAGCCTGAAGCCAGGTTGATCGAGCATCATCTGCGTCCTGTCTGCTGATGGCTCCATACCTGATGAGTCTTTCATAGCGTTGTGCCAGCAATTTTGCCGACTGCAGCGCAGCTTCTTGTTTTGAAAGTGTTGCCCGGTAGGATGCCGGGTCAATCTGATATAATGGCTGTCCGGCTTTAACTACGCTTCCCTCTTCAAACAAACGCTGTTTGAGAATGCCGCTAACCTGAGGCCTGATTTCTGCAACCAGGAAAGCAGACGTCCTTCCCGATAACTCGGTAGTTAGCGTAACATCTTCATATTTAAGCGTAATAACTCCGACCTCGTTTGACGGAGCGGGTGGCATAGCAGATGAACGATCACATCCTGCCAGCAGTAATGTAAAAAGCGTCACGAGATAAGCTTTTGGTGTAAGGAAGGTCCGGATGATCATTTCAGGGCTCATTCAAGTAGTATGTTCATTCTAGTATATTCATACTAAAATAAAACATGCAACAGATCTCAGGAGTAAAAAGGCGATGACAGATGTAAGCACTGATGGCCTCAGTGAAAAAAGCAGAAACCGTAAAAATCAGGTGCTTGATGCTGCGGCTAAATGTTTCAGAGAGAGTGGTTTTCACGGCAGTAGTATTGCGCGTATATCAAAAATGGCCGGCATGAGTCCAGGGCACATTTATTATCATTTTGAAAATAAGGAAGCGATCGTTGAGGCACTAATTGCAAGGCAGGAAAATACAATACTTGAGCTTTTCAAGGACATTGCGGTAGGTCCGTCTGATGAAGCACTTTCATCCGCAATGGCACGTTACACCCGAAAAATGGTTGATCACCATATGGACCCGGATTTTGTCGGTTTGTGGCTGGAAATTGCGGCAGAGTCATCAAGAAACCCGGCAGTGGCTAAAATTTTACATCTTTCTCATAAGAAAACTGAAGCGCTTTTAGAAGCACAATTACAGGCCAGAACGGGTATTACGCAATCAGCTGACCTTAAAAAATTTCGTTCAGTTATGCATATAATACCAATTATATTCAATGGGTTATCTGTATATTCCTCGATTTGGTCTGACGAGGACAAAACTGATAAGACTGTGCTTACGGCTAACATAAATGAAATTATCGATCACTGTCTGAAGGGCTTGTAAATTTAGTTTTTTGCCTGGCAAGCTCTCTTCTGCATGGTCTGGTTTACACCTGTTGAATAAACGGCATCGTTTGAAAGGGCAGGTATCCAACATAGCTTTAAACCTTAAAATAAGGGATTAGTTTCCGGTGGTTGGCGATCAGTTAAGTGTTCTTTCAATTCGCCCGATTTACATCATAGTATTTTGAACGCCACTGGACAGATTGAGCGAGGAAAAAAGGGAGCAGACGCAAGATAGTTGAGGGCTTGTCGGGATTTGGTAGCCGCTTCCATCATGACTCCCTATGTCCAGTCTTTGGTCTGGCACACTAGCCCGCGCTGAGTCACTTAATTAGGCAGTGTCCGCCTGGAGGTGTGAGTTCAACGGGTCGATAAAACGCTTATTCTGCCGAACATCAGACGTTTGTAACCGCGAAAAGATAACCGGACGCATCGTTCCCTATACATAATCTTTGTGTAGAGTAGCCACGACCATCATCAGGTGGGGCTGACCACGGAAACTAATCATGCCCGAATTAATGACTGCCTTCTTTACAACTGAAGGATTTAAACCTTACGTGATCGGCGGCGCTGCCGTAAGCATCATGATCACCATTACGGTAATGGTGATCATCCTTATCAGGTTGTTTCTGAACAAATAGACCGAAACCGGGCCTGATTTTTTCGGATTTGTTAAAATTCGTATTTTTCCTGATAGCCTGCCTGCTGCACACTCTAATGTTAATATGCTGGCGTGACCACTCAACCTAACTACCCGTTCCATGTGAATAGTTGCTCCGGTGACCGCCTGTTCCATATCCCTATTGCCCAGGCGAGCGGCAACCCTGCTTATGGCTTTATCATCGGCCACCTGCTCGGTCATCGCTATGGCAGCATGTTCCGCATGTTGCAGGCGCACTATACCTATACCCCAGCGATATTCTGTCTGACTCGGAATCTGAGCACATGGCGATTCTCTCGGCGCTTGAAAAAAGTGATGGTAAGACAGCGAGAAGCGCGATGAAGAAACATATTGACCGGGTAATTGCGACATTTGAGCGGGCGCAGGAGTGAAAATTCCTGAATTAAAACCAGGATAAACGGGTGAGTTTTAACAGTGATGTCCGCTGTGTGCCAGAAGCGGAACTCCATGAGATCTTTAGAAGCTCAACTACCACGTTGTTTCTCTAATCGGATGAAAGCACCATCTAATGTTGTCTTATTACTCCAGCCGAGTTGCATGTAAAATTTAGCTGCACGGCTGTTTTTATCTGTTTCCAGCCAGGCAACGTTGTGATGTTTGAACAACTCCTGTTCCGCAATCTTTGTTAGTCTGCGACCAATGCCTCTGCCTTCGTAGGCAGGAAGGACAAAAAGACCAAAAAGAGAGCCTTTCTCCCTTAAAATCATCGAAAAACCAACCACTTCATCATAATTTGTGGCGAACCATGCGCAACGACCTACTTCGATCATATTGCTCAAGGTACTTTCAGTGATGCCCATATCCCGCATCTCTTCCCGGCTCAGGTGATTTTCAGTTACAGAAGTTCTGACAGTGAAAATACTTTCAACATCAGATGATTGAGCTAGCCTTATATTGATATCCATTAGTCTTACTCCATGTATGACAAAGATAAATGTTGAGGGTAATGCAATCATATCCTCTTCAGAATCCTGAGACTTTGAGCGAAATCGCTAATAGCAGACATCCGCCCCTTTCAACAGGCAGCTCTGTGCCAGAAGCGGACGTCCAGGCAGCAATCAAGTTGTTCCCATAGTTGCGTGATGAAACAGATGACGAATAGTGTTTTTTACGTAAGGTAAATGCTGATTCCACAGCTAAACAAAGGGAGTAAGCATGGGAAGATTTCAGGGTAAACGTATACTGATCACGGGCGGCACCAGTGGCATGGGGCTGGCGGGCGCTCTGCGTATTGTCACTGAAGGTGGCCACGTAGCCATTACGGGGCTTAATGAAGAAAAGCTGGAACGTGCACGCAGCTTGCTTCCTGTGACATCACTTATTCTGAAAAGCGATGCTGCAAGCGAAACTGACATCAACGGGCTAGGGGAAGCTATCAGCGGCTGGGGTTCACTTGATGGATTATGGCTTAATGCCGGCTTTGCAGAGGTAGGCTCTCCGGAATCTGTAACCGCAGATTCTTTCAATCGTATGATGAACGCTAATGTGCGCGGTCCGATGCTACAGCTGGCAGCGCTCTCCAAATCACTTAATTCAGGTGCATCCGTTCTGGTGACTTCATCCTCATCTGTATATGAAGGAGCGGCGATGACAAGCCTGTATGCAGCGACGAAAGGTGCCGTTATCGCTATGGTCAAAAGCTGGGCATCTGCGTTTGCTGAACGCGGTATCCGTGCCAACACTTTGGTACCGGGTCCGATTGAAACTAACTTCAGGCACTTTATGCCAGAAGAGTCTCGTCAGCAGTTTGAAGATTTTGTGGTAAGCCAGGTTCCTTTGGGTCGTGCAGGAACAGCAGAAGAGGCCGCTGCAGTTGCACTTTTCCTCCTGTCCGATGACGCATCCTATGTTACCGGCAGCCAGTATGCTGTAGACGGCGGGCTGGTACATTACTGACCGCTTCCCAAAGTCACGAAACTAAGTGAAATTAATCCAGTAACGTCCGCTTTTTGCTCATAGCGGACTGCGCATTTGCAGGCCTGCTTTATGCGAGTCGCGTGATTGCCCGTATGCTGTTAGCGCAATAAAAGACCTGCCTGAAAACCAGGATTTTTCACGGTCAAACGAAAGAGGTTATACGCGTTTTCGACACCAGTGCGCACTTCAGCAATCGAAAATTATGAATATGGCTGAGCGACGCCAGCGTTATTAGCGTGCCTCAGGCCTTTTTCCCCAAAAGATTTGGGAGACTCATGCGGCGCAACTGACTGACTATGAGTAGCTCCCAGGTAGCATTCACTGAGACGCATGAATGAAGACGTGTCACTAACAGCTTGCTAAGTCTGGAAGCCTTAAAGTCCTGAAAGATCAGTTGGCTTCGTCCTTCAACCGGGGGCGATAATGTTTCAGGACAACGTGTGTCACTATCTGACCGTAAATAAAGCCGCCCAGTCCAGCAAATATTACGGTGCCGGCTATGCCGCCAAAGTACGCTCCCGCGCCACTGAGGGTCCCGCAAAGGACGAGACCTCCCCAGGTCTGCCAGTGCCGGAAGGTCGATTTATAGCCCTCCGCCAACGTCTTCCGCGATCCCGAAAAGATAAGTCTTTTAGTTCGGGAATACTTTTTTGGGTCCAGTAGATTTTCACGGTAGTGTCCTTGTTCCGATTGCCAGGCGAAGGAAAACATAAAGCGCCGGCATATGAAGCGGTTATCCAATACCCGCTGTTCGTTCATAGCGGACATTAGCCCGACGCCAGTCCGCGTTGTGCCAAAAGCGGACACAGGCTGATATAAATAACCGTTGAGATGTCCGCCTGTATTGATCTATGAAGGAACTGCATGAAGCGATGCCTCAGAATGCAGTCCCGCCATAACGATATTTATAAGCCACTCAAGTCGTTGCCGCCACTCGCCATTAAAATCAAGCTGCCATATGCCCGCAACTGCCAGAAAGAAATCATCAGTTGTTACTCCGGGGTGGATGGTTCCCGCTTTCTCATTTGCATCAAGCAGCATTTGTGCAGCGTCAATCACCGGGGCATAACCAGCCTTCTCCGGACAACTTGTGCTTAGCGACACTATCCGCATTGCATCAGCCAGACCAGCTTTGGTCATTGCATACTCAGCAAGGCGAACTATCCATTCACGCAATGCCTGATCGGGCGTGCGCGAATGAAGCAGTTGTTCTGCATATTTAGTGACCTGCAACATCTCATAGCGATAAACCTCCATCACCAGTATTTCACGCGACGGGAAGTGGCGATAGAAAGTGGCCTGACCCACGCCGGCCTTTTTCGCAATCGTTGTGAGCGCAACGTCTGCAGAAATCGTCAGCTCCTCAAGTGCAACCGACAGAATACATTCGCGATTTTTCTGTGCATCAGCGCGCGCCGGACGCTCTACATTATTCTTCATTGTCACCACTTTTCCTCGCTGAAATATTAAAAGCTTGCTAAACGGACACTTGTCCGTTAATTTCTAAGCGGACGATTGTCCGCTTACGCCTTTATCTTTTATCATACCGGAGAAACATATGAAAACTTCAGGCAATACGATCCTTATCACCGGCTCAACCTCGGGTATTGGACTGGGCCTTGCGGTGCGTTTTCATGATGCTGGCAATAAAGTGATTGTTGCTGGTCGCCGCAGGGATTTACTTGATCAAATTACGAGTGACTATCCGGGAATAGAGGCCATTGAGCTTGATATTGCTGATGCTGAATCAGTCAAAAGAGCAAGTAAACTCGCAACAGAACGTTATCCTGACCTGAACGTCGTCATCAATAACGCTGGTATCATGCTTAGCGAAAATGTACTGGATTCGGATTCAATTAATATTGCGCAACAGACCGTTGAGATTAATCTTCTGGGCACCATCCGCATGATTTATGCCTTCTTACCTCAACTGATTCAAAAGAAAGACAGCTTCATCATCAATGTCAGTTCCGCTCTGGCGTTTGTTCCGTTTCCAGTAGCTATGACCTATAGTGCCACAAAGGCCGCCTTACATTCGTTCACGCAGAGTTTACGCGTGCAGCTTAGTGACACTCCGGTACGCGTGATAGAATTAGCTCCACCGGGGGTGCGTACGACCTTATTCGGACAGCAAAATGAGGAACACGCTATGCCTCTGAATGAATTTCTTGATGAAACCTTCACCCTGCTGCATACCAATTCCACACCTGATGAAATCATTGTTGAACGCGCAAAGTTCTTACGGACAGCTGAGGCGACTGGTAATTACGAAAGCGCGCTTAAAATGCTTTCAGCCTGGAATGTTCAGGAGTGAGGATTGCATCAATACTCGTTTTTATGCCATTTCGTGCGCAACAACGCACGAAATCTTCATAGCTTCGATATGCATGAGAGGGTTCGTAAATTTTCTGAACGGCTAACGTATTCCCCTATTTATTGTCGCTACAGGTATCATAAAGGCAGGGTCCTGGGTAAAGCGATGAGTATCTGTATAAGTTTATAAACAGATTGCTATTAAGTCGATTTTGTTCGTCGTACTCCCACTGAATCTGTAACATATTAAAAACGCCTGGAATACCGTTCGTCCCTCTTCCAGTCTCATGTAAAGCATTAAGTATAAATGCCAGCCTGTTATCCTTACTGCAGACAAGCTGGCATTCGTTATGCTCCGGCGGAAATAGGTCGGCGTGACGAAACACAGAACGCCTGACCTGCCACGGTTGATACACGGCTACGTTTGCAATTGATTCTTCTGCCTGTAGAGCAACTGCGAACGTCCGCTTCTCGCTCATAGCGGACATTAGCCTGACGTCAGTCCGCTTTGTGCCAGAAGCGGAGGTTCACAAAATCTCGATAAGCTCGAACTCCTCAAAGATAAGTTCCATTTCCTCAGAATAAGTGCCTTCACGTTCAAAATAACGTTTATGAACTTCCTTCCAGTACTCCAAACTTAAATCACCTTCACCTTCTTTGCTGGCGAGTTCACTCGTCATTTCACAGAAGCGGATGGCATGCATTCTGACAGTTTGGATCACGCACATTGGCTTTCCGGTTCCATCAAGAATGATATTGTAACTTCCAACGCAGGGAGCTTCACCTCGTTCATATTCAAGCTCAAAAGAAGCTTTTGAACAGCATGTTGCTGTTTTAATGCCACTCAAAACCAGTTGAACGAGTTCGTCAGCAAGTTCCGGGCTATCGCCAAAGTGCCATGCAAGTGCGCCAGAATAAGTACTGCTTAATTTATCGAGCTTTGTCATTGTCAACCTTTGTTAATCTGATTTTTGTTTGAAGTGGCCTCTAATTTCCGATTAATATCAATTATCTAAGCCAAAACATCATTTGTGTGGCACTACTGCGAGTATCCGCTTTTCGCTCACAGTGGATTAGTCCCCCACGGACGGCTTTGTGCCAGAAGCGGACTTTACTCACATCACGATAGGCTAGTCACGCCAGGCATCTCCCCAGCATGTCTTTGGAACACTCTCCCAAATGGTCATTTCGTTCTTCAGTCAACTCGCCATCAAAGCATAGTTATTATTAATTTTCTTAGATAAGTATGAAAATCATAAACCTTTAAATCTTCAGGCAACTCAACAATAATTTGTCAACCGTGAAGATAATGTCGAAAGGAGGCACTCACGATGACTGTTTCTATAGGTGTACTTGCAGGTATGGGGCCCCGTTCTACAGCCCCTTTCATTGATATGCTGGTGAAAGACTGCCACGTCGGATACGGAGCAAAATATGATATGGATTTTCCTAAAATGCATATTATCTCGTTGCCAACACCTTTCTGGCCGGGCAAGAAAATTGATGATAATGCGATGATCGCGACCCTGCAGCAGGGTATTTACGAACTCCTCAGGGCAAAAGTGAGCCTTATAGCTGTTCCCTGTAACCTTGCACACTGCTACTTTGCCGAAATGAAAGCGGTGAGCTCAGGTATTCCACTTCTGCATATCGCAGACAGTGCGCTTGAATCACTGCCCGCAGAAGCAACCAGACTAGCTGTACTGGCGACAGAACCAACTCTGGAAGCAGGGTTCTATCAGGCGCGGTTAGAGGCTTCTGGCAAAGAAATCATTGATTCACCTCTACTTCGTGAAATGACCACATCATTAATCGGACGGGTTAAAACCAAAGGTTTTCATGACCCTGATGCGCAGGCAGAGTGGAAGGATTTATTGTCTATAGTGGCAAATCTCAAGGTGGAGGCTCTTCTTATAGCCTGTACCGATCTGAGTCCCCTTATAACTGAAACTGCTTTCAGCTTTGTCATTGTGGATACGGCAGCAAGCCTTTCCAAAGCGACCATTAAAAACTACAGGCAACTGTCCGGTAATAATACAGGCTAGATCCATAAATTCGGCCAGTCTGATGTCCGCTTCTCGCTCATAGCGGACGTTAGTCTGTCGTCAGTCTGCCTGGTGCCAGAAGCGGACGTAGCTGAGACTGCATTCCATTAATCATGGGGGAGCAGCTAAAAGTCAGCAACCGAGATACTTAAGCTAAAAATGCATACCTTTAATGAACCGGGTGGTTCTGTTAAGATGAAAAGGTTTACAGGGAGAAACCACATGCGAACACTGACTGAAAAGAAACGAACTGACATCCTTAACGCCGCCACGACTGTCTTTCTCGAGCAGGGTTACGAACGCGCATCCATGGAGGCTGTGGCAAGAGCAGCAGAATGCTCCAAAGCCACGCTCTATAACTATTTCTCCTCCAAGGAGAGCCTTCTTGACGCCGTCGTCAGGGCGTACGGCACCAATTTTTTGACGCGCGCGGCGGACGATATTTACAGTCAGGACAGTCGTCATCTGCCCCTGGCTGACAGACTGCAGCGCTTTGGTGAGGGCATGCTGGGTGCAATGACATCGGACTGGAAGGGACTACAACTGTATCGCATGGTTATCGGCGAGGCAGGACATTCCGGCATCGGTGATATTTTTTATGAGTCCGGTGTCCGCGAAAGCATGAACGCTCTGGCAACGCTGATGAAACAGCATATCGAGGCTGGTGACCTGGCTCCCGCCCGTCCCGAACTGAGGGCGAAACAGTTTTCTGCGCTTGTGAAGGCCGAGGCTGATGAGCTCTTTCTCCGGTACAATATGCCGGTTTATACGCGCGAAGATATCATCGCTATGGTGAAAAGCGCTGTAGAGGTATTTATATCGGGTGCATCACCACGCTGACCTGGCGGGCAGAGGCGGATTATTCACCATATGCGGTTGACTAATCCTCGGACATATATAAACTGATACGTACAGTTCAATTATAGTGAGGATTAGAACAATGCTTAATCGTTTCATTTTGGTAGCAGGTTTGGCCGTGGGTTCGCTTCTGCTGAGCGGCTGCGTTTCTTTATTCTGAGGAGTTAACATGCGTCTTGTTTACAGCCTCATTACTGGCATGGCCGTACTGATGCTTACCGGGTGTCTTTCCATCGGCAGCCACATCTGAACCTTACCAGCCCGCCTTCAGGCGGGCAATTTTCTGATACCGTCTGCGCACGTCTAAAATAATACCTCCGACAGCATGAGCACAATCAGAGTGCTTATGGCCAGAGCAACTATAATTTCTACAACAAGCAGCGTCATTAACGAGTTCTGGTGGACTCCCCAGGCCCCCTCAATATATTTTCTTCCGCGGCGGCCTTTCAGGCGCCGGATATGGACGATCTCTTTTACGTTAATGATGACGTGCCACCACATAATCATGACGGTCACCGCAAGAGCGCCAAATAAAATCAGGATGCTCAGGGTGTTCCAGTCCATCCAGCCCCCCCCGCCATTAATCACTGACAGTTTCTCCTTCATTGTATCCTCTTTCATGTAGAGTCTTCGCTTATGGGGTTCTGAAAACGCGCATCCCTGTGAGTTGGGCAGGCGCTGCGGGTTTTCACCAGAGGGTGACATCGCTGAGTACCAGCAGCAGTAGCACAGAAAGCGCATCCACAATGAGGCATTCCGCCACCAGAAATATTTGTACCAGTCCTGATGTGGCCCCCCACACCCTGGCGGCATAGTATCCGGCCCGGCGCTGTCCGAACCGGCGCAGGCGGCGCATTTCACTGAGGTTGCGGGCGGTTCTGATCAGGGCGCATGCCACGGTCAGCAGCATGGCTCCATATACGAACCATTGCCTCGGCGACGTATTTTCAAGTCCCCCGGCTATCAGCCAGCCATTCATCAGCTGATCCGGGCGTCAAATGTGGTGAGGAGGCCAGCGGCAATAAAAACAAGCGCCAGAACGGTCCGGATGAGCAGCACCTTCATGCTCCTGCACCCGCAGCATACCGCCGAAGAAAATCAGCTGTTCTGCTCCTCACTTCTTTACGGAGCATCGCCTTATCCTGCTGAAGGCCAGCCATCAGCCTTCGCAGCTCCTCCGTCAGCTTCAGCCAGGCATGAGCCATTTCGCCAGAGGGCCGGCAGCGCAACTCTCCGCGCAGCATTGCCGTATCAATAACGCTCCGCGCATAGTCCGCTGCCGGTGTAAAGGCGTCTCTTCCCGGGCTGTCAAAGCTGCTCCTGGCTTCGCCATATTTTTGCAGCGTCAGCATCATTCTTATCAGCCTGCGCCGCACCGGCAGACCGGAGTAGCGGAGCGGCAGGCTCAGGATAAAAGAGGCGCGCTCAGCACTCACTTCCCGCATGCGCTCCGGCATGTCCTCCCTCACTACCGTCATGATGGCCAGCCGGGAACGGGGCAAGCAAGTGATGTCTGACAACGAAACTTCCGGTTTGAAATAAAGCATTCCGCACTCCTTATGTGAAAGTCACCGACACGCACTGAAACATTTTCTTGACAGAGTCAGGATAAACCATATTAACTATACCGTACAGTTTATTATATCAAAAAGTAACCGGAGAATAATTTATGGTTCGCCTCACAAAACAGCTGTCCCGTACGCTTATCCTGACCGCCGTCATTGCCGCCGCAGGATGTTCGTCCACGTCACCGGTAAAATATTCCGGCATTCAGGCCACATCCCGGATGACGCCTAACACGGCTGATGACAGCGATCGGATCCCCTTCCGCTACGCCACCCCGGTTGACTGGAGCAAATACCGCAGCATCACCATCGATCCTGTTGAAATCTATGGCGGCAGCGACGCACAGTTTAATGACATGTCTCAGGAAGACCGGCGCAATCTGGCAGACTACATGCAGAAGAAGTTTGCCGATGTGCTGCGGGAGAAGTTTACTGTCAACGCCAGCGCCGTGAATGCCCCTTCTCTCCGGCTAACGCTGACGCTGACCGGCGCGGACACGACGCCACAGGTTGTGGGGACCTTTACGAAATTCGACCTGGCTGGCGGCCCTTATAATATCGTTCAGTCTGTGCGAGGCGGGCGCGGACTAATGAGCGGTTACGTCAACTATGCTGTGGAAGTGAAAGATGCCGCGAGCGGTGAACTCCTTCTGGCCTACGTGGCGGAGCAGTATCCTAATGCCATGAACGTGGGGGCAACGTTTGGCTCAATGAGTGCGGCAGAGACAGGGGTGGACAAGGGCGCTGAGCAGCTGCTGGAAAAACTGCGCTAAGGCAGGCAATAACCAGAAGATGAAGACTTGTGAGCACAGGAATCTGTCAGTGTAGCGATTGCTGCACTGATGGGAGATGGTTACAGGCATTGTTCATAAAAGCTATCCTCGCATCAAAAAGTGCTGTGTTATGAATTCCCAATGTCCGCTTCTCGCTCATAGCTGTGCCTGGTCATGATTAAGACTGCTTTTTACCAGAAGCGGAACTTACTTACATTGCTGTGTTAGTTTGCCGGGAGCCGGTCAGATAGGTTTTTATGACCTTTTCAGACAGGGTCGTGACAGGATGAAATTCTGATACTGACTGGCGTGGTTTTTCACATCATTGACCGTCAGACCTCATCATCCAGGGGGGATGAAGCCTCCCTTTTTTATTACGCCAACTGCACCCAGTGGCACGCCACCTGATGGCCTGGGCGCATTTCGCGCAGTTCCGGAATTTCTGTGCGGCAGCGTACTGTTGCCTGCGGGCAGCGGGAAGAGAAGCGACAGCCAGAGGGCGGGCGTGACGGATCCGGGATTTCCCCCTGCACCACCGCCACGGGTACGCTTTCCGGGGCGAGCGTCGGCACCGCTGCCAACAGCGCCTGGGTGTAAGGATGTAGCGGCTGGCTGAACAGCGCATCGCGGCTGGCCGTTTCCACCAGCTTCCCCAGATACATAACTGCCACGTCATCACACAAATGCTCCACGACACCGAGATCGTGAGAGATAAACAGGAAGGTGACGCCATAGTCATCGCGCAAGTCGGAAAACAGGTTAATGATTTGCGCCTGAATAGAGACATCCAGCGCCGAGATGGGTTCGTCGGCAATAATAAAATCCGGGTTGAGGATCAGCGCCCTGGCGATGCCGATACGCTGGCGCTGGCCGCCGGAAAACTCATGGGGAAAGCGATTGTAATGCTGCGGCGCCAGTCCACATATTTTCATTACCTCCAGCACTTTGTCTCGCACTTCTTCTTTACTGCACAGCTTGTGCTCCAGCATTGCTTCCCCAATTGCATCACCTATCCGAATACGCGGATTCAGTGAGCTGTAAGGATCCTGAAATACCAACTGGATTTTCGGGCGCAGCGCACGCATCTGTTTAGGCGTCAGGTCCTGCAACTCCTGACCACGATATTTCACGCTACCTGCCGTTTTGTCATAAAGCCCCAGCAGCGTGCGTCCTACGGTGGTTTTACCGCTACCGGATTCGCCCACCAGGCCAAAAATAGTGCCGGGTCGAATGTTAAAACTGACGCCGTCCACGGCGCGTAGCTGTCCGGTTTCCTGACCAAAAAGCCCGTCGCGTAGGGAGAAATGCTTTTTCAGCTCCTTCACTTCAATAACATATTGCTGGCTCATGCGATCGGCTCCGCTAACTCGCTATGAATACATGCGGCTTGCCGCGTATGCCCGATCAGCGGCGGAATGCCCGCGTTGCACTGCGTGGTTCTGCGTTCGCAGCGATCATAGAACGCGCAATACGGCGGCAGTTCGGCCAGATCAGGCACCTGTCCAGGAATGGAGTAGAGGCGGCGTCGGCGCTCACCCGGAACAGGGCGCGACGCGATAAGCCCTTTGGTATAAGGATGCAGCGGGTTGTGAAGCACATCGGCAGTCGGGCCTTGCTCAACGATGCGCCCGGCGTACATCACCACGACGTGTTCCGCCATCTGCGCGATAACCCCCAAATCATGAGTGATCAGCATCAGCGCCATCTGCTGCGCCCGCGCCTGGTCGCGCAGTAAGCGCAGGATTTGCGC
Source organism: Pantoea sp. RCC30.1 (assembly GCF_058148845.1). Taxonomy (NCBI): domain Bacteria; kingdom Pseudomonadati; phylum Pseudomonadota; class Gammaproteobacteria; order Enterobacterales; family Erwiniaceae; genus Pantoea; species Pantoea sp. RCC30.1. Next base: position 216,967 of record NZ_JBXUHX010000001.1, on the reverse strand, counting down.
CTGCACGGTGACATCCAGCGCCGTGGTTGGCTCGTCGGCAATCAGCAGCTTGGGCTGGCAGCTTAACGCCATGGCAATCATGATGCGCTGCAACATGCCGCCGGAAAGCTGATGCGGATAGCAGCTCATCAGACTCTCCGCGCGCCCGAGTCCGACATCAGTGATCAGTTGCGTGGCGTGCGTCCAGGCCGCCTTTGGTGTTTCGCCGCGATGGCGTATCAGCGGTTCACAAAGCTGCTCGCCAATGGTCAGCACCGGATTGAGCGCTGTCATCGGCTCCTGAAAGATCATCGCTAACTGATTACCACGCAGATCGGCCATTTTCGACGGCTTCAGGCCCAGCAGATTGGTGCCCTGAAAGCGGATTTCTCCGCCGTCGATACGCGCAACCTGCGGCGGTAACAGTCCCATCAGCGACATGGCGGTAACGCTTTTGCCACAGCCAGATTCACCAACAACGCCAATGGTCTGCCCTGCCTGAATGGTAAAGGAGACATCCTGCACAGCGCGCACGCGCCCCTGCTCGCTGGCGAAGGAGATGGATAAGTTATTAAAGGTAATTAGCGGCTCGCTCATTTCAGGCTCCGTTTCATCTTCGGATCCAGTGCATCGCGCAGGCCATCGCCCAGCACATTAATGGCGATGACGGTCAGAAAAATGGCAATGCCCGGCGGCATCCACAGCCATGGGCGACGCTGAAAATCGATCAGGCTGTTGGCCGCGTCCATCATATTGCCCCATGAAGGCGTTGGCGGTACGACGCCAAGGCCGAGATAGCTGAGCGCAGATTCCATCAGGATGGCGTTGGCCACTGCCATCGTCGCCATCACCACCAGAATGGGTATGGTGTTCGGCAACAGATGACCGAACAGACGGCGGCGCGAAGAGAGGCCCAGGACCTGCGTCGCCAGCATAAAATCGCGTTCGCGCAGTGAGAGGATCTGCCCGCGCACCAGCCGCGCCAGCTTCGGCCACTCCAGCAGGCTAAGCATCACCACTACCATGTAGATGCGCGAATCAGACGAAAAATCGAGCTCAGATAACATCGCTCCGGCGACAATCAGCAGCGGCAGACTGGGAATCGTCATCACCAGATCCGCAATGCGCATAATCAGTTTGTCCGTCCAGCCGCCGGCATAACCGGATACCGCCCCCAGCAGGTAGCCCAGAGCCACCGAAAGTAGCATGGTCATCAGGCCAATAATCAGCGAGATACGTCCGGCAAGCAGCAGCCGGGTATAAATATCGCGGCCAAGAAAATCGGTGCCCAGCCAGTGCTCTGCGCCAGGCGGTTTGTTGATCATCAGCGCATCGGTGGCGTCATCTTTCCACGGCGTCCACACCGGCCCCAGCACGCACCAGATGGTCATGATTACCAGCAGAACAAGGCACAGCATCGACAGATGATTGTGGCTCAGCGCTTTCCACGCCTGGTGCCACGGAGACGGTGTGGCCTGCGCCAGCGCCGGAATTTCCGCCTTGCGTAAGCGGCGATTCGTTGAGAAAAGGGAACCGAACATCACGACCTCACGCGAATGCGTGGGTCGGCCCACGCGTACAATATATCGGCAATCAGGTTGCCAACAATGGTTAATACCGCCAGAAACAGGGTGAACCCCATCAGCACCGGATAATCGCGGGCGGCCAGAGAATCAATATGAATATGCCCTGCGCCCGGCCAGTTAAACACCTTTTCGGTGATGATCGCGCCGGAAAACAGCCCCGGCAGCTCAAAACCAAGCAGGGTGATGATCGGCAGCAACGCATTGCGCAGCGCGTGTTTAAGGATCACTGTGCGTTCCCGCAGCCCTTTGGCGCGCGCGGTGCGGATAAAATCCATCTTCACTACGTCAAGCATGCTGGCACGGAAATAGCGCGTCAGGCTGCCCGCCTGCAACATCACCAGCGCCATGACCGGTAACACCAGATGCGCCGCAACCTGCATCACCCACTCCCAGCCGTTATCGTCGCTGCCGGTGTTGGTCATGCCGCCCACTGGCAACCAGTGCAGATCGACTGCGAACCACTTAATAAGCAACAGGCAGAGAAAAAAGGTCGGGAAAGACATGGCAGCGAACACCGACACGCTCACCAGATGATCGAACAGCGAATTGGGTTTAAGCGCCGAGGCAACGCCCACCGCAAGCCCGATGCTCCAGTAAAACACCAGCGCAACGCTTGCCAGCAGGAACGAGTTCCAGATGTACTGGTTAAGTAGCTGACTCACCGGAATTTGGTATTGCAGCGAGAACCCCAAATCGCCGCGCAGCAACTGGCCGAGCCAATGCAGATAGCGGGTAAAGATCGGTTGATCGAGTCCATAAATAGCTTTCAGTTCGGCGGCGCGGGCGGCGGTGAGGGTAACGTTACCGTCGATAAAGTCGCCGGGCGTTTTCGCGAAAAGCATAAAAATAATCAGTGATGCGAGCAGCAGCATTGGCAGGGTTTGCAGCAGTCGCCTGAGGATAAAATTTCGCATAGCTTTCTCATGACAACTGCCGGGAGACCCCGGCAGTTGTTAGTGTTATTTAACGATTTTCACATCCGGCAGGCTACCGGTCAGCCCGTTGTAGATATCCGGTTTAAAGCCAGTGACGCGGGCACTGCTGGCCGACAAAATCTCGCGGTTACCCAGCAGAATCACCGGCGGATCGTCCGCCAGCACTTTATACAGCTGGTGATAAATCGGTTTGCGTTTTTCCACATCCAGCACCGCATTGCCTTCGTTGATCAGCTTATCAACCTGCGGATTGTTATAGCCGGACTCTTTCGCTTCCGTGCTGTAATAATCCCACACGCCATCATGTGGATCGTTGAGTGTGCTGGTGCTGAAAGAGGCCAGGTCATAGTTACCGGCTTTACGCTGCGCCATGAGGGCGTTGAAATCCACCACCTGCGGCTTCAACAGCACGCCAATCTGCTGCCAGTTCTCTTTGGCGATGGGGATCAACGCATCGTTCAGCACTTTCTTGCTCACCAGCAGCGTCAACTCCAGACGTTTACCGTCCTTCACGCGGATGCCATCAGGCCCCGGTTTCCAGCCCGCTTCATCAAGAAGTTTCTTCGCCTGTGCCGGGTCAAATTTATATGGATTCACACCATCTGTGTTATACGCCCATGAAATCGGAGCAATAGGTTCAATTGCTACTTTGCCATAGCCCTGATAAACCACATCAATCAACTTCTGGCGATCGAGACCATAAATCAGCGCCTGTCGCACTTTCACGTCCTGCAACGCCGGGCGACGTACGTTGAATTCCACTTTGCTGTAGTCGCTGGAGCCGAACAGGTTGATATTGGCGAAGCCCAGCATTTTCAGTTGTTCGATATCATCAGGGCGAGAAGTAAACGAGTCGTAATCGGTTTCGCCAGTCTGGAACAACTGGAAGTTAGTGGACGGGTTGGTTACGCGGTAGATAAAGCGCGGCGTCGGTGGTGTGCCACGGTAAAAATGGGTATTAGCGTGGAAACGAATCTCCTGGCCGGGAATATATTTGTCATAGACATACGGTCCGTTGCCCAGCGGTTTACCGTGCAACGTGCGCAGATAGTCGAGATTGCCGCGCTGATACCCTTTCCCATAATACGCTTTCGACAACACCGGGCCGCCAATTTTCGCCAGCGTTGTCGCGCCAGGCTGATTGGTGGTGACCTGTAAGGTCAGCGGGTCGATCACTTTCAGACCAGTGACGCTATCAGCTTTTCCGGCTTTATACTCCGCGCCGCCCACGATGTTGGCGAGGGTGATGTCAGTATCGCCATCATATTTCGGGTCATGCAGCACGGTCAGGGTAAACGCCACGTCTTCGGCGGTAAGGGACGAGCCGTCGCTGAAAGTCAGGTTTGGGCGCAGCTTAATGGTATAGACATTGTTATCCTGACTGACGCTCCAGCTTTCGGCCAGGCCTGGCACCAGATTGCCGTGGCTATCCCAGTCGATCAAACGTGAGAAAATCACGTTGGTGACGTTTTCGTCCCAGCCGTTAACAAAGAAATAAGGGTTAAAAATGCCCTGCGGTTCAGAGATACCTGCTACCACCGTATCTTTACGCAGCTTAGCCACTGCCGGAATCTGGCTGGCATCGGTGGCTGGTGTAATGCCCTCTTTTAAGGGTACATCGGCGAAAGAGGCTGAAGTGAAAGCCACCACACTGCTGAGTAACGCGATTTTCAGCGCCAGTGTAAAGAGCGTGGGTTTTGTTTTTATTCTTTTCAGTAGGATGGACAATATGGCTCCCTCATCAAATGTTTGTGTGGAATTTACAAATCATGACGAAAGATAAAAGCCGCACCGCACACTGTCTAACAACGAAACAATCTGGCTTATAGCAAACTATCATTAGTAGATTTCTGAGAAAGTAATGCTTAATTTCAGCTAAAGAAGATGAGACATCACGCGGGGCAGTCGAAGGGTTCTGATATCGTAAGGGTTTTGACGATCAATAATGTGAAAAACCACGCCAGTCAGTATCAGAAATCAATTCTGACAAGACCTTTTCTCAAAATGGCCATACAAACCTATCTGTTGTGCTCCCCGTTGATACTTATATCTGGCGTTTAGTAATGATCGCTTTTTGCTAATAGCGGACATTATCCTGATGTAAGCCCGCTTTGTGCCAGAAGCGGGAATTGCTAATCCTCTGACATACGCCTAAGAGCTTGCACTGCAGCTTATTTCCGTTCCTCATGTAAAAAGGCATTAACTGAAAGATGTCACCTGATTTCCTCATGTATATCTACATCCACACATAGTCATCATAAAAAGGATAAATGAAGATGCTGAGAGGTAGACGAGCTGTTATTACCGGTGGAGGCAGAGGATTTGGCCAGGCGCTGTGCGTGTGGCTGGCACGAGAGGGCGTCGAGGTGCATTTTTGCGCACGGCGGGCTGAAAGCATTCAAAAAACCTGCAGCATCATCACTGCTGAAAGCGGCATTGCAAAAGGGTATATCTGTGATTTAACCCGACCTGAATCCCTTTCTCAGTTTTCTTCACAGCTGTTAACTTCAGAAAAGCCTATAGACATTTTAATCCTGAATGCTGCTCAGTGGTTGTCAGGGAGATTAGATGATCAGCCTGACACAGAAATTATCAATACCGTCAGTTCAGGCCTCACAGGTTCGATTCTACTTACTCAGGCTCTGCTGCCTGGCTTAAGACGTTCAGAAAATGCTGATATTGTCTCAATTATATCTACATGTGGAGTCCCGAACTTTACGGATTCTATTGCGCACCCAGCCTTTTTCGCCAGTAAACAGGGGCTTAGCGGGTTTACAACCAAGCTGGCACAACAGTTATCTGAAGAAAATATACGTGTTACCGGGTTGTACCCTCCGGATTTCGAAATTACAGGGTTAGACACTTCTGTCGATAGTCAATCCAGAATGGGTGAACGTCTCATGAATGGACGAGCGGTCTGGGAAACAATTCGTTTTGTGCTGACACAGCCTCGAAGTTGCCATATAAGTAGCATCTATTTTCAAGGTCCAACTCGCGAAGATCTGAACACCAGGAGCTGAAGGGGATGACGGTGAGCAAAATGGTCAACGTCCGCTTTTCGCTCATAGCGGACATATCCTCATTGATGAGGACTACTGTAGTGCTGAACAACTGCGTAAAAGCAACAGTCCTCGACTGTGAGCTTTAATTAACTAAAAGGAAGAAAGATGCAAGTATCGGTAGAACTGTGTCCACCCTATGAATGGGAGTCTATGGTGAAAATATTTATCGAAATGGAAGAACACTATTATGGTAAAGGAATCATTCAGGAACAGCTGTTGAAAAAATACCTCAGCAATCAACTTTTCAGCCAGCTCTCCGGTACATGGGTACTCAGAGCTCGCAGCGATGCTCATATTATTGGGCTGGCCTGCTGCAGTATTCTCTATCCTTCGCCACGATATAGCGGTGAGCTTCACATCAAAGAGCTTTATGTCTCCCAACACGAGAGAGGTAAAGGCATAGGAAAATCTTTAATGCGTTTTATTGCGAAACTCGCTCTTGAGCAGGAATGCCGAAGCCTAAGCTGGAACGCCGAGAAATCCAACCATCGAGCAAACCTTTTTTATCAGTCTTTAGGGGGAAGAATAAATGACACTATTGTGAATTATTCTCTTCATGGTGAATGCCTGAGCAAACTGGCTTCCGATGGTTCGGTAGAACCATACGGCGCTGCCGGTTAAGCTATTGCGCTAATGATTCGGCCTGCTGGAAAGCCGGAGGTAGCCTGCAGGATGTTGATGTAGTGCCTGCCTCGTGCCAGGAGCGGACGTCAGATCGAATTAATACAATCAGCGCAATGCCTTAGAGAAGCAGGCAGCTTCTGTCCTACCTATGTATGGGCCATAATTCTCAATACGTATATAACCGTTTTTCTTGTAGAAATTTACAGCTCGATAATTAATTTGTCGGGTTTCCAGCCTAAGTTCGGTATATCCCATCTCTTTTGCAGATTTTTCAAGAAAAGTGAGTAAAGCACCGCCAACCCCTGGCACACTTCGGTCCGAAAACATTCTTTTAAGCTCGGCTATATTTTGCGTTAATGGCCGTATAGCACCACATCCTACAGCTTTGCCATGAGAATTCTTTGCTAATGCCCATAACGCTTTGTCATTACTCATTGCTTCGACGGTGAAATTGCTTTTTCCGTTATCACCTGTAATAGCGGCAAGTTCTGCTGACAGCAATTCGATTAAGCGATGGGATTCTGATGAAAATGGATCTGATTTCTCTACTGTTATCATAGTTATACTCTGCAGGATAAAAGTGAACAACATAAACATGCTGAAAACATACGGTTATTGACTGTAGGCATATGAACGCCTGTTCATGAATTAACATTGGTCAAAAATCGCACCTTATATTTTATTTCCGTTATGTTTCCCCCTGACTGAGATTTTTTTGAGATGTCAAAAAATCAATAAACGTTCTTACCTTTGCAGATAGATATTTTCGGCTTGGATAAACTGCATATAGTGTCGTAGTGAAACTCATCACATCTGGCAAAACTTTTTGCAGGCGGCGTTCAACCAGGTCCCCCCTGACCATCAAAGTTGGAAGAAATGCCAGCCCCATCCCCTCAAGAGCGGCAAGGTGCAGCATGGTTTCACTCTCGCTTCGCATTACTGGTAGAAGCTGAAGTGACTCTAGTCCGTTCGGACCATTGACATTGAGACTACCGCCAGGATTCATTCCGTTATAAAGCAGTATTTCATGGCCGTTCAGCTGGGAAGTACTAGTCGGTATTCCCTTGCGCGAAAGATAAGCTGGTGAACCATAAAGGTGAAAAACAACCGTTGTAACTGGACGTGCAACAATACCAGGATCAAGCTTTTCAGGAGCGACAGCACGCAGAGCAAGATCGAAACCTTCATCCACAAGATTCACAAGCCTGCCGCTAAAATCTATATCAAAGGTCACCTCGGGATATTGTCTGTGATATCCAGCTATCATATGAGCAACTTGCTGGTTAGCCATCCATACCGGTGCGCTGAGTTTTAATGATCCTAGCGGCATTACCGTCACGTTCCCTAATGCTGATTCTACCTCATCCAGCCCGTCAAGCATCAATCTCACCTGGTTAAAGTAAAGCAGGCCGGACTCAGTCATGCTTACGTGGCGACTTGTGCGATTGAGCAGCCTTGTACTGAGCCTGTTTTCGAGATGGGCGATATGCTTACTGGCCATGGCTGGAGAAAGCCCCAATCGCTCCGCTGCCGTAGTAAAGCTTTTAAGTTCTGCTATTGCACAAAAGACACGAATACTCATCAGTGTGTCCATATCATCAACTCTCAATTAATTCAGCTTCAATATAAAGCATATAGATGAATTTTCAGGAAGCGTTAATCTGCTCTCACCGGCCACCCTGGCAAGCCGTGCCCATAGATAAACTGTCAGCTCTGCCGCCTGAACCTGTTACAAAAGACTGACTGGAGGGGGTGGCAATATGTTCTTTCGCCCAAGCCTCGTATTAACAATTCAAAATTAAGGATTTAATCTATGAAGGCAGTCCTTCTAAAGTCCTACGGGGATATTGACCAGTTTATTGTGGGTGATGTCCCTGAGCCCGTACCACACGCTGGCGAGGTATTGATTAAGATCGAAACCTCAGCGGTAAATCCCTTTGATCTCATCCTGCGACAGGGGTTTATGGCTCAGTTTATTCCGCTTGAACTGCCAGCAATACTTGGCGGGGACGCGGCGGGGACGATAACTGCGGTGGGAGCTGGGGTCATCCGTCTTAAGGTCGGTGACAGAGTTGTAGGAGATTTCCCTGCAAATGGCAAAGGCGCGCATGCAGAATATGGCGTTCTGCCAGAAACATCAGTAACCAGGCTTCCCGATAACCTGAGTTTTGAACAAGGCGCATCGCTGGTTAAAGCTGGACTTACAGGCAGGCAGACTGTTGATGCTTTGCCGATCAAAACGGGTGATCGGGTTTTAGTCTCCGGCGGTTTAGGCATGGTTGGTCGTGTGGCTATCCAGTATCTCAGGGAGATCGGAGCAAAGCCTGTTGCTGGCGTCCGGCCTGAACGTATAGAAAGTGCACGCCTCCTTGCTGGAGAAGCTATTGATATCACGAAAATGCCGGACACAGCGGATTTTGATTTTGCTATCAGTACAGCCTACTCCGTAGCAAAAAATCTGATAGCTCATGTGCGTAATGGAGGGCATATAGCCAGCATCGTTCAAATTCCTGATGGCATCAACAATGATCAAAGCGTTTTTATCCACGAACTTTTCCATCAGACGGATATGGATACCATGAATGACGTGCTTGGGGCTGCATCCAGGGGAGAACTTATCATTCCTGTAGCTAAAGTACTTGGTCTTGAAGAGATTGGAGAGGCTCACAGGATGGTTGAAAAAGGTGTTCAGGGAAAGATATTGCTTAAGTAAAGATACCGTCACGGGCGCTCAGGCGATTAATATCTTTATACCTGCTTGCCGGTCCACTCCGCTTCACTCGCTAAGCTTCATAAGCGAAGCGTAGGTCAGGTGTTCAGCAGTGTTCTGATCGTCGGCCAGGGACTTTTTAAAAGCCCTCAATAAGCTGCCCTACTCCAAACCATTCCTCACCTGCTTCTCATGTTGGTATAGTGATGTTTTTGGCGAGGTTTACTGTATGTCTTTATCTGCTCTCATGGCTTTTGCCCTGATAATGTCTGCCGGTATCGTTACTCCCGGCCCGACCGTTCTGCTGGCTCTCAATAATGCGGCTCGTTTTGGCATCAGTCGGGCCTGCTGGGGCATTCTTGGCGCTGCAGCAGCGGATGTCCTTCTGGTTGCGCTGGTCGGGCTGGGGCTTGGCGTTGTGTTAGCGGCTTCGGAAACGCTTTTTGTCACCCTGAAGTGGGTTGGTGCTGCATGGCTTGCTTATATTGGCCTGCGGATGCTGCTTTCTTCGGAAACTGCTTTGCCAGACGGTACGGAAGAAACGGCTCCGACGCGGGGGCTGCTTTTTTTTAAAAGCTTCTTTGTCGCCATGAGCAACCCTAAATATTACATCTTCATGACCGCACTGCTGCCTCAGTTCGTTAGTACGGCTCAGCCAGCGTTGCCGCAGTATGCCAGCCTGGCAGCAGTGATCGTTTCGATTGATGTGACGGTGATGCTGGGCTATGCCGCACTGGGTAAAAAATCACTCCATCTTCTGAAAGCCAGCGGCATCAGATGGATGAACCGCATCAGCGGGTCGTTTTTATTAATCCTCGCCGGATCGGTTGCTTTGTACCGTAAAAGCAGCACCTAATCATCCAGATAACAGCCACCATCAGGCGGCTTTTTTCCCCTGCGTCTGCTTCTCGCTCATAGCTGTCGCTGGGCTTGCCTAAGACGGCTGTATGCCAGAAGCAGGCGTTGCAAATACGCAGGTACGTTAACACTTAGCGCGCTGGCCTTACCTTAAGACAAGCCATAGCAGTTGTTCATAAGCCGTCAGCAGGATGACGGGAGGTCAGATCGATCTCCTCGCGTCGTCGGATGCGAAATTACAATAAATTCCACGGGAAACTCAGTGTTGTTTATGGCTTGATGCTTTGACCCCGGTGGAATTTCCAGCCCCTGCAGGGCTTTAATATTATGCATCTCACCTTCCAGCTCCATTGAAAGAACACCATTGAGAACATAGAAAAATTGTCTGGAAACGGAGTGAAAATGTCGCTTTTCAGAAGCACCTGGCGCCATTTTTTCATGAATAATCAGCATGTCCTGACGGTTTACCAGATACCAACCATCACAATCGTCGCCCCAGAAATAATGCTTTGCATTTTCCTTTGAAATCATCATCCTTATCCTGTTCACACCCGCCCTTCTATCAATATTTTAAGAAAGTTATACCGATAAATGCTATCGATTCGCACTGGTTGTGCTTTTGATTAATTCCCTAAAGATCTGAACTGCATCGTTCGACAAATCCAATAGTCATTAAGGTATTGGCATAGCAGCATATTAACGGGACCTCTATGGCCGATTTGTACCAGAAGTGGACATCATCGCTATAACCGATGAGTTAATGGATCAGGCTGTGTAGAGAAAAAGCAATGAGCAACATTCCGCCAAAAATGTTGACGTATCTTTTGAGCCTCAATGGGTTGGTTTTTTTTGTTGATAATATAAGCGTCTGACTGATTGCTAAAAGCCAGATGCTCATAACGACTATATGAACTGATGCCAGCGTCAGGTAGTTGTAAACGCCTCCCTTTAACCCTGCGAACTGTGATACGACTGTCAGATAAAAAAGGATGGCTTTAGGGTTAAGAACATTCGCGAGCCAGGCCTCTTTTAAAGTCACCGAATGCTTTGTATCAGTCAGTCCGCCGGTATTTACCGTTGTTCCACTTCGGATGAGCATCGCTCCTAACCAAAGCAGATAGGCCGTTCCAGCCACTTTAAGCACAGCAAAAGCTGCCGGCGATGAGATGAGCACAGTCGTTATGCCAGACCCTATTAAAACCGCATGGGTATATATGCCCAAAGCTGTTCCGGCGAGGGTTCTGAATAGGCCTTTGTGGCCCCCTGCCAGAGCACTGTTCATTACGAGAGTGAAGCTTGCTCCGGGAGACATTGCAATAGGGAGTAATGCTGGCATAAAGCCCAAAATGTTCACATCCATAGATTCTGGATAGTAATTGACACTCCCCAGGATTGCCAGTTAAGGCCCTTAGTAAGGACGTAATGCCAAGCGAAACAAAAATACATAATCGTCATCAAACAAAGGTCCGCTTCTCGCTCATAGCGGCCGCTTATTGTTGTGATCGGTAAAGATGCCGACACCCGTCGGCTCAATGGGTTGACCTGACAGTTACCACCTCACCTCATCCCATGGCCCTTGCGCTTCCGGACTATCCGCCGAATATTCCTGTTGGCGGCAACCCGGATGGCAGATAGTTGACTGCAATTGCCACAGTGCAACTCACCTGAACACCCGTTTACATCCAACCTCACCACTCATTTCTATTCGTTCAACCCTCCGGGGTCATTCTCCCCCCTTCAGCTATGCCTGGTCTGAGATCTCGTCTCAGCCAGTAAAGGCACCAAATATTAACCTAACAAGTGTTAGGCCGGTGTTGACGTGCGTCGATTCGCCCGCTATGGTTTATCTACCTAACGTTAGTTAGGTATCCCAGCCACCAACCTTCAGGATCGACCATGACGACTAAACTGCAGCTTTTCACATCACCTTCGGCCTTTCCTAATCCACAGCGTCTGCGCCTTTTCATGCACGAAAAGGGCATCGCTGAACAGTTTGCCGAGACCATCTATGACATGTCCCCTGGAGGAGAACAGCGTGGCTGGCGTCATTTGAATATGAATCCGTGGGGCGAAACGCCTACTCTTCAACTGGCTGACGGTAGTTACATTTCAGAAACGGCTGCCATCGTTCGCTATCTTGATCAGGAGTATCCGGGTCGCAAGATCATGGGAGAAACCGCACTGGAACAGGGTCTGGATAATATGTGGGATAACCGGGTGTGGGTGCATATCCTGTACCGCATCGTTACAGCGTTCCACGTGTTGCACACCGGCCTCGGCTTTAAGCTGGAATTGACCAAAAATGAGGCCTGGGGCGAACACTGCCGTAAAGAAGCTTTGGCTCACGCCGCGCTGGTTAATCGCCATCTGTCAGACGGCCGCGAATGGCTGCTCGGCGGCCATGCCCCGACCTTCTCGGATATTACTCTGGCAACCGCGATCGCCTTCTCGAAATTCCCGGTCAACGCCACTCCACTGGACGAGCGTTTTGAGTTCCTGGATGCGTACTGGCAACGCTGGACAAAACGTCCTGCCTTCCAGGCAGCCTACGCCGATCACAACAGCGGCATTCCTGAGCTGGATTCGCCAGCCTGGTAATCGTCTCTCAATGGACACTCCGGTACGCCGGGATCGTTATCCACTGACTTTCCCGGTAACCTGAGTGTTCATGATAGCGTCGGCTATCGATGCCGCTTGCTGAACTATGATGGAGCCACGTCTGCCTGAGCATTCTGAATGCATTGGACTCACTGCTCTCACTGACAATCTATCTGTTACCCGGTAAGCGTTTGCTGTAAATTAGCGTTCCCTATTTAAGAGATCATTCCAATACCAAAGGCATCAAGATGAGCGCCAACTCCAAAGAAGCCATTTTGCTGGCGGCAAGGAAAATTGCCCAATCGCAGGGTTACAACGGTTTGAATTTCCGCGATCTTGCGCAGGATGTGGGTATCAAAGCGGCGAGTATTTACTACTATTTTCCAGGCAAGGCCGAACTGGGTATAGCCGTTGCCAGACGATACTGGGAGGACGGTGCGCTCGCACTCGAGATGATCGAATCAGAAAGCCCCTCACCCATTGACGCGCTACGTCGCTTTCCTGAAATCTTCCGAAGATCACTTGAAGCCGACAATCGTCTCTGCCTTGGCAGTTTCATGGGTGCTGAAAAAGATACCTTACCCCCTGAAATGAATGCAGAAATTCAGAAGTTTTCTGAAGTGAATATTGCATGGCTGAACAAGCTTCTGGTGGCTGCGAAGGTGTGCGACTTAAGTGAGAGTGAATCCAGAGCACGTGCAATTTTCACGGCCATTGCCGGTGCCCAGCTTATCGCCAGAAGTCGCTCAGATATCTCACTTTTCGATTCACTGGTGGATTCATACCGCGCCTTCGGACCTCTGCCAGCATAGCCACTGCCCGCAACCCGGTTCAGCGAATGGCCGGCTTTCTGCACGCGCGCCTGATAGCGTACGTGCTTTTCCACTAGGGAAACCACCCCTTTGAATCAATGCGCGACGGGCCAGGGTAAATGTATTACGCCATGTCTCATCATCACCTGCGATAAAGGGGTGAAGCCTCGGGTAGGAAAGCGTTTATTTCAGCGGTTCAGGCAGTGTAACAATCCATAATTCACTGTCAGACTCCGGTTTCTTCAGCGCCTTCAGGCCAATGGTCGTGGCCACCGGCTTATCATCTACCGTAAGCGTCCCCTGTTCCGTTACGCGATAATCCTTACGCTTCTTACCTTCCACCGGATTTTGCATGACCGTTTTCACGCCAAAGTCATTGTCATTGGTGACCGCCAGCGTTTTATTGTCGATCAGTGCCAGCCCTTCGGCCTTCTCCTGCTGCCAGCCGAGCTGACGTAAATCGACAACCTGCGTTTTAGCGGCAAGCTTGATACCGCGCTTCTCCAGCGTTTTCTCGTCGTTAAACTCTGGATATTCGCCAAGCTTATCATATGCTGAAAGCTCCGTAGCCGGGCTGAGATCTACCTTATAGACAAGGTTGCGCATCGCGTCGTTTTTGTCGGTGCCCTGTTCTATCAGCAGGATATGCTGATCGTCGATCGCCACAATATCGCCAATTTTTGCGTCACTGTTTTTACTGTAAGCCTCGCTGTCGATAGGGTAACCATACATTGCGGTTTTCCCGGTCGCCGGATCGAAGCTCACCAGGCGGGTAAAGCGCGCCTGCTTCTTACTTTTACCGTCGATATCCAGCGTGCTCTGCACCGCAGCGATGATACGCCCATCCGGCATGCGGGTGATCCCCTCAAAGCCGCGATTTGGCTGACGCCATTTGAGAATATTCGGAAGACCACCTGCGATGGATTTCTCCCCCTCTGCTGCCTGAGGCCCATGCATCGCCAGGATTTTACCGCGCTCATCAACGTTAATCAGGAACGGGCCATACTCATCGCACAGCCAGTATCCGCCCTTCCCATCCGGCGTAATGCCTTCGGTATCCAGACCGCGGTTATCGCCGTGCAGTACTTTCAGCGTATCGCTTAGCGCGATTTCATTGGTTGATCCGATGACGCCATCCTGCAACGGCAATCCGTTAACGTTGCCCTTATCGTCATGCAAAGGTCGGGCATCCGTGGCCTCGGCTTTGCCGTTCTGCACCCGAATGTTCATCAGCATTGGAGCGAAATCTGGCGTGACGAAAATTTTTGATTCTCTCTTACCCACATCGGGCGAGTCGGCATTCGGTCCGCGATCGGTGACGGTCACGAAGGTCAGCGCATCCCCCTGCTTGCCGGTAAACAGCAAACCTGAGCCGATCCCCACCGGCAAACCATGGGGAAATGCGCTGGCGAACGCGCCGTTGTAGCTCACATGCGTCCCTTCGGGAAAACTGACGATATAGTGCTCAACCTTGGGCTGTGCCGCTAACGTTGATAACGAGAGCGTGCAACCAATAACCAGAGAAATAGTTTTTATTTTCATCTTTTTAATATCCATGAAGGGAAGCTACGAGCGTAAAGAATAAAAATGACAGGAAAATGAAATCTTCGGGAAACATGGGCTTCGAACTGGTGGATTATTTCCCCGATAAGAAAGTGGGATGAACCTGTCTGTTCAGACACAACGGCCCGCATTCTTACATCAGTAAACGCAGATGTTTCTGGTCAGCGATACTCATGATCATAAGAATGCGGCGGATCGCGCAGAGTTCACCCCTCTCCTTTGATTTACGCTGTTATATCCCGGAAAAGATGTTTACATTTGTTCTGCAACATTATCTGCCGCGCAGCAGAGCTGATACATGAATTGATCGCAGGGAAAAGCAGTGGTTAACATCATCATCAAAGTCACACCGTAAACAGAGGCAGGGAAAGTATGAGGGAGATTGCACCTGATGGCATAACCGGGATGCCGTCACGGACGGCAGCGTATCTGTGCCGTCAGATCGCTGGTCTGGTGAAAGGCGGAAGCCTGACGCCGGAGGCCTGCCTGCGTATCTATGCTTTTTGTGGTATCAGACCGTCAGATACTCAGTGGCGCCAGTTTCTTATCCCGGTTCTGTGCTGCCTGGGATTACTGTCACTGGTTGCCGGAGCGGTGTTCTTTGTTGCCTGGAACTGGGCCTGGCTGCCGAAGATGGCGAAATTTGCCCTGGCCGAACTGCTGATCATCGCACTGGCGGTGATTACCTGGTGGCGCTGGTACAGCACGCTGGCTCGCAGCGCGTTGCTGGCGGCAGGCTTAGGATTCGGCGCCCTCTTTGCGCTTTACGGGCAGATTTATCAGACCGGAGCTGACAGCTGGGAGCTATTCCGGGCCTGGTTATGCGTTCTTCTGCCGCTGGCTCTGATTGCCCGGCAGAACAGCCTGTGGTTTTTCAGCTGGCTCATCGCTAACCTGGCGTTCCAGCTCTATTACACGACGTTGCCGAGCTCACTGCTGGATGTCGCCGTGTCTGACAGCTTCACCCGGCTCCCGACGGCTGTGCTTTACAGCTATCTTGCACTGTTGGCAGCCTGCCTGATTATCCGGGAAGCGCTGGCCTGGAGGGCGATTAAACATCATCCAGAGAGCTGGCTGGCAAGCCGCTGGTTCTCACGCGTCATGGCGGGATTTTTACTGTTGCTGCTGACCAGCATCGTGGCCGGAAATCTCTCTGACTGGCAAGGCGCTAACCACTTTACGTCTGTTACGGGCGCCTGGGCGATCACCCTGCTGGCGGGCTATTACCTGTACCGTTATCGCTACGTAGATCTCTGCATGCTGACGCTGGGCATCGCCAGTCTGACCGTTGTGGGCTGCGCGCTGATCATGCAACTATTCCTTCTGGCCTATGATACGGGTGACCTGTTTTTGACGGGTGCTTTGATGATTTTATGGGTAGTGGCAAATGGTTCGATCCTGCTGAAGTGGCAACGCAAACTGGTTGAAAATGGGCCAATCGATCTGGTTCCGGCCAGGCTAACCGTACTGAAAGACACTTTGCGTCAGCAGGGCTTGCTGAGCTACTCACAGGTTCAGGAGATCCAGCAACGCGGTCACGCATCGGATCTGCCATGGTATCTGAGGCTGGCGCTGAGTATCGGAGGCTGGGTCGCAGCGATCATCATTCTGTTACTGATGGCGCTGGTGCTCTATGCCGCTGACTTACTCGACGACCCGAATTCTGCCACCCTTATTCTGCCTTCACTGCTGCTCGCCGTCATTGCGCGCGGCCTGTTACGCAATGAGCGTGACGGTAAACATCACCTCGGGCTGGCCTGGGCCATTGCGGCAACGTGCGGGCTGATCTTCGGCGTTCTGCTACAAATTCAGAGCAGTGATATCAGCTTTATGATGCTGGGTTCACTGTGTGCCTTGCCGATTCTTGCCGTGATGGCAGTGTCGATGCCTGACCGCACCTACCGGTTTATGGCCATCACGGCCATGACCTTTTTTCTGGTGCTGGCGGGCTATTCAATGGCCCGGCTGACCCTGTCGCCGACGGCGGGTCGCCTTGCTGTTTCCATACTGGTGGCGGCGGTCATGTTTTTGTGGCTGCGGATTGTCAGCCATCAGCTGAGGTTACAGGCAGGGCCGTATGCTGACGCGGTACCTCCCCTGCTGTATGGCATTCCGGCTGGTCTGATGTTGCTGAGTTTCCTCGGGATAAACGCGGCGTTTATCACGGATATGTTCTGGTCCGCTGCGCAGTTTGCTACGCTTCAGTCTGCTATGGGTACAGGGATCGCGACAGGTTTAATGCTAAGTGCGCTCAGTCAGAGAAGGAACGGCCAGCCGCTGTTTTCGATTATTACACTGCCCGCTGCCCTGATCTGCGGTGCTGCCGCTCTCTACGCACCGGGTATCGGGCTGGGCTTGTGGTTGATTTTGATGGCGCGTTATCAGGGAAGTCTGGGGTTGCTGGTGGTTAGTAGCGGTTTCATGGTGCTGTATGTCATTGGCTGGTATTACTTCCTGGAGGTCATTCTGCTGCAGAAATCTCTGCTGCTACTGCTCAGCGGTCTGGTTTTACTGGGGCTGGCATGGGGAGTCAAAAAAGTATTACCCGCACAAATCGGAGGTGCCAGTGAGAATGCGTAAACAGAGCCGATGGCTGACTGGCGCTGTGATAGCGCTGGTGCTGGTGGCCGTCAATGTCAGCATATGGCAAAAAGAGCAGTTGCTGAAGCAAGGCGCGGTCATGATTTTACCCCTTGCCCCGGTTGACCCGCGCTCCCTGATGCAGGGTGATTACATGGCGCTGAATTATGCCCTCACCCGTCCTCTGGAGCTGACGTTGTATCAACAGGCTGAATCCTGCGGCGGGACCCTGTCAGCGCCATGCCTGCCCACCAGCGGAACCCTGATTGTTGACCTCGATGCACAGCGTCATGCGACTCAGGCCCGGTTTGATCAGGGTGAGCCTCTGCAACCGAATCAGCTAAGGGTGAAATACCATCAACATTACGGTTCGCTGACCGTCGGCACCAACGCCTGGTTTTTTCAGGAAGGCCATGGCGAGCGTTTTGCGCAGGCCCGTTACGGGGCATTTCGGGTGGGGAGCGATGGCACGGCACTCCTGACGGATCTGCTTGATGAGCAGGGTAAGGTGATTCAGCCTTAACTAAGCGAGACGCTCACTGCCCTGCCCAAAAAAAACTGACAGGCGGCCATAATGTCCTTATTGCCCGGATGCCCCTGTCAGATCGTTAAACGTACAACCTGCCGCCGCAAGCGTTGTTGTCAGATTTACAAAGGCAAGTTTTACCTGAGCAGCAAAATCGGATTCCGTGATGCCATTGGCTCGGCTGCCTATCTGACCCGAGACAAACAGCAAATCGCCTGAACGGATGTTATCAGCATTACCATGCTGCTGATAGCGGGCGAACTGAAGTCCGCTCTGTGCCAGAAGCGGACGTTGCTTGCATCATGGTAAGTTAGTTTACCGGGAGCACGTCACAGCCTGACAATGACGATCCAGACTTACTGTTATTGCACTAACAAAATCAACATGAAAGACATTTAATGGAGCACTGTAAAGTTTCATCAACTCGCGCCGATACTAAAAATGTTTTTTCTAAATAAGGATATAACGTGCGTAAATTTGTATACACAACCGGCATGATACTTAACATGGCATGCGCAGTATCTTCTGTTCAGGCCAGCACATTGACGAAAAGCCTTTCACGTTGCGACGCGAGTTTTTTCCAAGAAATCTATCATCAGAAAAGTAAACTTAACGTTTTGGTTCCTCTCGATATAGGCGAGCATCATCTGGCATGGCTCCAAGGGCCAGCCGATGGTAATGGCAGAATATGGTTCACCCAGCCTTTGAAAGAAAAAATCTGACGATTTCAGGCTATTATCTGCTTTGTATAGTGGCTTTTGTACAGACCGTTGAAACAGGCAGCTTTACAGCTGCAGCAGCCCGGATGGGATTGTCGAAATCTGCGGCAGGAAAAAATGTTGTCCGCCTTGAGCAACGGCTGGGTGTGAAACTGGGAAATGTTTTCTTTGCCGTCATAATAAGCACCCTCCTGATCTGAATACTGACTCTTCGACCTGCGTGATATTAATTCAGCACGGGTGACGGGCAGGTTAAATTGCGTCTCATACTGCCGCGCGGTTTCCGGCTCGCCCGTAATAATAAGGGCATTTTCAGCATTTCTTTTTTCAGCCGATGACGTGTCGGATAAGGATGTGGGGTTACCGCCACATCCTCCCCTAAGAATCGTGCGTGCAAGTTTCCTCGCACACGGCTTAAGCCTCAAGCCTTTCAAAACCTATTTAGCCGCTTCACTTCGTGGACTTGCATGCCGCCGAACTTCTTACACTAAGTGTAGAGGGTGGCGTCTGAAATGGCATGCTTGCGGCAAAATTCCCGTGCCGAAACCCCGACTTCTGCCTCGCGGAGAATACTAATGATCTGTTCGTCGGAAAATCGCTTCTTCATGAGGATGTCCTCATGTGGATCATGAAAAAATTAATAACATCAAAGTGTATTAATCAATGGGGATCAGGTAAAATATTTTCTCTTATATTAACAATGTGGCCTGCAGTTCTATATAAATTAAATACCAATACGATTAAGCTACTTATAATCATACTAACCCAATAGCCGATAAAACCTAAAGAATCAAAGCGAGAAAATATAAAACCAAAACCTAAACCAATAACCCAATAACTTGAAACAACGACAACAGTGGGGACGGATGTATCAAGCATACCTACAAGAAACCCATTGTACATATTACCTAAGGTATCTAAAAACAAGGATAACAAAAGTAAAGGAAGAAGTGTATTCATCATTGAAATAATTGATAAATCATGAACTGAGAAGATGCTATTTATGATAAATTTAAATGAAAAGATAATAAGTGAACTTACTAACATGACATAAAGAAAAGAAATAGATAAAAGAGAATTCCTAAGCTTTTGTAAACCTAGCCAGTCATTTTCCGCTCTAAGCCATGCTGCAAGGGTTGATGCAGCACCAGAAAATCCTAGGACAAAAACCCCAGCTAAAGATAATAGGCGTGCCATAATACTATGTGAAGCTATAGCACTTTGACCAAAGTAAGAGACAAAAAAAGAAATTGCGGGAATAAAACCCTCACCAAGTGTTATACGTAAACCTATTGGGGCACCTGTTCTAAAAATTTTAGCCAGAAACTGAACTTTAGGTTTAGAAGGCAAAATGCTTATATCTAACTGTTTGAATGTTTTCTCACGCATAAAGATTATAGTGATACTTGCAAATATAATTACTCTAATTAAAGAGCTTGATAAACCTGCTCCATAAATGCCTAACCCTAAACCGAACGGGCTTTGAAAAATTGAAAACCATCCTAAAAGTAAGTTGATAGGAATTGATATTAACATTACAAATGTCAACAAAGCTGGTTTACCTATTGCAGACGCTAAAGAGCGAGCATTAACATAAAGTAAAAAGAAAAAAAGGCCCGGAGCTGATCCAGAATTATACTCTTGTGCATAGTGAGCTAATTGTTCGTCGACACCAAAAAAAACCAGGATTTTTTGAGTTGATAATAATATTAAGCACCCAATTATACCAATAACAAATGATACCCACTGACCTTGAGAGTACCAGTATTTTATTTTATCCATCTCATCTAATTTAAACGCTTCAGCTACATAAGGTGAGATTGCTGATATAAACCCAATGCCAAATAGCATTACCAACGTAAATAGACTAAGAGCGAGAGTTGTCCCTGCTAGTTGCTCAGGCCCCAGTCTGGCTACCAATGCAGCATCTGAGAAGGATATAGTCATCTGAGCGATGAAGCCAATCGCCAAAGGCATACCTATAGATAAAAGCTTCTTTTGAATGTTTTCCATAATACATTATCCAGCTGTTAATGTTGGAAAGTTTTTTTAAGAATCTTGCTACGATGCCCATTAGCAAAGAGGTTTTTTGGATCATAAAAATTACCGACACTTGAAATTAGGTCGATCGCTTCATTTGAATAGCCACTGGCAATCCCACCATCAAGAGATGAATAGTTAGAATAACCAACATCTCCTCCTAATTCCTTAAGTGTTAAATTCCATTTTTTTGCCCAGCTAATATATTCATCATCTCTTTCAGAATCAACCCAACGAGCGGATAGTAGTATCCCAATGTGGGAATTTCTTTTGGGGTAAAATGACTCATCCGAAAATGAAAGAAGTAGCTCCGGGTTATATATTTCCATTAAGATAGTGCAACCATCTGAAGGAGCATCAACGATAGCCTCAGACAATAAATCGGTATTAATGTTAAGACTATCAAAATGTACACTCTTCCAATATCCTCGTTTAGGAGGTAAGAACATATCATTGAAGGCACACTGCCATTCAGTGTAGGAGCGTTTTTTTACATCAGACCAGTCACCCCCAATTAATCTTTTCAATGAAAAAAGATCCCTGACATCCGAACTAGTGCAGCATAAATCAATAGATAATCTACGCTCACAGCTCATTGAAATTACTGGTGCAATAGTAATCCTAGGAGACGGTTTATTTTTGTAAAAATTGAGTAATTTTTTTAATGTTAAAGACGCATTTTCTTCAGAGAAAATTACAGATCCTGCAATTATTTCTGGCAATCCAATTGTACGAAAAGTTAGTCTGGTTATAACTCCAAAAGCTCCCATCCCTGAGCCTTTAAGAACTGAAAATAATTTAGAGTTATTACAACTTGAAACTTCAATAGTTTCTCCCTTATAATTTATCAAGTCGACATGTTCTAAATAATCACATGTAAGACCAGCTGAACAGACTAGCCATCCAATCCCGCCCCCCAGTGTGAGTCCAGTTATTCCTGTATCACTAACCTTTCTTCAAGGCTGCTTCTTTCCGAGTTTGTACAAATTGCTTCAACACCGATATCTGATATACAAATACCATTTTTATACAATCGTTGTAAGTAACTTGGGAATGACAAAAGGAGTTGTGGTTTTAGGATCTCAAGATTTTTAATGATTAATTCTACTGGGGTTTCTTGAGAGAATGTAACAAAAGGATATTTTCCTAACAAAGAAGAGAATCGTTCTAAAGCAAAATAAATACCATATCTAAGGTCGTTTTCTTTAAGCTTTCGACCAAGCATCATTTCACAAAACCGAATATATAAGATGTGCCGATAGTGAACACTTTCGTCATCCTGGTAAATTGTTAAATTTAATCCACTTGAACCAGATGTTCTTGCTGAATGCAAGTTAACATTTTTATTATTATCCCTGATTTCTTCGCTTAACCCAGCATCTACGATAATTTTTTTATTTATTATCGGTAGGGTTTCAAAATCAGACCAGTCAACTATGCAACCTGGCTCATAACCAACTGTATTATATAATTCCCGATAAAAATTTGTTGTTGAATATGCATGCTGAACGAGATTTTTTAGTTTCTCCAGTTGTTGGGAGCGTGTTTCTTCATAACTCTGAAAAGGCAGAACCCTTACTGCATTTTTTTTGTTTTTCCCATTTATCATGGAGTTTTTTCTGCGTCTCTAACGTTTCTTTGATTGTACGATTGTTTCTTCTTATGAAGGGTTCGAGTTCTAGATGAGTAATCGATTCTCCCTCAACATCTCTAATTTTATTATTAACTTCATCCGTGTATTCTCTTACGACCGATACCATAATTTATCCTTTTCTATTCGATTATACTAATTTGGTAGTGTTGTTTTTTAAGCGCTCTTACTAATTTTTAATTTTCATACCATGAGGGGTCTTTCTCACTGAAAATATAATGTTGAATTCATAAAATTTCAATCAACTTACATATTCGTTTTTTTGTTGTCAATTTTTTTGTTTGCTGCTTTTTCCTGCCTTCAGCTTAAACCTCTTCGTTTTTTTATTATTTCAAGCTATTAAAATTTATAAAATTCCCCTATGCATTATTATTTCCATATAAACGTCCATGTGGAGTCATATTTTGTATTTTATGTCTTTTTTTTTGCTTTTGTTCTTAGCTTTGCCATTAATAACAATGGGATTTTTTCTTTTTATCATTCAATGATTTACCTGTTTCTAATTCTTTTTTATGAACATGTAATTCCATAAATCATATAAAGGGTAGATTTTAATCAAAAATTTTAAAGTTTTTGATCCAGTCATTCAGACGGTTTAATCGGAACAATGATTTGATATGCCGCATTCGATTTATCATTAGCCCACAGTGTTAAAGATAAATAATGCGTCTTAAAAGGCTATTATCGTCACCAAACGGCTTTGTTGTATAAATCGAACTTTTGCTGAGTTGCAGGAACAGATCACGCATAATCCTGATAATGCAGGCAGTTCCGTGGCAAAGCAGAAGTTCAAAATCATCAACTGGTGCAACTACAACAAAGCCCTGATTAATCGTGGCTCCATCACTTTCTGGCTGGATGATGAGGCGATTCAGGCCTGGTATGAGTCAGCAACGCCCGCATCACGCAGACGGCCTCAGCGCTATTCAGACCTTGCTATCACTACCGTTCTGATGATTAAACGCCTATTCCGGCTGACCCTTCGAGCCGCACAGGGCTTTATTGATTCCATTTTTTCTCTGATGAGTGTCCCACTGCGCAGCCCGGACTACAGCAGCGTCAGCAAACGGGCAAAGTCGGTGAATGTCAGTTTTAAAGCGCCCACCCGGGTTGAAATAGCGCATCTGGTGATTGAATCCACCGGGCTGAAGGTCTTTGGTGAAGGCGAATGGAAAGTTAAAAAGCACGGCAAAGAGCGCCGCCGTATCTGGCGAAAGCTGCATCTTGCTGTTGATGGTAAAACACATGAAGTCATCTGTGCGGACCTGTCACTGAACAACGTAACGGACTCTGAAGCCTTCCCGGGTCTTATCCGGCAGACTCACAGAAAAATCAGGGCGGCAGCGGCCGATGGCGCATACGATACGCGTCTGTGTCATGATGAACTGCGGCGTAAGAATATCAGCGCGCTTATCCCTCCCCGAAAAGGCGCGGGCTAATGGCCCGTTGAGTATGCAGACCGCAACCGTGCCGTTGCAAATCAGCGTCTGAGCGGGAGCAATACGCGGTGGAAGTGGACAACAGATTACAACCGTCGCTCGATAGCGGAAACGGCGATGTATCGGATAAAACAGCTGTTCGGGGGTTCACTGACGCTGCGTGATTATGATGGGCAGGTGGCTGAGGCTCTGGCCATGGTTCGAGCGCTGAATAGAATGACAAAGGCAGGAATGCCAGAAAGCTTCCGTATTGCCTGAAACTCTGCCCTGCGACAGGGACACTCGCCCCGAATCTGATTTATTCAACAAACCCGAGTGGAATGCCAATCGTCAATAACGCATAACATCCACTTCTCTCTCACAGCAGACATTAGCCTGAAGTCACTTAGCCTGGTGCCACAAACGCACATCCGATTAACATTCACTGAGGCTGTTTTATTGAGCGCAGCCCAACTTAATAACCCCTACATCTTGCGGCGTAACAATGATTGATCGCGCTCTAAAGCTCTAAAGCGGCGGAACAGATGAAGGAAAATGACAAGAGGTGCTGTAGAAATAGCTGATTATTTTTATTACAAAGGGTTCATCTGTGGTACGCCCATGACATCCCGTTCTGAAAGATGGAGGCTAAAGGATTAAATTAATCCGACAACATAGTAACCCCTTAGCGGAAAACAGGAATTGTTCCAGATGCAGTACGACGATCTCCCTCCTCTTTCATTTTTCTGCCCAATTCAGCTATCCGTCGTTCACCCCGCTCCAGTGCCAGCGCGCTGGTATGCACTGAAAAGTGTCCCAGATGCAGCGGATGCGGATGAGGTATTGCTGAGCCTAACACGAAGACCGCATCCTCATTTTCAGATGCCTGAAGGATGATGGGTGCCTCACTGAAATCAAAACTCACCATTTCCCCCGCCTTGATAAATTCGCCAGCATTCAGCTCTCCACTGGCAAGCGCGAGCCATCCGACAGTGTGCCCGGCCGGTGGCAGATAGGTCCACTGCTCTCCGGGCGTTAAGGTGACCAGCAGGTAGTTCATGCCTTCAGGTGCAGAAATAGGACTTTGTACATCCTGGTAGTTACCGAGAATAACATGGAAAGGCAGCCCCACACTTTCACCTACCGACTCGATATAGCGACTTTCTGGCTCACTGTTTTCAAGCTCTTCAGGCAGAGCAATCCACAGCTGGAATCCCTGAATACGGGGCACCTCATCGGCAGACAGTTCCTTACCATGCCAGGCGCCTCCGCCGGCAAGCATCCATTCGGCACCACCATAACCGAACGTTCCCTGGCCATTGGCAGGGTCGTTATAACGCACTCTGCCTTGCGTAAATACCGTCACGGTGGCGATACCGGAATGGGGATGCAGAGGCATCTCTGACATCGCATGAATGGCATCCCCACTGGCATCAAAGAAATCGAGAAACACGAAGGGTTTCAGCATCATCCCCAGATCGGAAGGACTCATCAGGCGGATAATAGGGCCATGGCCTGATGTTCCCCGGGTACGTTCTGTAATACGACGGCGTACATTCTTATCTAGTTGGTTCAATGTGTTATTCGGCATGATACTACTCCAAAAATATGACGTTTACCTTTTACGGAGGAGATGCTGGATGTCCGCGCGATTAAACCAGGCGATCCCTGCAGTCATTAGTAACAAAACGATGGCTGGCAGAGGATTACCACCGATGACGAACAGGTGGGTCATTATGGCGCAACACATAGTGACAGCCAGCACACATCCCGCCAGACCGGAAAGGGACGGTATTAACAGGGCTATTGCAGAGATAACCTCGATCATCCCTGTCAGAATACGAAACCATTGTCCCAGGCCAATATGTTCATAAATCGCAACCATCATTGGCATGCCCGCAAGCTTGGCGCCGCCTGCGGCCAGAAATGCAGCAGCGGCAAGAAGACGCAGTATGAATAAAAGGTATCTGATGGTTTTACCCGATGCGGGGGACTGCGTTATTTTTTGTGTTTTCATAACCGTATTCTCAAGTGTGAAATAAAGACGAACAGGCAGTCTGTTCAGGGCGGATATCTGCCTGGCAGTAAACCGCCCCTGTGCCCGATGCTTTAGTTCCCTGCCACGGATTCGCGTACGAACTCTTCATAAGTGCGCAGCGGATGTCCTATGATGGATTGTAACTTCGCGATCGTTCCTTCCGAGGAGTGCATACCGAATGTCTGGATACCTGCCATCATCAGTCGCATGTCGTATGCCAGCCAGCCCGGAGAGTAAGAGGTGAGCTGCCCTTCAAAAGCGGCGACATCATCACCTCCATAAGTGATCTCTTGCCCCAGAACAGAACTCCAGATTTGCGCAACGGATGTTCCGGTAAGTGGCTGAGGGCCTGTGAGTTCCAGCGTTACGCTTTCCTGTGCAGAAGTTGCTCTATCGCGTCGCAGTAGTTCAGCCACGGCAACGTCTGCGATATCCCTGACATCAATCATTGAGACGCCTGCCGATCCGATCGGCATTGGATACACTGAGTAATTCTGAATGGTCTGCTGAACCATAAGGTCGTTTTGCATAAAGTAAGCCGGTCGCAAAATAGTTGCAGGAATATCCTGGCTTTCTATCATTCGTTCAACCGTATGCTTGCCAGTGAAATGCGGCACGTTTGTAAACCTGTCAGCATGAATGACCGACAGATACACGATACGTTCGATTCCCGCTTCGCGAGCCAGGTTGAGAGTGATCAGAGCCTGAGTAACCTCGTCTGGCGTGACCGCATTGATCAAAAATAGCGTGCGTACGGATGACAGTGCCCTGCGCATTGAAGCAACATCGGTCAGGTCTGCAACGACTTCAGTAACCCCTGCAGGGAATTCACGTTTACCTGCCTTGCGTACAAGGGCTGTCGTCTCGGCACCGGCGTCGGCCAGCCGCTGAATGATGAGTGAACCAATAGTGCCTGTGGCACCCGTAACGAGAATGCTCATATTTAACTCCTGAAGATAAAGAAAATGATTAACGTGAAAAGTCTGCAACGACCTTTCCGGTCCGGGAGGCGGTACGGTTACGTTCGATAGCGTCTGGAATATCAGCGAACCCCACTATTCCGCCAACCCTGGACTGAAGCGTGCCACTGGCGACATCTATGGCCAGCTTTTCCAGTAATAGCGGATCGGGTTTATTCATAAACCAGAGGCCCCGGCGATTAGCGGGTTTTCGAACCAGAATGTCCGGTGAGGTTGTGCCAGTGATAACGCCATCCTCTGCCAAAACCTGCCAGGAGCGGTCCAGCACTTCTCCGCCAACGTAATCCAGCACCAGGTTAATGTTCCGGGCAACATCCTCGAAACGTTGTGACTGATAATCAATGACATGTCTGGCACCAAGTCCGCGCACGAAATCCAGATCAGCTGTGCCTGCAGTGGCGAAGACTTCGGCACCGGCCCGGCTGGCAAACTGCACAGCGTAAGTCCCGAGTCCACCGGCAGCACCATGAATGAGGATGCGCTGGCCAGAATAGAGCGCTCCTGCGTGGTGTAAGCTGTTCCAGGCCGCGACTGCCGCTACGGGGATGGCAGCAGCATGGATATCGTTCAGCCCGTCCGGTGTCGGTGAAAGGCTTGCTTCGTTAATTGCCACGAATTCGGCGTATGCGCCCAACCCTCCGATTGCGCCCATGACACGGTCACCGACGCGAAAGCGAGAGGTACCGGAACCGACTGCGGCGACAATTCCGGCCAACTCGGCACCCAGAATGATCGGTAGTGAGAGCGGAAAGGCATTCCGTACCAGTCCTTCACGAACTTTCCAGTCAATACCGTTCACGCCAGCGGCCAGAACCCTAACCAGAACCTGGCCTTCTGCCGGTGTCGGCTTTTCAACCTCGGCTACTTCCGCCGCATCAGCCCCGCCGTAGTGGCGAATCAGTACAGCGCGTTGTCTGTTGTTCATTGCAGCTCCTCGTCGCAATTTTTGATAACGAGACAGTATTCCGTTGCAATAAAAAAACAAAGATCATAAAAGATAGATACCTTGTTTCATAAACGGAACACTATGAATCTGAACGCACTGTCTGATTTTATTCTTGTCGCAACGAATGGGGGTCTCGGGAAAGCAAGCCGCGCAAGCGGAATTTCCAAAGCCACATTATCGCGACGCATCGCAGATCTTGAGGAGCAAGTGGGCGTGAGATTGATCGAACGTAGCGTTCGCGGTCTGAAACTTACCGAAGCCGGTGCAACGCTGATATCACGAACAGAAGGTCTGCTGAGTGAAGTGACTGAAGCCATCACGGCGGTTGGTGACGGTGTTTCAACGCCCCGCGGACGATTGCGTGTCGCAGCTCCAGTCCTGTTTTCCCAGCTTGCTATGGGGCGGATTGGGGCAGAATTCTGTGCAGCTTACCCTGAAGTTGAAATTGAAATCGTGGCGGAGGATCGCATGGTGGATCTGGTTGAGGAACAATTTGACGTCGCGATCCGGATCAACCCGAGTCCAGACAGCAATTTAGTCGGACGGAGTTTCGCCAAAGACAGGCTGGTCGTCGTGGCGGCGCCTCAAATATCCAGGCCATTACCGGGTGCAATAAGGGCAATCCCCGCCATTGTCACTTCTGGTTTCCAGCCCAATCACTGGACTCTGGATGGAGGCCTGCTGGTGCTGGAGCCAATTCCAAAGCTGCGCTTCTCTTCGCTACTGATGGTCCGGGATGCAGCTATCGCTGGTGGCGGCGCAGCCCTCATTCCGCAGTCTATTGCCTGGAACCAGCTTGCCCGAGGCGATTTAATCCAATGGGGCATCATGTCGGGTCCAGAGCGGACGCTCTGGGTATTACATACCTCAAAGCGACTTGCTGCGCCAAAGGTTCGTGCTTTCGTCGATTTCATTTGCGCCAGATACCCGGACATGTCTTTGGTTCTAAATGGATAACGCCTCAGTAAGAGCGAATCCATCAGATTACGTGGCCGTCTGAAGAAGGGAAATAGCCTTCGCTAAGCCTGTTTTATTTGCTATCGGGATAGTTTTAACCGCCCTCAGATCAGCCCGACCATCAATAGTTCCCTTCCGGAAGTACCAGGGAGTATCCGGGATCTTTTCCGTTTTCCAGACACTTCCCTTAAACTACACCGCGCAGATCTTAACTAATGAGCTTAAACGGCTGACTTCCTGATTCATGAACTCTTGAGTCAGAACCGTTGCCAGCATGTTCATTAATTCAGACTATAAGAATTCTGTTAGCTCTGATGTGTGTGACGGCTCCAGCGAACGATGTAAGTTCAGCCATTCAAACCAGGAAAAAGATGCTGTTAGCAGATGCACGGTTTACAAAAATCTTAACTCAGTTGTCATTCCCGGCATGATTCGTCAGCTGTTTGTTACTCTGGATGGGCCCAAGGGAACCGGTAAAACCACCCTGCTGGAGTCTATTACGCAAGTGCTAAGAGCGGATAACAGAAAGGTGATCCGGCTTAGCGAGAAAAAAAGCGATCCTTTCAGGGCGGAATCTATGGCGCGGGTTAACCAAATTGCCAGAGATCCCTCCGTCGATCTGGAACGGGAGATCTGTGAGCGCTTTGCATTAAGCCGTGCCTGGATTTCACAAAATGTACTCGCTAAACAGCCACCCGACAGCATTATTCTGATGGATCGCTGGTATCCGTCGGATGCCGCATTTCGGCGGATGGTGCCTTTCACAGAGATATTGCAGCTAAACACTGAGCACAATGTGCGAACACCAGATCTGCATGTAGGGGTGGTCACGGCATCTGAGGTTTCATGGGAAAGAGCCGCGGCACGTTCGCGGGGGCTGGGAAGTACAGTGATTCACCGCCTGGAAGAACATATCGCCTGTACCCGTGCGTTTGAGCAGGAAGTTATCGGACAGGGCTGGTTTTTATGCCGCAATGAAGGAAGCATCGAAGAGGCAACCATGCAGGTGGTCGCTGAAATTAACAGAATGCTTTGACGTTCTAAAGGCATCTTTACGTGCTCGCCTCTCTTTACCTGTTGAGTAAAAATCATCCCCCGGAATTTTACTTGTCCAAAATCAACAATGGTCCGTTTAACGCTGGTACAGACATCCTGCTTTCCCTTATAAAATTGCTTTATTTTTCAGAAAAGGCACAGGGAATTGCGCTACGCATCAATACCATTCAATCATAATCAATCAGGCTGGCCTGCGGGTGAGCCTTATTTTCCATCGCAGCCTATGCTGCGAGGGGATATCACCGCCGACTGGGTCATTGTCGGGGCGGGATTTGCCGGTGTCGCCTTTGCGCGTCGCCTGGCTGAAATTAATCCCACCCTGAAAATTATTATCGTTGAGGCGCACAGCACACGTGAAAGCGCATCGGCACGTAATTCCGGTTTCGTTATTGGCCTGCCTCATAATATTGGCAGTTCTACCGCCGAATTAAAAAAGGCTAATGCCTACCGAAATTTGCTTCAGGAAGGAATTCGTCAGCTGGAGCAGGTCATTTCTCAGCATGATCTTCAATGTGACTGGGAACATGTCGGTAAATATCACTGCCAGGCGGAGCGTGGCAACGATCGAATTCTAAAGGAGTACGCCAGCCATCTCGATTTAATGGATGAGCCGGGGCAGATGTTAAGCAGCGAAGAGCTGTACCATAAACTTGGCACGCGCTTTTACAGCAAAGGGATATTCACGCCGGGGTGTGTACTGGTTAATCCGGCGCAGCTGATTGCCGGCCTGAACCATTATTTACCTGAAAATGTTCAACGCTTCGATAATACGCCGGTGCTGGGGATTCGCTACGGCAGCATGGCTGAAGTGCTGACACCTTTGGGAGCCATTAAAACACCAAAGGTTATGCTGGCAACCAACGCATTGTCGCCAGAGTTGCGACCAGGACTTTCGCGTCAGGCTGCAATGGCTACCTTCGCCAGTATTACTGATCCGCTGACGGATGAACAACTGACTACTCTGCCCCCCATGCAGAGCTGGGGACTTACGCCGGTTAATGCGATTGCCAGTGCAACCTTCCGTTTTACCTCAGACCGCCGTTTCCTGATTCGCCAGCACGTAATCCCCGCACTCAGCGGTCAGGTGAATGCCGTGCAGACCTGGCAGGCGACCCAACTGCATCAGCGCTTATTCAATAAAGTCTATCCGACCCTGGGCAGTGTAAAAATAACCCACACCTGGTCCGGTACCATCAGCGTCACGAGTAACGGCGCGCCGGAATGGGGCATACTGAATAAATTTATCTGTACAGCGGGCGGCTGTAACGGCGCAGGGGTTTCAAAACAAACGGTGGCGGGCAGTCTGCTGGCTGATTTTATGATGAATCAGGACAACCCGCATATTGCCGAAATGCTGTCGCTGGGCAAGGCTGGCTTTATGCCGCCCTCGCCAGCGCTGGATATCGGCATTGCGTTTTCACTGATGAAAGAGCGTTATCTGGGTCGCAAAGAGGTTTAACTGTTCGCGATAAAGACGGACGGGGAAACCCGTTCGCTTTCTATCCGGGTTAAATCTTTTGCGATGCGATGGCGTATGAAATGCGGCTGATATTACAGTTGATAGCATCAACGGACACTGTCCCGCTTCGTTCCATAAACATCTGTGTCATACCAGAACGGCTCTTAGATTTTTCTCTAATTCCCCAGTCACACTAATAAATTCCAGCGTATTAATTTAATAAACGTGATGCATATCACAAAAGCCTAACGCTTACAGCACAAACTGTAGCAATAACTTCATTTTAGCTTAACATTGCCAAATGTGAACAACTGATTTTTCAGGCATCCGCTATGCTCAGGTTTTCATTAAGTGAATGTTTTTCAGTGGCTATTTCAGTAATTACTGTCCTGAGCTTCCTCTATATTTGGTGTACAGCACATAATTTTTATTAAGCTTTAATAATCATTTTTAATAATAATTCTTTTGGCTTCACCACTTCAAAGTTACGGAATACCTTTATGCCACGTTTAAGAATCAGTCAGCCTGTATTGTCTCACATTACGTTCATCATATTATTCTCACTTTACATCTCAGTTTTTCTAAATTTTTCCTTTTACCGGCAGGCTTATTCACTTATAGAAATGAACGGGCTTAGCAATATTCTTTTCTTCCTCTCCATGCCAATAGTCGCTTTTAGCGTCATTAATATTGTGGTGACGCTTACTTCATTTTTGTGGCTGGACAGGATAACCATTGCCCTGTTTGTCATTATCTCTGCTACGGCTCAGTACTTTATTCAGCACTATGGCATCGTCCTTGATCGCTCGATGATCACCAATATGGTCGATACCACGCCAGCAGAAAGCATGGCGCTGCTGACACCAAAGATGATTGCGGTGATATTTTTTACCGGCATTTTTATGGCTGCACTGGCCTTCTGGCCCGCGTTTAAAAAGGCGGTGCCGGTCTGGAAAGGGGTGATTCAGCGCGCTGTAAGTCTGGTTATTTCCGTTGTGCTGATAGCCGTGATAGCCATGCTGTTTTACAAGGATTACGCCTCACTATTTCGTAATAATCACGAACTAGTGAAATCCCTGAGTCCGTCTAATTTCATTGCTGCCTCGCTCTCCTACTATAATCACCGCGAGCGGGCCAATCTTCCGCTGGTGAAAATAGGCGAAGATGCGCATCAACTTCCGCAGATGCTGAAAGGCCCTAAAAAGAACCTGACGATTCTGGTGGTGGGTGAAACGTCTCGTGCCGCCAATTTTTCGCTGGGCGGCTATACACGACCGACCAATCCTTTGCTGGCAGAAGATGATGTTGTCTATTTTTCCGACGTCTCCTCCTGTGGCACCTCCACGGCGGTCTCCGTTCCCTGCATGTTCTCAAACATGCCGCGCAAACATTACGATGACGCTCTGGCCAGCCATCAGGAAGGATTGCTGGATGTGATTCAGCGGGCAGGTCTGAGTGTTCTATGGCATGAGAACGATGCGGGATGTAAAGGGGCGTGCGATCGAGTGCCTAATCAGGATATGACCGCGCTGAATCTTCCGGGAATGTGTATCAAAGGCGAGTGCTATGATGAGGTACTTTTCCATGGCCTTGAGGAGTATATCAATCAGCTTCAGGGCAATGGCGTGATCGTGCTGCACACTATCGGCAGTCATGGCCCGACCTACAATCACCGTTATCCTCCGGAATACACCAAATTCAAACCCACCTGTGAAACCAATCAGATTCAGGAGTGTTCGCAGGAACAGTTGGTTAATACTTATGACAACACCATCCTGTATGCGGACTATATCGTTGATAAAGCAATAGAGTTACTCAAAGCCCATCAGGAGAAGTTTACGACCAGCCTGGTTTACCTGTCCGATCACGGTGAGTCACTGGGGGAGAAAGGTGTCTATCTGCATGGCCTGCCCTATGCTATCGCGCCGGAAGCCCAGACTCATGTGCCGCTGCTTATATGGCTGTCACCCGATTACCAGCAGCGTTATGCCGTGGACTACACATGTCTGAGCCATCAGGCCTCGACGCAAAAATACTCTCAGGACAATCTGTTTTCCACCATGCTGGGTATTACCGGTGTTCAGACCCGGGAATATGTCGCGTCGGACGATATACTGGCGACATGCAGGAATAAGCCTGGTGGAAAATAAAAGTAATAAAGCCCCGTTATGGGGCTTTATTCAGGCTGGATGTTAGCAGCGGAACCGGGCTAAGCGGCCAGTTTATGGCGCGGTTATTTTCGATAATATCCTGATGTGAAGGTGCATTACCCAGCTTTGCGAAGCTGGCGTAAAGCAGTGGCAACCGGGCCTGACCTTCTCCCTTGTTGGCTACCGCCAGAGCACGCAGCATAACGGGCGCTTCCCAGTCACAGCAGTAACAAGGCGTGCAAGGCTGTTGACGCCATGATTCAGCGATCGGCCCTGAGAACACGGGATCAAAGCCGGTATCGTTGACCAGAGACATCGCAGTCTGCACTGCGTCAGAATGATCTCCGGCTACGGCAACCGCCAGACGGCCCCGACTTCCCTGTTGCTGGCCCAGATCGGCGAGCGAGTCGGCAAGAATATTATTAAAAGCTTTAACCACGGGGTGCCCGATTTGCTCCTGAACCCATTCACTTTCGGTCTGCCCATTATCCAGAGCAGCAATCGGTGCGTCGCGCAGGCCCGGATAGTAGTTGCTGGTGTCGATAACCGGGACATGGGGTGGAAGGTGATCGAAAAGCCCATCAGGCAGGCTGCTAAGTGCAGGCAGCGGAATAGAGAGAATCACGGCCTCGACGTCTGTAACTGCTCCCCTGATGTCTGTGGGTTCTGCGTTGATTTCACCCGCAAAAGCACGCACGCCATCAACCCCACGTGAATTAGCTATTTTTATTTTGTGCCCCGCTTCACTGAGCTTACGTGCCAGGGTACCGCCGATATTACCTGTGCCAATTACGCCGATTTTCATATTTTGCTCCCGATTCTGTGATGAAGTGAGATACCTTATATATTCACTGAATAAACAACAAGAACCGACAAAATAGTGGGTTACTAACCTGAAGGTAAGTATGGAAAGAGACTGGCGTTGTGATATTCCGGAGCAACGACTGGTGTGGGCTCAGGCTACCACCGAAGCGCTGAAGATTATTGAAGGTAAATGGAAGACAATAATTATCTGTCAGCTTTTCGCCGCCAAAGGCCCGCTGCGCTTTTCCGAGCTGGAGCGACGAATTAAGGGCATCAATCAAAAAATGCTGATCCAGCAGCTCAAGCAACTGGAACAGGATGGCATCGTGACACGCACGGTTTATCCGGAGGTTCCACCGCGCGTTGAGTACGCACTTACCGAGCTGGGAGAAGCACTTGGGCCATCAATGGCTGCTCTGATTGACTGGGCTTTACTGCGTCGTGAAACGCTGGGTCTTGATCACGCCTGAAGCTCGCAACCCTCCCCAGTTATACCGACGTGTCTGAGCGCATGCCCCTTCATCATTCAGAGGTCACCTGAACGGATCATTCCCACTGACGGCCACAAAACCGCTCTTCATGCGTGCTGTTGAAGTCGGGATCCGCATAGATGTGAAGCCGCTTAATTGATCCCGTAACAGCGCTGGCGGATAATTCGGAAACCGGGCAGCCCGGTTACATCGACATGTGCTGGGCGGACGTCAGATGCTGTTCTACAACAGGGGTGTGTGCGTCGGCCAGCGCCTTCACATCCGGATCCTTTATCTTCGTCGCATCACTCTTCAATGTCGCCAGCACCCTCTTATGGTCCATTATTCCGGCGTTTTCCATATACAATTTGTCAAAAGCACCGCCGCTCTGCTTTTCCAGTTTGTCTGCCATGGCCTTATGCTTAGCATCTGGCGCAGTCGGTAATGTCACATCTTTTTGCTTAGCAACCGCCTGAACTTTTGTCAGGGCACTGCCATGGTCTTCGACCATCTTCTGTGCAAAGGTTTTAACTTCTGCACTTTGTGTTTTGTTCAGCGCAATTTTGGCGGCGGCAATTTCATTGATATTGGCCTGCGCCATATCCTTCAGTGCTTTTTCGTCACCAGGACTGAGCTTGTCATTCTTTACGGTCTGCGGTGTATTCCCACCCTGCGGGGCGCTGGTCTGCGTCTCAGCCTGTACGCTGGCAGTGCTGAAGAGAGCGACGACGGCTGATACAGCAAGCCATCCTTTATAGCTTTTATTAATTTTCATTTTGAACTCCTGAATATTGTAGGAAGACCGATATCAGAAAAATTCTACTCAGCCTGATAGTGAAATAAGTAACGTATCAGTTCGCGCGAGAACTGGCGTGTTGCTACAGCCGTTCAGTTTTTAATACCGGAAACGATGGCTGGAAATCACGGAAGAAAACAGATGAAAATTGCAGGCGCGAAGTGTCGGCCAGAGCCGCTTTGCTTCCCGCTTCTGCAGCCCGCTGCGGATTTTGCACGAAATTATCTGAGCCGCCTCGATGAGTCGTCATGTTTTCTACCTCGCTTAAGCTGTCTAATATTGCAGAGTTATTAAGCGTCGTAGTAATGTCAGGTAATCGCAAATATAAACAATGAATTGCAGCAGTATAAAAATAACAAAAAAGCCTTCCGCCTCGCTTAAAACCGAATTTTTATCTATTACAAGCAAAGGTTTCAGCATGAAACTTATACAAAACATTAAAACACGGTACAGCTTTTTTTTGATTCTTTTAAGATAATTCTTAATATCAATGTACGGTTGTCGGCCGTTTAATGCTCGGTAATAATTAACAGGTGACATCATAATGTGACGAGGGTGAGCTCATGTTACTTCCTTACATCGCTTTCAAATGCCCTGTTTAAGATTATTGAATAATATTAAGGAAAAATAACATGCTCAAATCTCGCGCTTTAAAAGCCGCATTTGCGGTGGTTATATCTTGTACCATGCTTGCTGCGCCAGTCTCTGCAAATCCTGGCAACGGCAACGGTGGTGGCGGTCAGGGTAATGGTAATAGCGGAAGCCAGGGTAATAACGGCAAAAGCGGAGAGCACGGAAACAAGGGGCATGGTAATGCGGGTCCGAAAGACAAACATGGAAATCGTAAGAACGCTGGACGTCCCGATCACGTCGGGTCAGATATCAACTACTCTCTTGCACGTAACCTTGCCGTCAATTATGGCCTGGTCGGCTATCAGTCTTTGCCGCCAGGAATAGCTAAAAAAGTTGCGCGTGGTAAACCGTTGCCTCCGGGTATCGCCAAAAAAAGTTTGCCAGCATCAATGCTAAATGAGCTGCCCTATTATCCTGGCTACGAATGGCGAGCCGTCGGAGATGATCTTGTGCTGATAGCCCTGAGCACCGCTGTCGTGACCGCCGTAATTAATGGGGTTTTCGATTAAACTTCAAAACGTTTCGTACGGGTTAACTTTTTTGGTGGAGCGCCAGTAATACGCTTAAATGCTTTTCTGAAGCCGGCCAGAGACTTTTACGTCTACATTCACCGCCACAGCGGAATCAGGCCGGTCTCCTGATAGGTCGCAATCAGGCTATCAAAAATTTTAACATCCTGGCGTGTACGGGCAATTAACTGCGCGCCAGCAACTGCGGTGTAGATTGCCAGCGCGCGCTGAGCATTTTTCTCTTTGTTATCAGGTTCCTTTTCACTCAGGACCTGAGTCAGCCACTCAACGTTTGCCTCAACGAAACACTGCACCTCCAGCTTCACTTCCTCAGGCAAATCTTCATATTCCGCCGCCATAAAACTGGAGAGACAGAGCCGGTTGGCATCTTCAAGCGACTTACGAAAAATCTGCGGATAGCGCTGTAGCGCCTCATCCGTTGACGCACTTTGCTCGCGGATGGTCTTTAAATTCTGCGCTGTATCCTGCCAGTATCGGTTAGCGACGGCGGCCCCCAGATTGGCCTTGCTGGCGAAGTGATAGTAGATACTGGCATTCTTAATCCCCACCTCATCAGCGATGCTGCGAAAATTAATCCCGTTATAGCCATGATTCTGAGCAGCACTCTTTGCGGCTGCCAGAATAGCTTCACGTGCGTTCAGGCTCATAATCCTGTTCTCCTTAAAGAGGTGGAGTCCCATTGTAAAGAAAAAAACTTTACCTGCCAACTGGTAGATAGGGATTGACAGAATAAACGTTCAACGCCACAATCAAACTACCAATTGACAGGTAGGTAACTTAATCATGACTGATATCAACAATGCATCTGTAGCTTCTTCACTCCCCTCGATGAAAATCTATGACTGGTATAATGGCCCTTATCCTGCACGGGTCAGAATTGCCCTGGCGGAAAAGGGATTACTTTCTCAGGTGGAATTCATCCCGGTAAATCTTTGGAAAGGTGAGCATAAAAAGCCCGAATTTTTAGCCATAAACTACTCAGGAACCCTGCCGGTATTAGCGATGAATGATGGAACGCTGATTGCAGAGTGCACCGCGATTACGCAATATCTGGACGTGCTGGATGACAATCCTGTTCTGACGGGCCTCACGCCGGTAGAAAAAGGCGTTATCCATATGATGACCAAACGGGCTGAAATCGAATTTCTTGATGCGGTCAGCGTCTATTTCCATCATGCCACCGCAGGACTGGGACCAGAAGTTGAGCTCTATCAGAATGCGGAATGGGGTGAGAAGATGCGTGAAAAGGCCATCCGTGGCATGCACTATTTCGATGGCGTTTTACGCTCGCAGCCTTATGTCGCGGGCAAAACGTTTACGATGGCAGACATCGCCGTAACAGGCGGCATGATCTTCTCGGCTCTGGTGAACCTTGCTGTACCTGACGAATGTACTGCCCTGAAGGCGTGGTATTCAAACATTCAGCGCCGTCCCAGCTATCAGCAGTGGCAGGCACTGGTTGAAGCGGGCCGCTCTGTTTTTAATCCTTAATTACAGATTACTGCGTTTACAGGCTCGTCTGAATCACGAAGCCTGGCTGAAAAAAACCCGGAATATCTTCCGGGGTTTTCTGATTTTAAGACGCGCAGCCGCAGCGCCGCAGTCAGACTTCGTTGCCCTTGCCGCTCTGGCCTGCATTGCGCTCAAAATGGCTGTTCACAAAGGCACGGCAGCGCGGCGAGATGGGGTCAAGGAACACCTGCTCCGGCGAACCAGACTCCTCAATCATGCCCTGATGCAGAAACACCGCTTTGTTCGACACGTCACGCGCAAAGCCCATTTCATGCGTCACGATAATCATGGTGCGCCCCTCTTCCGCCAGGCTGCGGATCACCCGTAGCACTTCGCCCACCAGCTCCGGATCCAGTGCGGATGTCGGCTCATCAAACAGGATCGCTTTAGGCTGCTGCGCCAGCGCCCGGGCAATCGCCACACGCTGCTGCTGTCCGCCGGAAAGCTGCGACGGCCAGGCGTCGCGTTTTGCATAAAGTCCCACTTTATGCAGCAGCGCTTCGGCTTCTTCAATCGCCTCTTTGTGACTGCGCTTTTGCACATGAACCGGTGCTTCAATGATGTTCTGCATCACCGTCTTATGCGGCCACAGGTTGAAGCTCTGAAACACAAAGCCGAGCTGCATCCGCATCAGCTTGATGCGTCGTCTCTGCTCGCGGCTCAGTTTCTCCTCGGCGTTATCCAGCGTGACGTTAATATCGCCGACCGCGATTTCGCCCGCCTGCGGTATCTCAAGAAACGGAATGCAGCGTAACAGCGTACTTTTACCCGACCCACTCGCACCAATCAGCGAAATCACATCGCCATCCTGCGCGGTCAGGCTGATGTCGTGCAGCACTTCGTGTCCCGCATAACTCTTTCTGAGATGACTCAGCATGATAGTTGGTGCGGTCATGAGCGTGCTCCAAAATAGTAAGGTGATAAGCGTCGTTCCAGCATCGATACCCCTTTGCTGACCAGCATGGTGAGTATCAGGTAGATCACCGCCGCGCTCAGGAACACTTCAAGCGCCCGGAAGGTGGAAGAGACTATCGAGTCAGCAATACCGGTCATCTCCATCAGACTGATGGTGCTGACCAGCGACGTCGCTTTAATCATCGAGATGATTTCATTGCTGTAGGCGGGTAGTGCCTGTCGAATCGCAATCGGTAAGGTGATGCGGGTGAAGATCTTATAGGACGACATGCCCGAGACTT
Source organism: Pantoea sp. RCC30.1 (assembly GCF_058148845.1). Lineage (NCBI taxonomy): Bacteria > Pseudomonadati > Pseudomonadota > Gammaproteobacteria > Enterobacterales > Erwiniaceae > Pantoea > Pantoea sp. RCC30.1. The sequence continues at coordinate 177,779 of NZ_JBXUHX010000001.1, read as the reverse complement.
TGGCGGCCTCCAGTGACTGCTGACTCACCGCGCGTAATCCGCCACGCAGGATTTCCGAGGTGTAAGCCGCATCGTTGAGGATCAGCGCCAGCAAGCCGCACCAGTAGGGATCGCGCAGCAGCGGCCACAACAGACTTTCGCGCACCGCCGGTAAACTGCCAAGGCCGTAATAGACCATAAAGATCTGGATCAGTAGCGGCGTACCGCGAAACAGCCAGACGTAGAAACGACAGAAGAGACTGCCGACACGCGTTATGCGCAGCAAATTAAGCAGCAGCGCCAGCACGCCGCCACCCAGCAGCGAGAGCAGCGCCAGATTGATGGTCAGCGGCAATCCTTTCAGCAGCGCCAGCAGCGTCTGCTGTAAAAACATCATATCCACGTGGACTCCTTACCCCTTCACGCGCTGTTGACCGCGCATCGCAAACTTTTCCACGTAGCGGAAAACCATATCGGAACAGGTGGTGATAACCAGGTAGATCACGGCACCCACGCTGTAGAAAAAAAAGGACATCTGGGTGGAGTTCGCTGCGGTAGAGACCTGGTTCATGGTTTCCACCAGCCCGGTTACTGAGACCAGCGCCGACTCTTTGATCACCGATTGCCACTGGTTGCCCATGCCCGGCAGCGCAGTGCGTAACGCCTGCGGCACGATAATGCGGCGAAACATCATCAGCCTTCCCATGCCGGTCACGGTCGCCGCTTCCAGCGTACCGCCGGGAATGGCGTAAAACGCGCCACGAAACACGCCGCTCTGATAGGCACCGGAGATCAACCCGATGGCGATCGCGCCCGCCACAAAACCGTTCACATCGAACGGTCCCTGCAAGCCCAGCGCGGTGCCCACCGTGGAAACTACCTGCCGTCCTCCGAAGTAAAACAGATAAATCACCAGCAGTTCCGGCACGCCGCGAAACAGCGTGATGTAGCCTGCCGCCAGTCGCTGCTGCCAGCGCGAACCAGCGATCTGCATCCAGCAGAGCATGCTGCCCAGCACCGCACCCAGCAGCCAGGCGCAGAGCGATACGCTGACAGTGACGGCGGCGGCGCTAAGCAGCACGCCACCCCATCCCTCATCCCCGAAACCCAGTATCTGCCAGTCAATATTCATCAGCATCAGCGGTTATGCTTTTGGCGCAACATCTTCGCCAAACCATTTCATCGACAGTTTGCTCAGCGTTCCGTCTTTGATCATGGAGTCCAGCGCCTGATTCAGCACCTGCTGCAGTTCGCTGTTGCCTTTCCGCAGACCAATCGCCGAGCCTGCACCCAGCACGCCACCCGAGAAGCCGTAGCCACTGCTACTGATCGCATCGCTGTTTTTTTTCACAAAGGCATTAAGGTTAGTACGTGAAGCCATGACGGCATCGACGCGGCCATTCATCAGGTCAGCGAAGGTTTCTGGACCCGCCTGATAGGTGCGGATGGTGGCAACATCCCCCAGGTATTTCTGCAGGAAGTCCGCCTGAATGGTGGCGACCTGAACCGCAATGGTTTTGCCTTTGAAGGTGGTTTTCAGATCGTCGATCGCTTTTTTCATGCCGGCGTCGTCATCCGCCGTCACCACCGTGCCACTGCCTGGCAGCGTGGCGAGCGGGCTTTTTTTCGCGGTCACAAAACTGGAGATACTGACGGTGTACTGATGAGTGAAGTCGATGGCTTCAGCGCGTTTTGGCGTCACGGTCACCGCATCGACCACCGCATCATATTTACCGTCGATCAGTCCTGGGATCATGCCTGACCATTTCTGCGCGATGATTTCATATTTAAAACCCGCACGTTTTGCCAGCTCTGCCACCATATCCGGCTCATAGCCGACGATTTTGCCGCTCGGGGTGGTCTGGTTAAACGGAGGATAAGCCGCTTCGGTGGCAAACTTCAGGGTGCCGAAATCTTTCGCCTGGCTGCATGCAGAAGTGGCGAGCAGCGCCACGGTCAGAGAAGCCGTGAACAGGCGGTTGCGCATCATCATATAAACCTCATTTATTTATTATTAAGAGAGTAAGTCAATCGCAAGGCGGGTCAGCGCCTGCGTCCCGGCGGCAATGCTGCGTTCATCCGGCTGATAGTCGGAGTTATGCAGATGATCGTCACGGCCCGGTGTGGCAGACCCGATATGGATCTGGCAACCCGGTACCCGTTCCGTAAACAGTGAAAAATCTTCGGCACCAAAGCTGGCGCTGGGCTGCGCGATGATGGTCTTTTCAAACTGATGCGACAGAATCTCTTCCAGAGAATCGATCAGGCGGTCGTCATTCATCAGGGGCGGCACGCCACGCTGGAAGTTAACTTCCACCCGCACGTTTTGCGCCAGCGCGACCCCTTCGCACATCCGTTTGAACGACGATTCCATAGCAGCGCGCACTTCCGGCGATTTGGTGCGAATAGTGCCCTGAAACAGACAACTGTCAGGAATGATGTTGTGGGTGGTGCCGCCCTGAATGTGGCCGATGGTTAACACGGCAGAGTGAGCGGGATCGCGTTCACGCGAGATAATAGTCTGCAGCTGGCTGAGGAGATGCACGGTGGCGAGTATTGGATCGGTTCCCATATGCGGACGTGCCGCGTGGGTGGATACGCCATGTACCATCACGTCGAATTCATCGCTGGAGGCGGTGCTGGCCCCGCGCGTCAGGGCGACTTCTCCCGCCGCCAGTTCAGGCTTGTTATGCAGAGTTACAGCCCAGTCGATGCCGTCTGCCACACCGTCGGCGATCATCGCCTCAGCGCCACTTTCTGGCGTCTCTTCGGCAGGCTGGAATATCAGCCGGACGCGCCCTTTGAGCTGCTGACGATAGTGCGGCAGTATCGTTGCCACACCCAGCATCGTGGCCGTGTGAATATCGTGACCACAGGCGTGCATTTTCCCGGGATAGCGGCTGGCAAAGGGCAAACCGGTCTGCTCATGAATCGGCAGCGCATCCATGTCAGCGCGCAATAGCAGTGTTTTGCCCGGCTCTGCGCCCTCAATATCCACTACGACCCCAGTGCGGCCAACGCCGGTGCGAGGATTGAGTCCGAGTGTCTGCAGATAGTCGGTTACCAGACTGGCGGTGCGCAGCGTATCAAAGCCTAATTCCGGATGCGCATGGATATCACGTCGAATCGCCACTAACTCCGATTCAAGTTCATTAACTCTGGCTTTTATTTCCCCGGCCAGTCGTGCTTTTTCCTGATTCATAGCAGCCCCGGCAATATGCGATCGGCACTCTGTTGCCGACCGTTATTTTTATCTCATCCTGATACTGGATGGTGATGACCGTTTATTTATTCACAGCACGCGACAGAAAGCAACGCGCAACATCCTGCTCTACATACTTAAAAATCAATAAGATAGTGTTATTTATTGGAAACCTGTATGAGATAACAGCGGATCAGCAATAATATTAATAATCCGCCACACGACATTACTTTCCCTACTGTCACTGAGATGATATTTCGCTTTTATCCGGAGAGGGAATAAAGAAGTTTGCCAGTATTTCCGCTAATTTCACGGGTTGTTCGTCGGGAATAAAATGGCCGCAGTTGAGAACAGTTTCACTGCTTACCTGATGCGCTACGGCGCGCAGCGGGGTGGCCATATCGGGTATCGATCCCTGGTCGGCACTGACAGCCAGCAGCGGTAACGTCAGTTTGCCTTTTAACGCGCGCTGTCGATTCTGCTCTGCCGACTGAGCGAAAGCGCGGTAAAAAGCCAGTCCGGCCCGCAAGGCCCCGGGCTGCTGAAAAACGCGCAGATATTCATGACGGGCCGCCGCATCTATGCGATGTGGATTGGCTGACTTACGGTTAAAAAACCAGTCGAGGTAGAGCGCCTCTCTGCCAGTGATCAGCGCTTCCGGTAAATCATCCACACAGTGAAATCCAAAATGCCAGGTTTTCCAGGCGCTGTCCCCCACCATTGGCAGCAAGTCAGGCAGCGTGATACCGGGAATGCCGCCATCCAGCAGCGCGAGACGGCTGACCTTTTCGGGATGGCCTGCCGCCAGTGACCAGGCGACCCACGCTCCGATATCATGCCCGGCCAGATGAAAGCGTTCGATGCCCAGCTGGTTCAGCAGCGCCAGTATGCGCTCTGCCACGCTGTCAGTGTCGTAACCCCTGGCTGGAAAGTCAGAATCACCCTGCCCTGGCAGGTCGGGTGCAATCACATGAAAGCGGCTGGCAAGCAAGGGAATAACCTCCCGCCAGGCATAACTGCTTTGCGGGAAACCCGCCAGCAGAACCACAGCCTCAGCGTGTTCACTGCCTGCGCTGAGGTAGTGCAGCCGCTGCGAGTCAAGATGAATAAAGTGGCGCTGGTAGCGTGGATATAAGATCATAAAACCTCCGGGTAATAAGGAAACAATAATTTCCTTAATGAGTAAAAAATTTAGTCGAGTAATTTCAGCGCCAGGGGGATGATGCTGGCATCGGGCCGGGTAGCAGCCACTTTACCGGCTACCCGCATCCCCAGCACGATGCAAAGCATTAGTGAAGCGGTGGCGTCTATGTCCAGTGCAGGATTGACCGAACCATCCTGCTGACCCAGGCTGATTATCTGATGCAGATTCTGCTGGTTGCGTATTAGCGCCGCGCTGACGGCCCCGGCAAGTTCCTCATCCAGAGTTTGCAGCTCCACGGCACTGACAGCCACCAGACAGCCGCGTTCACCTTCGACATCGCGCACTGAATCCACATAAAAATCGAGTAGCGCCGCCAGTTGCTCACGGCCATTTTCACATTGCGCCAGCCGCGCGGCTAAGCTGCTGTTACGCATTGAGAGATAGCGAGCGAAGACATTTGCAAACAGCGTGCGCTTGTCGGTAAAAGCTTTATAGATGCTGCCGGTAGTAAGCTGCATAGCGTGGCCCAAATCGCCGATCGAGGTGGCGTGATAGCCCTTTTGCCGGAATACCAGCATCGCGCTGTCCAGTGCCGCATCGGTATCAAACGCCCGCGGTCGTCCCCGCTCTTTATAACGGCTATCTTTCATCGCAAACACCATTAGAGAATGATCATTTCCTTTAAGATAGACTGATTTGTCCCGCAATGAAAATCTTTTTCTACGCAGCTAAACGATGCATCATGGCGTTGATACCCATTTCATAACCTTCCCCATGCCTCAACCCTCTGACCTGACGCAAAGCACTGACGCTTAAGCCTCATCTATACTGCAGCTTATCTTTGCTGAAGGAGCCCGATCATGGGACTGAGCTGGTTTACTCTCTGGCCGCCACTGGCACGCGTGCTGTTTGTCCTCGCCTGCCTGACTATTATTCTCACCGGCCTCTATCTGGCGGCACCGCTCATCAATCAGGTACTGCTGGCGATGTTGCTGGCGATCATGCTTGACCCACTGATTACCCGGCTGGATAAAAAGCGGATACCGCGTATCGTCTCATCCTTGCTGGTCATCATGCTGATGCTGCTGATCATGGTAGTCACTACTATCAAGTTAACCGTGCTGACGCCGGATTTAATGCAGCTCAGCCGCCAGGCGCCCGTGCTGCTGGCGGCCCGACTTGAACAGCTGACGCTGGCCTTTGCCCGGCTTGATATCGGTATGACGCCCGACCAGTTGCTGACCTTTGTGGATGCGGGTGCGATAGTGCGCATCGTCACGGCATTTCTGACGCAAATCCCAGGTGTCATCTCATGGTGGATCATGGTGTTCCTTATGCTGCTGTTTATGCTCTATGAGATGCCGCTGCTGAAAGCTGCACTGCAACAGCGGGTAAAAGGAAAACATCAGGCCTTTTATCTGGCGCTGCAGGAGGGCATTCAAAGCGTGATTGTCTATGCCAGAGTGAAAACGCTGACCAGTATTCTGGGCGGGTTAATCGTCGGGGTGGGTGCGCATCTGATTGGGCTGAAGTTTGCCTTTTTCTGGGGCGTGCTGATGTTCATCTTTAATTACGTGCCGGTACTTGGCTCGTTTCTTGCCGCCATTCCGCCGGTGATCCAGAGTTACATCATGTTTGATTTACAGATCGCGCTGGCGGTAGCCGGATTCTTTGTGGTGCTGAACCTCTGTCTGAGTTCGGTGATCGAACCGCTGCTGATTGGTAAGCGACTCAATCTGGCGCTGACCACGCAGTTGCTGGCGTTTCTGTTCTGGCAGGCGTTGCTGGGGATTACGGGCGGGATACTGGCTATTCCACTGACCTATCTGATTAAAAAGGTCCTGCTGGCGAGCTATTCGCAGCAGGACCCGGAGGCAGAATTAACTCAGTGATGGCGTCTTCACCCGCCATGCGCGGGTGAGGCGTTTCTCGATCTCAACCACGATGAAGATCGCGATGCTGACAATCAGCGAAATCAGCCAGTAGTTAATCGGCAGCGGACGCGTACCAAACAGCGTGTTCATCAATGGCACATAGATAATGATCGCCTGAAGGACAATCAGCACCAGCGTCACCAGCCAGATTCCGCGATTTTTCAGCAGACCGCGATCCAGTGAGAAGCCATCTGAATTACGGCAGTTAAGCATGTAAGCCCACTGCGCGGTAACCAGCATCTGCAGCAGCACGGTGCGGATAAACTCAGCACTGTAGCCGCGCGGTTGCAGCCAGGCTTCCAGCACAAAGGCACTGATCGAAATCAGCAGGCCAACAAACACCACGCGCCAGATAGCGTAAGCGTCCATCACATGCGCTTTAACATTGCGCGGTGGCCGGCGCATCGCATTCGCTTCCGCAGGCTCAAACGCCAGACCAAACGACAGCGTGGCCGACGTCGCCATGTTCATCCAGAGAATCTGAACCGGGGTCAACGGCAGCAGATTACCCATCAGAATCGCGATAATAATCAGCAGACCCTGCGCCAGGTTAGTCGGCATGATAAACAGAATGGTTTTCTTGAGGTTGTCGTAAACCCGACGTCCTTCTTTAACTGCCGCAGCAATAGTGGCGAAGTTATCGTCGGCCAGAATCATATCGGCCGCCTCTTTTGTCACCTCGGTGCCTTTGATGCCCATCGCAATGCCGACGTTGGCCTGTTTAAGCGCAGGGGCGTCGTTGACGCCGTCGCCGGTCATACCGACGATCTCACCGCTGGCTTCCAGCGCTTTCACCAGACGCAGTTTATGTTCAGGACTGGTACGGGCAAAAATGTCATAGGTTTTTGCGGCTTCGGCCAGTTCGGCGTCGCTCATGTGTTCAAGCTGGTAGCCAGTGATGGCGGCCTGGCTGTTACCAATCCCCAGCATCTGACCAATCGCCATCGCGGTTTCCTGATGGTCACCGGTGATCATTTTGACGCGAATGCCCGCTTTCTGGCACTCGTCGATGGCGGCAATCGCCTCCGGACGCGGCGGATCCATCATGCAAGCCAGCCCCAGCAGAACCATGTCACTTTTCAGATCGGCGTGGTCCAGGTCGGTAACAGGTGCAGAGGTTCTTTTCCAGGCAGCGGCAACCGTGCGCAGCCCTTCGCTGGCGTAGGTGGTGATGGCGGCATCCCAGTACGCACGGTCTATCGGCTCTGCTCCCTCCGGTGTTTGCTGCTGCTGGCACAGCGTCAGCAGCACATCTGGTGCACCGGTCAGCAGCACATAAGATTCGCCATTGGCAACACAACTGACCGACATATATTTATAAAGGGAATCGAACGGCAGCTTGCTCACCACCTCAACCGACTGAGGTGTCGTCTGGCCCTTCGCCGCCAGCACCTTCAGCGCACCTTCAGTCGGGCCGCCAACAATCGTCCAGTGACCCTGACTTTCCTGACGCAGCTGGCTTTCATTACAGGTGTCTACCGCATGCAGGAACTGCTGAAACAGCGGATCCTGTGCCGCAGAGAGTCCGCTGGTGTCGCTCTGCTCAGCCACAATCTCACCTTTAGGTTCGTAGCTGTTTCCGCTGACGCGCCAGCGACTCTTCGCCAACACCACCGCTTTTACCGTCATCTCATTCATAGTGAGCGTGCCGGTTTTATCGGAACAGATCACGGACATCGCGCCCAGCGTTTCGACAGTCGGCAGCTTGCGGATAATTGCCTTGGTGCGCGCCATCGACTGCACGCCCAGCGACAGGATAATGGAGATAATAGCGGGCAGACCTTCCGGCACAGCTGCTACCGCCAGGCTGATTACGGACAACGACAGCTCGCCGAGTGGAATGTCACGCAGCAGATAGCCGAAGATAAACAGGGCGACCATCATCAGGAGGATAATGAAAAAGATCGCTTTACCGAGTTTGTCGATCTGTACCAGCAGCGGGGTTTTGGCCTCTTTTATGCCGCTGATCATTTCGTTGATATGACCCAGTTCAGTATCACCGCCGCTGGCGATCACCACGCCTGCAGCGGTGCCGGAACTGACGGTGGTGCCTGAGAAAGCCAGGTTCAGACGGTCGCCCAGCGATTTTTCACCGCTCAGCGTATCGGTGTTCTTCGACACCACCGTCGACTCTCCGGTGAGAATCGCCTCTTCAACCCGCAGGTTGTTGACTTCAAACAGTCGCAGATCAGCCGGGATTTTGTCGCCCGGCCGTAACATCACGACGTCACCAACCACAATATCGCGCGTCGCAACTGTGACCTGCTTGCCATCCCGCACCAGCATCGCTTCGCTGGCGAGCATGTTCTGGATACTTTTCAGTGACTTCTCGGCATTACTCTCCTGAATAAAGCCGATCAGAGCATTGATGACGGCCACGCCGATAATGACAAAGGTATCGACCCAGTGACCCATGATCGCGGTGATCACCGCCGCGGCCAGCAGAATATAGATCAGCACATCTTTAAAATGTGCGATGAATTTGAGCAGAGCCGATTTCTCAGCTTTTTGCGGAAGCGCGTTGGGACCCTGTTTCTGAAGACGTTCCTGTGCAGTGGCAGTCGATAATCCTGCGGGTGAACTCTGCAGGTCAGAAAATATCTCTGCCACACTACGCTGATACCAGGGGCGCTCAGATAAAGCTAACGCTTTATCCTGCTTATCATTATTTAGCATATATAAACCTCGTGCCATTTAGCGATGAATTAAAGGCGCAATTAAAAGGCAGGCATTTTGCGGCATACCTCTCCCGCCGGTAATGACCGATATCATATTTATGTAAGAAACGTCTGATGGATAACATAAAATGGCTAAATTAAATCTAACCTATATTATGAGAATGACAACGTTGTTTTTGTTTAGCTAAGGTTTAAGTATGCTGATGCAGTGTGCAACGGCTTATACTCTGGCTCGCAAAAGGAAACTCTGATGAAAAAACAGAGCATTATCGTGCTTTGCGGTTTCGTTATTCTCGCGGTCACCGCAACGACTCTGGTGGGCTTACTGACCTGGCTGGTGGTGTCTCAGATGGCGGCGTAAGTCGATTCAGGCGAAGCGGCCTTGCCGCTTCGTTAAACTTATATGGCGAAGATTAAAAATAATTTTATCCCGGTCGCGATAAGCATCAGGGCTAATGACGCCTTAACGCTTATTAAAGTGATGTGAAATAGCTGATGTTAAGGCGAAGAATATGATTAAACGCAAGGTTATCCCCATTTTGCTCTGTTGTTTATTTATGACAGCGTGCGATCAAAAAAAAGAAGCGGAAGCCTCGCCACCGCGCGTAATTAAAGTGTTTACCCTTGAATCGGATATCGCGCAGAATATCCGGGTTTTTCCTGCACGTATTCAGGCGGGTGATAATACCGATCTCGCATTTAAACGCGCGGGCCAGCTGGTACAGCTCGATATACGTGATGGAACGCCTGTAAAGTCAGGGCAATTGCTTGCCACCCTGAATGATGCGGATGCAAAACTGCGGGTACGCGACCGTCAGACAGCGCTACAGCTAGCGGAGCGGCAATTTCAGCGCTTTAATACGCTGGCGCAGCGCAGCGCGGTTTCAAAGTCTGAGATGGATATTCAGCGCGCTAACCGTGATGCCGCCGCGACTGCACTTAAAATCGCACAGGAGGAGTTACAGTTTCTGACGCTGCGCGCGCCGTTTGATGGGGTGATTGCCAGGGTGCAGGCGCGTAATCATCAGGTGGTGGCCGCCGGACAGCCGATTGCGCTGCTGACCCGGGCCGATCTGCTCGACGTCATCTTCACGCTGCCGGAAACCCTCTTCACCAGCCTCGACATCCAGAATATTCACTATCAGCCTGAGGTGCAGTTTAACGCCCTGCCCGGTCGCTTTTTTACCGCGCAGTACAAAGAGCATACCAGCCAGACCGACGCCGCCACGCTGACTTATCAGGTGGTGCTGACCATGCCACGTCCGGCGGATTTACCTGGCGTTGCAGGTCTCAGCGGCTCTGTGCGCGTTAAACTTCATAACCTGCCGAATGCCCCAGCCCAGCCGCGTCTGGTGGTGCCCACGGCTGCAGTATTTAATCCCGATCGCAGCCCCACCAATCAACCGCATGTCTGGCTGGTTGAGCAGGATGGCGAGGCGCTGCGTGTAAAAGATAGGCCGGTCGAAGTGGGTCGTCTCACCGCTCAGGGCATTGAAATCCTCAGCGGGCTGAAGCCGGGCGACCGTATTGTTGCCGCCGGTGTCGGTGAGTTGCGTGACGGTGAAACGGTGCGCATCTGGCAGCGCGAGCGGGGGTTATAATGCGTATTCAGGAGCATTTTATTGATAAACCCATTCGCATCTGGATGGTCATTCTGCTGCTGGGCGTAGGCGGCATCTATGCCCTGCTCAACATCGGTCGGCTTGAAGATCCGCTTTTTACGATTAAGTCGGCAGTGATAGTCACCCAGTATCCTGGCGCGTCAGCCCAGCAGGTTGAAGAGGAGGTCACGCTGCCGCTGGAGAATGCGCTGCAACGCCTGCCGTCGCTGGACAACGTCACCTCTATTTCCGGCAATGGCCTGTCGCAGATTACCGTTAATATTCAAAGCCGCTATCTGGCCGATCAGTTGCCGCAAATCTGGGATGAGTTACGCCGCCGGGTCGGCGATGCAGCGCGGCAGTTTCCGCCCGGCGTGCAGGCGCCGCTGGTGAATGACGACTTCGGCGATGTGTATGGCTATTTCTTCGTTATCCACGGCAAGGACTACACGAACAGCGAACTGCGTAATTATGCTGACCAGCTGCGACGCGATTTAGTGCTGGTGCCTGGTGTAGCGAAAGTTGCGGTCGCTGGTGTCGAGCAGGAGGAGATTCGCATCGCGCTTTCCGCCAGCAAAATGACTGCCTATGGCATGACGCCGCAGCGTGTTGCCGATCTGCTTAGCCGGAATAACAGCGTCGCCAGTGCCGGCACGCTGCGGGTCGACAGCGAATCGATCCGTTTTCACCCTACCGGCGAACTACAAACGCTCGACGATCTGGCTAATCTGCCGATTCTGCCAGCGGGCAGCCCGCAGAACGTGCATCTGCGCGATATCGCCACCCTGACACGTGGCGTCACCGATAATCCATCCAATATTTACTTTGCAGACGGTGAAGCGGCGCTGGCTATCGGCATCTCGTTTGCGCCCGGCGTCAATGTGATCGATGTCGGTGACGCGCTCTCCGCCCGCATGGCGCACTATCAGCAGGATACGCCCGCAGGAATCAGCCTGAAGGTGTTTTATAACCAGGCGCATGAAGTAAAACAGTCGGTTGACGGCTTTATCCTCAACTTTCTGATGGCGCTGGCGATTGTGGTGGGAACACTGCTGCTGTTTATGGGCCTGCGCAGCGGCATGGTGATTGCCGCCTCGCTGGCGCTTAACGTGCTCGGTACGTTGCTGATCATGTACCTGTTTAAACTTGAGCTGCAGCGGGTGTCACTGGGCGCGCTGATTATTTCGCTGAGCATGCTGGTGGATAATGCCATCGTGGTGGTTGAAGGGGTGAAGATCGACCACCAGCGCGGGCATCCGTTGCAGCAGGCGATTGCCCGCATGGTGAGGCGCACCGCCCTGCCGCTGCTGGGGGCGACGGTCATTGCGATTCTCGCCTTTGCGCCGATTGGCCTGTCACAGGATTCGACCGGCGAATATTGTAAATCGCTGTTCCAGGTGCTGCTGATTTCACTGATGTTGAGCTGGGTCACGGCGCTGACCTTAACCCCGGTGTTTATCAACTGGAGCGAGAAGCGCCGGGGCGCAGCTAAGCCTGAGCAAACCGAACCCACTGCGCCTTATCAGGGCGTGGTTTTCCGGCTTTATCGTCAGGCACTGGGCGGGCTGCTGCGTTTCCGCATCACCACGCTAACGGTGATGGTGGCGTTGCTGGCCTTGTCGCTGTATGGCTTTACTCTGGTGAAGCAGAACTTCTTCCCCTCCTCCAGCACGCCGGTCTTTTTCACCGATATATGGCTACCCTATGGCACCGATATCCACTACACCGCCAATACGGCGGCGGAAATTGCCCGGTTTATAAATCACGATCCGGACGTCGCGTCGACGGTCACCACGGTGGGCCAGGGCGCACTGCGCTTTACGCTGACCTATGACGCAGCGCGCCAGTACAGCAACTTCGCTCAGATCATGGTGCGGGTTAAGGATGCGCGACAGCTTGACGCGCTGTCGCTGAAGACCGAGGAGTACATTAAGCAGAACTTCCCGCAGGTGAATCAGCGCATCAAGCGAATTCAGTTTGGCAGCGCCAGCGACAGTGCCATTGCTCTGCGGGTGATCGGCCCGGATCCTGAGGTGCTGCGCCACATCGGCAGCCAGCTGGATGCGATTTTCCTGGCGGATGGTTCGACTTTCCCGGTGCGCAACGACTGGCAGGAGCGCAGTAAAGTGATCCGCCCGGTCTATTCGGCACTGCGCGGTCAGGAACTGGGCATCGACAAGCGCGATATCGATCAGGCACTGAGAATGAACTTCAGCGGCGACGCGGTGGGCATTTTCCGTGACGGTTCGCGGCTGATGCCGGTGATGCTCTATCCGGCGGATGATGAGCGGCAGAGTGTCGATCACATCGAGAACATCCAGCTCTGGAGCGCTGCCCTGCAGCACGTTGTGCCGCTGAGCAATGTGGTTTCTGACTTCCGTCTGGAGTGGGAAAATCCACTGATTATGCGCCGCGATCGCACGCGCGTGCTGACGGTGCAGACCGACCCCGATCCCGCTTCAGGTTTAACCTCTGCGCAGATCATCGCGCGGGTGCAACCGCAGATCGATCAGCTGAAACTTCCGTCTGGCTACCGGCTTGAATGGGGTGGCGAACTGGAGAGTTCACGCGAAGCGCAGAGCGGGCTGCTCAGTTCGCTGCCGGTGGGCTTCCTGGCGATGTTTATCATTACCGTGCTGATGTTTAACTCGCTGCGCGACGCTGTTGCCATCTGGATCACCGTGCCACTGGCACTGATTGGCGTTACCTGTGGCTTTTTGATCACCGGGATTCCGTTTGGCTTTATGGCACTGATAGGACTGCTGAGCCTGTCGGGCATGTTGATCCGTAACGGGATCGTGCTGATTGAGGAGATCAGGCTCTTCCAGCAGGAGAAGTCGCTGCAGCTGGCGATTATTGATGCGGCGACTTCGCGTCTTCGCCCTATCCTCCTGACGGCTTTCACCACGGTGCTCGGCCTGTTGCCGCTGCTGCGCGATGTCTTTTTCCAGAGCATGGCCGTGGTGATTATTTTTGGTCTGGGATTTGCGACCGTGCTGACCCTGCTGGTGCTGCCGGTGATCTATCGCTGCTTCCACGGCCAGGAGGCGCGCGGTGAATAAGACCGGGCTGGCAATGCTGAAGACGCTGGCCTGTATCACCGCCGTGTCGTTTTTTACGCTGTACCAGAGCTACGACAGCTACCATTACGACATCAATCTGACGCTGAACGTGCTGAGTTTTGTCTCGACGATCGCCACGCCGCTCTATTTTCTGCTGAGTGGCTATATCGATGCCGGTGAGCTGCACACGCCCGCGTGGCAGCTCGGCAAAATTCGCCGCATTCTGCTGATTTTTATCTTCTGGTTCAGCTTTTTCTGGTTTGCCGGGATGCACCATAAAGGCTATCTGATTCAGCCGTGGTTTGTGATTGCGCTCATTGTGATTTACGTCTCGCATCCACTGATCGACCGGCTGATTCAGCGGCCAGGGGTGATGGCAGCCGGGATATTCCTGCTGCTGGTCTCAGCGTTTGCCTATGACCTGCTCGCCAGCCTCTATCCGGGCCAGCGGGCCTTTTCGCTGCTACCGCAATACCGTATCTGGACGTGGGTGCTTTACTACCTAACCGGTCGGCTGATGGCCGCGCCGCGCGTGATGCAGTTGCTGACCTCACCCAGAGTGATAAAGAGCAGCCTGCTGCTGCTGCCTGCGGTTTATCTCTTTACCTGGCTCTATGAGCGTCATTACTTTATTGCGCGCTTTCTGGCGACCCAAAACGATGTGGTTCTGACGGGTTCGCAGGTTTATCTGCTGGTGGTGCTGATCGTAATCAGCATTAACGCTATCCGCCTGCCAGAAAAAGGTCAGTGGCTGACCTCGTTTCTGACCACCCTCGGGAAAACCATGACCGGCGTTTATATCCTGCACTATCTGGTTTTTGGCCTGCTGGCTGCCGCGATCCACATTCAGACGCTGGGCGATAAACTGCTGGTCATCGTCCTGACATTAATTTCCTCGATGGCGTTGTCACTGCTGCTGCTGCTTATCCCCGGCGTCCGTAAGCTAATCAGCCTGTAGCCGCCGCGCGGCACGCTCGGTTGCCTTACGGCGCGTGGCGAGAAAATCCGCCATTTTCGCCCGCGCCTGTTCCACTTCCTGTGGCGGTGCGGTCTGCGGCGAACCACTGGTAAACGGCGGTTCAGGATCATATTCCATCTGCAGCTGGACTGCTTTAGCGACCGTGTCCCCGGCGATTTCAGCCACCAGCGTCAGGGCAAAATCGATACCCGAGGTGACGCCCGCGCCGCTGATACGATTACGGTCTCGCACCACCCGCTGACTGACCGGCTCCGCGCCCAGCAAGGCCAGCTGATCGATGGAACTCCAGTGCGAGGTTGCACGATATCCCTTCAGCAATCCGGCCGCTCCCAGCACCAGCGACCCGGTACAAACCGAGGTTATCCACTGCGCCTGAGCGGCCTGCTGTCGAAGGAAATTCAGCGTGATATCGTCTGACATCAGGGCGATCTGCCCTGGCCCGCCAGGCACACAGATCACATCCAGCGGCGGGCACGCATCAAACGTGGTGGTAGGCAATATCGACAGGCCGCGATCGGAACGAACGGGCTGAAGATCCTTCCAGACCAGATGACATTCGACGCCAGGCGTGCGCGCAAATACTTCCCACGGACCGGTGAGATCGAGCTGGGTGACATCAGGGAACAGCAGAAGGCCAATCTGTAGCGGACGATTCATGGGCAAACTCCGGGCGGGTGATGAACCCACATCATGCCGTGATGCCCGGTCAGATATCAATCCTGGGCGCGTCGGGACATAACAGCCTCGGAGCACATCAGTTTCAGGGCACGCCGAAGAAACGCAGCAGTGCCGTCATCGCCGCCGCCCCCAGAATAATCACAATCAGTGGCGCCCGACGCCAGGCCAGCAACAGGGCAAAGCCCACGCCTGCCACCCGAGCCACACCGGCAAAATGCTGACCCTCAAACAGCGTAGTGGTCGCTGCTACTGCCAGCAGCAATACCGTGGCAGCGTCGGAGAGCATCTGCTGGGTGCGTTCGCTGATAGGCAGACGGTTTCCCAGCCTGACGCCGGCAAAGCGCATCAGATAGGTTCCGGCAGCCAGCATGGCAATTCCGGCGATGACCATTCCCTTATGCGTCATTTGCGCGATCTCCATGTCAGCAGACCCAGCAGCGAGAAGAGTACCGGCATGCCCGCCGGAACCAGCGGCGTCGCCAGCAAAGAGAGCAGCGCGCCGACGGCAGCCGGGATGCGGGTGCGTCGCTGGCGCAGCGCCGGGAAGATCAGGGCGATCAGGATGGCCGGGAATACCGCATCCAGTCCGATCACCGAGACATCCGGAATAAACTGCCCGATCGCCGCTCCGGTCATGACACTCACCGGCCAGATTAAGCCGATACCGATGCCGCACAGCCAGTAGGCGCTGCGACGCTGGGCCAGTTGCGGCTGAGAGATACCAAACACCACACTTTCATCGTTCATGATGTGACAGCCAAACCAGCCCGACGGGCCCTTTCCCACCAGATCTTTTACCGCAATGCCAAACGGCAGGTGACGCGCATTCACCAGCAGGCCCGCAGCGGCGGCGGTAAAAGGACTGCCACCACCCGCCACGATGCCGATAAACAGGAACTCCGATGCGCCCGCCAGTACCAGCGTTGACAACGCCAGCGGCACCCAGAGCGGAAACCCGTCGGCGGAGGCCAGCGAGCCATAGGATAAGCCGACAATTCCATCAGCCAGGCAGACCAGGAAAATCGCTTTGATCACCCCTTTGTCCAGCAACTGCATTTGCGGAAAAAGCATCATTCTGTCTCATAATGAACGTATAATCCGATATAATGAACACCACGATAGCGCTTTACAAGCCGAACATTATGTTCGATATAAAAAACATTCAGGTTATCAGGAGTACGTTTGAATACCCCTATCAGCATTATTGCCAATGCCCTGGTGCGTGAACGTCAGCGAGCGGGTCTGTCACTGGCGGAAGTGGCACGCCGTGCCGGAATCGCCAAATCCACGCTGTCACAGCTGGAAGCGGGTAATGGTAATCCGGGCATTGAGACTTTGTGGTCGTTGTGTGTGACGCTGAATATTCCGTTTTCACGGTTGCTGGAGCCGGATGCGCGTCGTCTGCAGGTGATTCGCCGTGGAGAAGGTCTGTCGGTGACTGCAGATCTGGCCGATTATCAGGCCGTTTTGCTGGCATCCTGCCCACCTGGCGTCCGGCGTGATATCTATTTGCTGGAGGTCCAGCCCGGCAGCGAGCGCATATCACAACCCCATATTCCCAATACCATCGAGCATATTATTATGGCTAAAGGGCGTGCGTTGGTGGGCCCGGTCAACAGTGCGGTGGAGCTGGACGTAGGTGATTACATTACCTATCCGGGTGATGAGCTGCATATCTTTCGGGCGCTGGAAGCCGATACGCTGGCGCTGCTGGTCATTGAGCACAGCTGATTACTGTTCAGTGAGCTTCTGTTGCGTTTCGGCGGGCGTGAGATGAGTAATCAGCTGCACCTCACTGCTCAGCCTGATTTCCGGATAGTGCTCGCGCATCCCCTCCAGCAGCACCGCATCCGGCCATTCAGCCTCCTTCCCCTGCCGCGCGGCCACCTCATTTAAACGCAGTGTATCAATATCCGTCACCCATACGATGACCGCGTCTGCGGCATCCTGTTCATTCACCAGCTTCAGCGGGCCGGTGACGATATCACTTTCCTGCCAGCGTATCGTTGAGGTTTTCGTGCCGCTTCTGACATCCGGCACAAGACGCGGCACCAGTGTAAGTTGTTGCATATCTTCTCCTTTTTTCTTAATCATTTTCATTATCAGACACAGGAACAGAAATCCCGATTGAAAACAGTATTATTAATGTTATGTTATAACATATACGTTAATCACTACTGACAGGTAACAGTATGCCACTCTCCCTTCTGACATCCGAGGATCCCCGTCTGCCGGTTGCGGTTCTCTCTGGCTTTCTCGGTGCCGGTAAAACCACCCTGCTCAATCATATTCTTAACAACCGCGAAGGACGGCGGATTGCGGTCATCGTCAATGATATGTCTGAGATTAATATCGACGCTGCGCTGGTGCGCGACGGCGGCGCACAGCTGTCACGTACCGACGAAAAGCTGGTCGAAATGAGTAACGGCTGTATCTGCTGCACGCTGCGAGAAGACCTGTTGCTGGAGGTGAAACGGCTGGCGCAGGCCGGTCGCTTCGATCATCTGGTGATTGAGTCAACCGGCATCTCTGAACCGCTGCCGGTTGCTGAAACCTTTACGTTTGAAGATGAAGAAGGTGAAAGCCTGTCGGCTTATGCCCGCCTGGATAGCATGATTACCGTGGTGGATGGTTTCAATTTCCTGCACGATTACCGTTCAGTCGATGATCTTCAGTCTCGCGGCGAGTCGCTGGGCGAGCAGGATGAGCGTTCAGTGGTTGATTTGCTGGTGGATCAGATTGAGTTCTGTGATTTGCTGGTACTGAACAAAACGGATCTGCTCAGCCAGACGCAATTGCATGAACTACAGGGCATGCTACGTGCGCTTAATCCACATGCCCTTATTGTGAACAGTGAGTTTGGCCAGGTCCCGCTGGACAGCCTTCTGAATACCCGTCGCTTTGATTTCGACCGGGCAGCACAGGCACCCGGCTGGTTGCAGACCCTGCGTGGTGAGCATCAGCCGGAATCGGAGGAGTATGGCATTCGCAGTTTTGTTTATCGCGCCCGCCGTCCGTTCCATCCGCAGCGTTTCTGGGAGGTCGTTAATCACCAGCTTGACGGGGTTATCCGTTCTAAGGGCTACTTCTGGCTCGCTAGCCGGCCTGACTATGCCGCGATGTGGTCGCAGGCGGGCGCTGTGGCTCGTCAGGGTTATGCCGGGCGCTGGTGGGTCAGTGTGCCGCGAATGGACTGGCCACAGGATGCGGATTCCCTCAATTTCATCGCAGAACAATGGCAGGAAGGCACCGGCGATGCGCGTCAGGAACTGGTATTTATCGGCATTGAAATGGATGAAAAGCGCATTCTTTCCGCGCTGGACCACGCACTGCTGACACTGCATGAGATGGCTGCAGGCCCTGAGCACTGGATTAATCTGGCCGATCCTGTGCCTGCCTGGTTTGATGAAACGACCGCCTGAAACTGCGGTTGACGTCTTTCTTTGACTTCGTAATAGTGAAACGAACCGGCAGGTAGCAGTTTTCCACTCATCCCTGTTCAGGAGAGACCAGATATGCCACAACGTATTGCCGTAATCGGTGCAGGCGTGCTGGGTTTAGCCGTCGCGCAGTCATTGTCGCGACGGGGCGCACAGGTCACCGTCTTCGATAAAAACTATCCTGGCAGCGGAACCAGTCAGATCAGCTATGCCTGGGTCAATGCCAACGGCAAAGAACCCACCCGCTACCATGATCTTAATGCCCATGCGATAGACGAGCACAAGCGCTGGCAGGCCAGTCACCCTGCATCGCCCCGGTGGCTGCTGGAAACCGGCACGCTGGAGTGGGCAGCCGATGAATCCTCCCTGCGCCAGCTGGCGCAGCGCGCAGCAAAGCTCACGACACTCGATTATCCCGTTGAGAAACGTAGTCGCGCCGCGCTTCTGGGTGCCCTGCCCGAGTTGCGGCTCGATCCCCGCATACAGCACGCGTGGTTTTTCCCGTCGGAGTGCCTGCTTTATCCGAGTCTGTTCATCGCCTCTCTGCTGGCGGATTTGCGAGCCAGTGGTGGTCAGCTGGTCTGCAACAATGAAGTGACAACGCTGACTGAAACGGGTCGGGATGTGCATCTGACACTGGCCAGCGGTGATGAATGGCGTGGCGATCAACTGGTGCTGGCAACCGGCCGCTGGGCACCGGAACTGATGAGTCAGTGCGGGCTTGAACTGGCGATGACCGATGCAAACCGCGCCGATCCTGTAGCCTGCAGTTTTCTGGCGCAGACGCAGCCTCTGCCGATCCCACTTAAATGCAATCTGATTACCCCGGAACTGAATGTGCGGCCGGATGGCGGTGGCCGCCTGATGCTGCAGGCGCTGGATCTGGATCATCATGCCGATCCGGCGCGGCCGGTCTCGCCGGAGGGACTGATCGGCAAAGAGATGCTGCGTCGATTGCGTCGGCTGTTTAAAAACACGGAAGGCGCGAGAATTGAGCGGATTGAAACAGGACAGCGGTCGCGTCCGGCTGATGGCTTGCCAGCATCAGGCTACCTCAGCGAGTCAGCACGCGTTTATCTGATGGTCAGCCATAGCGGCATGACCCTTGCCCCATTGCTGGGCAGGCTGGTGGCTGAGGAGATGCTGAGCGGCACAGCGTCACCGATGCTGAGTGCGTTTGCACCGCATCGGTTGCTACGTCCGCTCAGTGCGGACGCTAAAGCAGCGCCCGCTTATCTTCCAGCGGCACAGTAAGAACTAGCGGCGATTCTTCCACACGGTCTGCACGTTACAGAATTCGTGCACACCAAAGTGCGACAGCTCACGGCCGTAGCCGCTTTTCTTCACGCCACCAATGGTAACGCGCGGATCGGACGCGCCGTTGCCATTGATAAACACCGCGCCGACTTCCAGCTGCAGCGCCAGTCGATCGGCGATCTCCTCGTTACCACTCCAGACGGTAGCGCTGAGGCCAAACTCGCTGTCGTTGGCGATCTCCAGCGCATGTTGTGGATCCCGCGCTACGGCAATGGCAGCGACCGGGCCAAACAGCTCCTGTCTGAACGCGGTCATGTTGCTGGTGACATCCGCGAGGATGGTCGGCGCATAGTAGTTACCCTCCCCTGCCACTTTCTCGCCACCCAGCACCAGACGCGCACCTTCATTCAGCGTGGCTTTTACCTGCCCATCCAGTTCATCACGCAGATCGGCGCGAGCCATTGGACCCAGGAAGGTGTTTTCATCCAGCGGATCGCCCATAGTGAGTGCGTCGACGGCTGCCGTGAAGCGTTTCTCAAACTCTGCTGCAATGGGCGCTTCGATAATAAAGCGTTTGGCAGCCATGCAGACCTGCCCGGTATTCTGGAAACGTCCGATAACGGCGGATTTAACCGCTTCATCAAGATCGGCATCTGCCAGTACGATAAAGGGATCGGATCCCCCCAGTTCCAGCACGGTTTTCTTCAGTGCTGCACCCGCCTGTGCGGCGATAGCAGCGCCAGCCCGAACGCTGCCGGTCACGGCGACGGCGGCAATACGATCATCTTTGATGGCGATGGAGACACCGTCGTTGTCAACGTTGACCAGGTTAAAGCCACCCACTGGCAGATCGGTCGCGCTGAACAGCTCAGCCATCAGTGTGGCGCTTCCCATGACGTTAGGCGCGTGTTTCAGCAGATAGGTATTACCTGCCAGCAACATGCTTACTGCGCCTCGCAGAACCTGCCACAGTGGGAAATTCCATGGCATCACAGCCAGGATCACACCGATGGGACGGAATCGCTGCCATGCATCAGCAATCTGAGTGGGCTGATCGGCCAGCATCGCAGGGCCATGTTCTGCATACCAGTCGCATAAGTTCGCGCATTTCAGAACCTCAGCGCGGGCCTGTGCAATGGGTTTACCCATCTCCAGGGTGATCATGCGGGAAAGATCGGATTCCCGCTGACGCAGCTGCTCACCGAGCTGACGCAATACGCGAACCCGATCGGGCATGCTGCTGTGTTGCCATGCCGCAAAAGCTGATGCGCTTGTTGCCAGCGTCTGTTCCAGCTCTGCAGGGTTCTGCAGCGGATAGCGTGCCAGAATTTCACCTGTGGCGGGGTTACGTGATAGGGCGTGTTCAGTCATGGTGCCGTCTTCCTCATTCTGTCAGTGATGGAGAGACGATACGCGGTGTAGTTGATTATGAAAAATGAATAATAGTGAGGAAGTTGTTTATTAATTGAGAATATTTTTTGTCAGTACTTGATCAGGCTGACAAATAACCTGCAGATTGCCGGAGATTTTTTTGCTGACGGCTAATGCATCTGAAGATTAAGTTCTGATGGAGTTTTCCACTTATACAGTGACCAGATCCTAAAAAACGATCCTTAATAGATCATAGAGAGATCCTAAGAGATCCCCGATCGTCGCAGGCCACGCCCCACAAGGGCTGAAAGGGTGATCGTGTTCACTACAATCAGTAAAGTGTTCACTGTAATCAGTACTTTATTCACTGTACCTGGTAGAATGTTCACTGTAATCAGTGCTAATGTTCACTGTAGTCAGAAAACGATCCCTTTCATCCACAGAATGAAGATCTTACGCCATGGCAGATAAAGACAACGAAAACAAAGCGTTACTAGAACCTTTTCTGTCAGTGACCAAAAACAGTGGTGAAGTTATTCAGCTTCATCCCAACAAGAATAATACCGTCCAGCCCGTCGCATTAATGCGTCTCGGACTCTTTGTGCCGACCCTGAAATCGACCGCACGGGGTAAATCTGGTGCGATGGCCTCAACAGATGCGACGAAAGAGCTGAAGAACCTGACGCTGGTGAAAGCGGAAGGATACGAAAAGATTACCATTACCGGCGCGCGGCTGGATATGGATAACGATTTCAAAACCTGGGCGGGCATTATTCAGTCGTTTTCCCGTTATCCGACTAAAGGCGATACGGTCACCCTGCCGTTTATCGACTTTGTTAAGATGTGTGGCATTCCCTCTGCCAATTCTTCAGCCGCACTGCGTAAGCGCCTGGATGCCTCTCTGCGCCGCATTGCAACCAATACGCTCTCCTTTGAAGGCAACGGCAAGGCGTATCATACCCACCTTGTTCAGTCTGCCTATTACGACCGTGAAAAAGATATTGTCCGCATTCAGGCCGACCCTAAGCTTTTCGAACTCTATAACTTCGATCATAAGGTGCTGCTTCAGCTCCGGGCAATCTCCCGCCTCAAGCGTAAAGAGTCTGCACAGGCGCTCTACACCTTCCTGGAGAGCCTGCCGACCAATCCGGCGCCTATCTCGCTGGCACGCCTGCGTATGCGCCTCAATCTCGGCTCCAAGACCACCACGCAGAACCATGTGGTACGGCGCGCGATGGAGCAGCTGAAAGAGATTGGTTATCTGGATTACTCAGAAGTTAAGCGTGGCCGTTCGGTCTTTTTCATCATTCACAGTCGCACGCCAAAGCTTGATGGTATCGGTAATCTGGAGAGCATCGATTCGCTGGATGAGATCGAGTTCGAGGATTAACTCTTCGCGTTCACTGTAATCAGCAATCCTCCGTGGCAGTGTCACTTTTCTAAAAGAGTGACATTGCGTCTCTAGTGCCCATTCACTGTAATCAGCATTTCTCCGACATTCACTGTAATCAGTAACGTTCACTGTAATCAGTAATCGTGGTGCTATGCCAAAGCCTGTATCGCTCCCCTTCATACCACCCCTTCCTTTCTATAAGGCTTAGTGAGTAAGTGTGTACTTACATACATACCTGTTAGCACTTACTCATCCCTGTTTTACTGATTACAGTGAATGTATAGACTGCGTCTCACGATGGTGCATCCTGCTGATTACAGTGAACGCTACTGAATACAGTGAACGTCAGCACTCCGCCCTGTTCTCAACGATTATGACTAACGGGTGCGCTGATCTGAGAGTGATAGGTTACCCGTCAGGAGATTTGACACGCGTGACACTGTTACTGATTACAGTGAACGTTGCTCTCTTCACCTCCGTCTTATGCAGCCGCCTGGCTGACGTGGCTTAGGGTAATGTGTACTGATTACAGTGAACGCTTTACTGATTACAGTGAATGTTCGCTACGATGTGACGTAACATTCTTCGTCTGCTACTGATTACAGTGAACGTTATAGCGAAGCCGGGTAGTCCATCGCTGATATGCAGGGCTGATGCTGATGTGCATATGTCTGGCTGCATGAGGCTGGTCAGATTCAGAATCAGCAGGACGGTCACTGTCTGATAGCGACACCAGGGGCTCCCTGTGGCGCAGAACAGAGCCCAATTATTCTACTGACTACAGTGAATGTTTGCAGAGTCACTCCTCATTTACTGACTATAGTGAACGTTCGCGTCTGGCAGGATTTACTGATTACAGTGAACGTTTAAGGATACACTCGTCTGCATTGCCGACCAAAAGCAGTAGCGAACGGGTCGTTGTTTATTTTCTCATCTGATCCCGATGCTTTAGTGACCCGTTCCGGGTTCATCAGCAAACCGCTACTGATTATAGTGAACGTTTACACCGCCCATTTACTTATCATGATACCCAATGAACAAGGTTACTGATTACAGTGAACGTTACTCCTGGCTGCGCTGCTCTTTTAAACGCTACTGACTACAGTGAATGTCTGGAGCAGGAAGAGGTAAAAAGCAGCGCAGCAACCTGTTGAGCTTGTTTGAACACTCGTCAATCCCACCCTCAGTAGCGCTGACTCCCTTACCGGAACATCACCGGATACCACGCTGACTTCGCTGATTACAGTGAATCTTTGGTGCTTTCAATGCGGCATTCTGAGTCCGCCTCCCCTCCTCTCTGTCTGCATTCCCTTTACCTGATCATTTGTGGATCTATTTACTTACTACAGTGAATGATCTGCTGATTACAGTGAATGTTGATCGCAAACTACCCGCTTTATTTCCCCCACACACAGTGAATAGTGTGATGAAGCTCACCAAAACCCATGCTGTTACATAGAAACACAGATCATGTTGAGAGGATAAATTATTGCCTTACGTGCAGGATTTCAGTATAAAGTCATAAATCCTACATGTTTGGAGCAACTATGGCTAACGATGACAAGCAGGTGATGAAGGTTGCACAGCGTTCAGAACGCATGCTTCTGAGCCTCACCGATCAGATTCAGGCGCAAAAGCAGGAACTGCATGAAAATACCTACTATCAGGTCTATGCAAAAGCGGCGTTAGCCAAGTTGCCGAAACTGACCCGAGCCAGTGTGGATTACGCAGTCAATGAGATGGAAGAAAGCGGTTATCAGTTTGATAAACGCGCCGCGGGTTCATCTGTTAAATATGCCATGTCGATTCAGAACATTATCGATATCTATCATCATCGTGGTGTGCCGAAATATCGCGATCGCCACAGCGATGCCTATACCATTTTTGTCGGTAATCTTAAGGGCGGCGTCTCCAAAACGGTTTCTACCGTTTCGCTGGCCCACGCGCTACGTGCCCATCCTCATCTGCTGTTCGAAGATTTACGTGTTCTGGTTATTGATCTTGATCCGCAGTCTTCGGCAACCATGTTTTTAAACCATGAGCGCTCAGTCGGGCTGGTGGAAGCAACGGCAGCGCAGGCCATGCTGCAGAATGTTTCCCGTGATGAACTGGTAAACGAATTCATCGTTCCGTCTATCATTCCGGGTGTCGATGTACTGCCCGCCTCGATTGATGACGCCTTTATCGCTTCAAGCTGGGATCTGCTTTGTGCTGAGCATCTGCCGCAACAAAACGTTCATGCTGTGCTTTACGACAATGTCATTGCCAAGCTGAAAAAAGATTATGATTTTATCTTTATCGACAGCGGCCCGCATCTTGATGCTTTTCTGAAGAATGCGATTGCCGCTTCTGACCTGCTGATGACGCCGGTGCCACCGGCGCAGGTCGATTTTCACTCGACGCTTAAATATCTGACACGCCTGCCGGAACTGATTGCGATTATCGAAGACTCCGGCGCAACCTGTCGCCTGCAGGGCAACATCGGCTTCATGTCCAAGCTCTCCAATAAAGCTGACCACAAACTCTGTCATAGTTTGGCTAAAGAGATTTTTGGCGGTGACATGCTGGATGCTGCCCTTCCCCGCCTTGATGGTTTCGAACGTTGCGGCGAATCCTTTGATACGGTTATCTCCGCCAATCCTTCGACCTACGTCGGCAGTAGCGAAGCGTTGAAGAATGCACGATCCGCCGCAGAGGATTTCGCAAAAGCCGTCTTCGACCGTATCGAATTTATTCGCCTGAACTGAGGTTTGTATGAGCGCAAAAAGAATCACAATTGGCAGAACCTTCAGCCAGACTCCACTCGAAAGCGATACAACTGGCAGCCAGCATAACCAGATGTTCGTTCTGGCTACCGGAAAGCGCGCCCTGTTCCGATTTGAACGTATTGCTGCCAGTGAGGTTGAAAACAAAACGTTTGTCACGATGGAAACCAATGGACGCGACCAGGCAGGCCTGACACCCGACTCGCTGCGCGACATTATCCGCACCATCAAGCTACAGCAGTTCTTCCCGGCCATTGGCGTAATGCGCGATGACCGCATCGAGATCCTCGACGGCTCACGCCGACGTGCCGCCGCACTCTACTGTAAAACCGGGCTGGACGTGCTGATTACCGATGCCGCCATCACACCGGATGAAGCCCGCAGACTGGCGCAGGATATTCAGACGGCGCGGGAACACAACCTGCGTGAAGTGGGCATGCGCCTGTTAACGCTGAAAGAGGGAGGTCTGTCGCAGAAAGAGATCGCTGAGAATCAGGGGTTATCCCAGGCAAAGGTGACGCGTGCTCTGCAGGCCGCCAGCGTTCCGGCAGATTTAATCTCACTCTTCCCTAATCACGCTGAACTAACCTATCCCGACTACAAAGCGCTGTTGCAGGCTGCTGAAAAGTTAAGTGAGTCAGGGCAGAGCGTTGAAGCGCTAATCAAATCCATTTCCCGGGAAATTGATGTGGTCTGCGCCCGCGAAGGTCTGGCAGAAGACGAGCTTAAGAATCATATTCTGCGACTGATTCGACAGGGCAGCCAGACGCTGATGAAGGAACCGGAGAAAGATAAAACGCAGGCCACTTCGCTATGGTCGTTTGCTGATAAAGATCGCTTTGCCCGTAAAAAGGTGCGCGGTCGCATGTTCAGCTATGAATTCAACCGGCAGTCGAAAGAGCTGCAGGAAGAGCTGGATAAAGTCATTGCTGAGACTTTGAAAAAATATCTCAATCACTAACCTCTCCGCATTCAAATCAGCCAGCGTTCATTGCTGGCTTTTTTTCTTTTTGCAGTCTGGAATAACGTAAGCGGTAGCTGGAAACCGAATTTCAGGCTGAAATCGCCACTATTTAATCGGTCTTTATTTGATTAATACATTGATTTTTAATGATTAAATTATTATTTATGCGACATAAACCTCCTGAAATCGCCACTATGCAATACCCTTTTGCCAGATGCTGAAGCAGTGCCTAAACTCCTCACGAGCTCATGACAATAAGTCTCTGGTTTCCCACAATGCTATCGCTAACATTTCAGTTCGCTGCAAGGCTTCATAGAGTAGTCGCAATAATGCAAGGAATGATTTTTTGCCGCTGGTTCATTAGTGACCAATCCCCTTTCACACGACCTCAGTTACTGCGTGCTTGCTTCTTGTAACCCATTGATCCACTGCACACCCTTACCAGGTAAAGACGTGCGCCAACTCAATACTGAAGTTAACTCTCTGTTTATTAACTTAAATTCATATAAATTTCAGCCTGAAATCGCCAGAATTTAAGATGATAACCCTCCCTTTTTACCTTTCTTGGGTGAATAAACAAGATCAGAAAAGAAGCGCAACTCACCGACAACCAGGTCATGACCAGAGAGCGTAAAAAGATACTCAGAAAATATCCCTCACTTATCCACAGAAAAAGTGGATAACTTTTATCTCATTATAAAAATTATTTTCTGAAGATGGCTAAGACAAGGGGTTGTTTTATGAAAAACACACTGAAGACTTTACGAACGGAAACCGGTGCCAACTATGCGTCATAGCAGGTAGTCAGGTGATTGAACCCGATTCACTGTATTGAGCAAAGTGGATGACAGCGTCTGCTCAACGATAGAGAACGCCAGCAGGTTCACCAGGCTAAAGAGGAGAACTGCCTGAATTGCTGTTTACAGTGAATCGGCCTTTCCCCCGTTCGTACAGCAATGAAACTCGGCAACCGTGGTGGTTTAAAGGCATTCAGAGAGTTTGCTGGCACGCAGAGAGTGCTGACCACTGCAATCAGTAAACCGACGTCCGGGAAGCGAAGGAGGACGGGAATGAAGGGTGATTTTACAGGGCTGGTAATGATACACAGAGAAGAAAACCGGGCGTGGCCCGGTTTTGTCAGGAATCAGGCCTCAAGCCAGGTAGTGATTTGCTTAACCATGGCATCGGTTGAGATGCCATAACGGTCATGCAGCGTCGGCAATGCGCCTGCGGCCAAAAATGCATCCGGCAGGGCAATCTGTTTGAAGCGTGGAGTTACATGGTTTCGCATTAACAGCGCAGCAATAGCTTCGCCTAATCCGCCTGTTATTGAATGATTCTCTGCCGTGATAACCAGCTGATTAGCCTGCAGTGCTACCCCTGCTTCCCTCAGGATGGTCTCTTCATCCAGAGGCTTAATCATGGGAGAGTGAACTACACCGATCTCAATGCCCTGCTTTTCCAGCGCTTCAGCAGCTTCAAGCGCCCGCATGGTCATCAATCCGCTGCTAATAATGACGGCATGCTTACCGCTACGCAGACGCTGAGCTTTACCGTGCTGATAGTGATAGTCATATTTATCCAGTACCAGTGGAACCTTACCGCGCAGCAGACGCAGATAGACCGGACCCTGATGTTCCGCGATAGCCGGGATGACCTGGCTAATCTCAAGAGCATCGCAGGGGTCGATGATAGTCAGGTTCGGCATGCCCCGGAAAATAGCCAGATCGTCAGTTGCCTGATGACTCGGCCCATAACCGGTCGTCAGCCCTGGCAGTGCACAGGCAATTTTGACGTTCAGATTTTCTTCGGCGATGGCCATGCAGATAAAATCATAGGCGCGGCGGGAAGCAAACACGGCATAGGTGGTGACAAAAGGCATAAAGCCTTCCCGAGCCATTCCCGCTGCGGCGCTCATGAGTAACTGTTCCGCCATCCCCATCTGATAAAAGCGCTGCGGAAAAGCCTCTGCAAACAGGTGCAGATCGGTGTATTTACTTAAATCTGCTGTCAGGCCCACCACATCTGAGCGCTGCTCTGCCAGAGCGACCAGAGCATGCCCGAAAGGAGCAGAAACCGTCGGCTGACCCTCAGCAGCGATAGAGGCGATCATGGCGGATGTGGTCAGACGTTTTTTTTGCGGTTGTGAACTCATCTCAGACTCCTTGCTCTAGTGCGGTCAGGGCTTTGTCCCACTCATCGGCGTCGACCCGAATGAAGTGAGTTTTCTCTCGGCTCTCCAGAAACGGTACACCTTTGCCCATTCGGGTATCACAAATGATGACGCGCGGCTGGGGTTCAGGCCAGCTACGTGCTACGTCAAAAGCTTTCTGCAGAGCAGCAATGTCATTGCCATCGACCCGCTGGGTATACCAGCCAAAAGCCTGCCAGCGATCCACAATCGGTTCAAAAGCGAGAATCTCACTGCTGTGGCCGTCAGCCTGCTGATTGTTGACGTCGATAATGGCGATCAGATTATCAAGCTGCCAGTGTGAAGCTGACATTGCCGCTTCCCAGGTGGAGCCTTCATTAAGCTCTCCATCTGAAAGCAGGTTATAGATTCGCGCCTGCGAGCCTTTCTGCTTCAGGCCCAGACAGGCACCTACGGCAATACCCAGGCCATGACCCAGTGAACCTCCGGTGATTTCCATGCCTGGGGTATAGGCGGCCATGCCAGACATCGGCAGCCGGCTTTCATCGGAACCATAGGTTTCCCTTTCCTCCTCGGGTATCACGCCCGCTTCAAGCAGCGCGGCATAAAGAGCGATAGCGTAATGACCAATCGACAGATAGAAGCGGTCGCGACCTTCCCACTCAGGCTGATCTGCCCGGTAATTCATAGCGTGAAAATAGCTGACGGCAAGCAAATCAGCTGCACCCAGTGCCTGACCGATATAGCCCTGTCCCTGCACCTGGCCCATTAATAGCGCATGACGGCGAATATTGGTCGCGCGTTGCTGCAGTGAAAGCGCGTTTGAACTGTGACGAGAGTCAGTCATGGTACCTCCTGATTAACGATTAACATCCGCCGCCCGAATGCGCAGCACGCATAACGCGCCACCCAGCAGGACGGAAGCAATAAAATACATTCCGGAAGCCGGTGACCCGGTTGCGGTGGTGATAGAGCCAATCAGCCACGGCGAGAAAAAACCGGCCAGATTAGCAATGCAGTTCACTGCAGCGATGCCTGCGGCAGCAGAGACACCACCCAACAGGTTGGTCGGCAACATCCAGAACAGGGATGAGGCGGAAAGAATGCCCGCAGCGGCAATACAGAGAGAGAGCAGTGACAGGGAGACGCTATGGCTGAGCAGGGTCGCCAGCGTCAGTCCGGTGAGTCCGACAAGCATCGGAACTATCAGGTGCCAGCGACGTTCACGATGGCGATCGCCGCTGCGCCCGGCCAGCAGCATAACGATAATGGCACATAGGTAAGGCAGACTGGTCAGGAGACCGATATGCAGCGGTTCACTGACACCTGAGTTTCTCACCAGCGTGGGTAACCAGAAGGTCAGTGCATACTGGCCCATGACCACACAAAAGTAGATCAGTGCCAGCAGCCAGAGACGACGATCGGCAATAAACGCTTTCACTGAACCGTGACAGGCCTTCTGCTGATTGTCCTCGTCAAGATCGGCACGCACGCGGCGTTTCTCATCGTCATCAAGCCAGTCCGCCTGCTCCACCCGATCCTTCAAAACCACCAGCACCACGAATCCCATAACAAGCGTAGGGATAGCTTCCAGCATAAACATCCACTGCCAGCCAGCCCAGCCGTGGAAACCTGCAAAAGTCGCCATAATCCAGCCAGAGAGCGGGCCACCAATCATTCCTGAGAGGGGAATGGCGATAAACCAGAGAACCGTCATGCGTGCCCGACGATAAGACGGAAACCAGTAGGTGAGATAAAGCAGTAAACCCGGTGCCAGACCTGCCTCGGCGACGCCAAGCAAAAAGCGCAGCAGGTAAAACTGCCAGGCCGTTTCAACAAAGGCGAACAGCACTGAGATAATTCCCCAGGTAATCATAATGCGGGCAATCCAGCGGCGTGCCCCAACCCGATGCAGGATCAGGTTGCTCGGCACCTCAAAGAAGAAGTAGCCGATGAAAAAGATCCCGGCACCCAGCCCATACACGGTTTCGCTGAGCGATAAATCATCCATCATCTGTAATTTAGCGAAGCCAACATTGACGCGATCAAGATAGGCACAGAGGTAACAGAGCATCAGCCAGGGCATCAGACGCCAGGCAATTTTGCGATAGGTGATATCGCGCGCAGCAGAGGCTGCGCTCAAATTAAGCGTGGTCATGGTGTTCACTCCCGAAAGTTAGCCCGCAGGGAGTGCGGGCAGGGCAGGGCGCTGATTAATGGATCAGCATGCCGCCGTTCACATCCAGCGTGATGCCGGTGAGATAACCGGAGAGATCGCTGGCGAGGAAGAGCGCCGCGTTAGCGACATCGCTGGCGGTACCGAGGCGTCCGAGCGGAATACCGTCGAGAATGGCGTGGCGGCGATCATCCTGTAACAGACCACCGGTAATATCCGTCTGAATAAGACCGGGCGTGAGGGCATTAATGCGTATCTGGTCGGGGCCAAACTCGCGAGCCATCGCTTTAGTCAGGCCCAGAACGCCCGCTTTGGCTGCACTGTAGTGCGGACCGCCAAAAATACCGCCGCCGCGCTGTGCCGATACCGAGGAAAGGCAGATGATGCTGCCGCCTTTCTGCTGCTGCATGGAAGGGATCACCGCCTGAGACATCAGTAGCGTGCCGCGCAGATTGACATCAAGAATGCGGTTGTAATCTTCGATGCCTATTTCCAGTGTCTTAACCGGCTGAGTAATCCCCGCATTATTGACCAGCACATCAATACGACCGAAGTGCTCAAGGACCTGGTCGATGGCGCGACGAACGGAGAGGGGATCGGTAACATCGGTAGCCAGGCCGAGATGCCCGTCACCACACGACAGCGCGCTGGCCTGGGCGGCCTGCAGATCTAAATCAAGCACCACCACGCGCGCGCCATGCTGAGCAAAGCAGGCGGCTGTGGCCCGGCCAATGCCGCGCAGAGAGGCGGCACCTGTAATAATCGTAACTTTGTTTTCGAGTAACATGGTCCACTCCAGAAGAATAATTATTAGTGGTTCGGTATCACTACCGGCAGGGTCACGATCAGAATTGATAATGCGGTTAATATTGGCAATGCAAAAAAATTCATTTGATGCTGAATGAATTTGTTGGTTTGATGGAGTTAACAATTCTGTGATTTAAAGATGGGCATACATCACGAAAATCCTGAGTGGAGGCGCAGATGGATAAGCAGTCTGATCACTTACCTTCGATTAAATCACTGCGGGTTTTTGAGCAGGTGGCCCATTTTGGTAATGTCGCGCGGGCGGCCGAAGAATTAAGTATTACGCCCTCGGCGGCCAGTCATCAGCTGGCAAAACTGGAGCGGGAGCTGGGCTGTATTCTGTTTAATCGCTCGGCAAAAGGCGTTGTCCTGACGCTGTCAGGAGAGCATTATCTCAGGGAGATTGGTCCCATACTGATGGGACTGGCGCAGGCGACGGCGCGCATCAGTAATGAGAAAGCGCGTAGCAACCTCAGGATCCATTGCGCACCCAGTTTCGGTCTGTTGTGGCTGTTGCCTCGCATTCATAAATTTCGTGACAGCTATCCTGAGTTCCAGCTCACGCTCTCCTGCTCGTACGAAAACCTGTCCTTTAGTCGCGACAATATTGATATTGCAGTACGTCATGGATTCCCGGAATGGAATGCCTTTGAAATTAAAACCATCCGCCATGAAAGAATGTCGGTGCTGGCCTCTCCCGCCTATCTGAAACAACATCCTGTTAATCAGCCTGCTGATTTAATTCATCATGCGCTGATATTATCCGAGTCACCGCTTATTCAATGGCCGCAGTGGTTTGCGTCTCAGCAATTACCTCAGCCGGATAAAGAGTGGTTATTTCGTTTTGATCGCTCATACATGAGTCTTGAAGCGGCCATGTTAGGTCACGGTCTGATATTTGAGAGTGAGTTGCTGGCTCAGGACTACCTGCGCAGCGGAAAACTGGTCAGAGTCCTGTCAGAGCAGGAGAGTCTGCCTGTCAGCGCGCATCATCTGGTCTTCCCTCGCGGGTTCGCCCAGTTTCCCCGCGTCGCACATTTTCTGAGCTGGATCCAGCAGGAACTCAACGCGTGATTCTGATGTTCAAATAAATTTACCCGGGTCACTATTACGCGGGTTTATTTCTTCGATTAATTATCTCCGCCCTAAAAATCGCATTGCTAAAGCTAACTTTAAAATACCGTCTACACTTCTTTTCCCAATCGGTAAATATGTTCCATTTCTATTCCGTATGAATTTTAAGCAAACGGATGTTTAACTTATTAATGGCAGGAATAATATGAGTACAAATACACCAGACTCAGGTGAAGCGGGCGATCACGCGCCTGCAGATACGGTACGCCAGCGCATCTTTTTAGTGGTGCTCGTCGCCACCATGGGCGCGTTGGCTTTTGGTTATGACACCGGGATTATTTCGGGTGCGTTACCTTATATGACCTCACCACCCGATCAGGGTGGTCTTGGACTGAACTCCTTCACTGAAGGGCTGGTCGCCTCTTCGCTGGTGTTCGGGGCCGCTATTGGTTCCTTCCTGAGTGGTTTCTTCTCTGACCGTTTTGGCCGCCGTATTACGCTACGCAGCCTGGCGGTCATTTTTGTGCTGGGTTCTCTGGGAACGGCACTGGCACCCTCTGTCAACGTCATGGTCGCCATGCGCTTCCTGCTGGGGATTGCTGTCGGCGGTGGCTCTTCCACTGTACCGGTGTTTATCGCCGAGATTGCCGGACCGCGACTGCGTGCGCCGCTGGTCAGCCGCAATGAGCTGATGATCGTTACCGGACAGCTTATCGCCTATGTCGCCAGTACGCTGCTGAGCTATCTGCTGCATGATGAGCACCTGTGGCGCTACATGCTGGCGATTGCCATGGTGCCGGGATTCCTGCTGTTCATCGGCACGTTCTTTGTTCCCGCCTCACCACACTGGCTGGTCGCGGAAGGGCGTCTGAAAGAGGCGAAAAAGATCCTGAAATATCTTCGCGAAACGCCGCGTGAAGTGCGCCATGAAATGGCGCAGATGAAGAAGCAGGCGAGGGCCGCAGAGCGCGGGCCGGATGCGAAAACCCTGATTCGTGAGAAGTGGGTTATTCGTCTGATGGTTATCGGCGTCGGGCTGGGCTTTGTTGCCCAGTTCACCGGGGTTAATGGTTTTATGTATTACACCCCAATCATCCTTAAACAGACCGGACTTGGCACCAGCGCCTCGATTGCCGCGACCATCGGTAACGGCGTGGTCTCAGTAGTGGCTGCGATTATAGGTATCTGGGCAGTCAGTCGCTTCCCGCGCCGCACGATGCTGATTACCGGCCTGTGTCTGGTGGTCGCTTCGCAGATTATGCTGGGCAGCGTGATGACCTTTATCGCTCCCAGCCTGATGCAGAGCTACCTCGCACTGGGCTGTATTCTGCTGTTCCTGTTCTGTATGCAGATGTGCATCTCGCCGGTCTACTGGCTGATGATGTCGGAGCTATTCCCGATGCAGCTTCGTGGCGTATTAACCGGTGGCGCTGTCTCACTACAGTGGATATTTAACGCTGTGGTGGCGTTCGGCTTCCCGCCGATCATGGAATATGCCGGCAGCACGACCTTCTTCATCTTTGCCGCGATTAACGTCGGCTCGCTAATCTTCGTGATGGCGATGGTGCCAGAAACACGGGGCAAGAGCCTGGAGGAGATTGAGTCACACATGAAAGAGAAGTTTGGCGAAAAGCCGAAAGAGGCTGAAGCCTTATAAGTCCCCACCGGATTCGGCTCAAAGGCTGAATCCGGTTTTACGTCGTTGTTACCTGCCCGCTGTCCACGTCTTCCCGGTCCCATTCATTTCTCAGTCAGAAAACCATTCACTGTAATCAGTAATGTCTCATGCTTAATTTCTGTACAGCTCTGGCGATTTCAGCCTGAAATCGCCAGAGCCCCGCTTCCAAATCATCCTGCAAAGTCTTCTGTAACCACCGGTTAAGCGAAGCATGACCACTGACAAAGATTGCTTCTGCCTCTGCGCTATACTCAATTTCCATCTGCTCTGCACGCTGATCGGGATGCACAATGAAAATATCAACCCTAACGGCAGTTGTTGCTTTACTTCTGACCGCTGCGCCATTTCATGCTGAAACCACGCCCATCTCTTCCTGGTGGAATGGATTCACTGACGATGTGGCGCAGACATGGAACAATCCTCAATACACCGATCTCTATCTGCCGTTTATCAGCTGGCACGCCCGCTTCATGTACGACAAAGAAAAAACCGATCACTATAACGAGAATCCCTGGGGCGGCGGTCTGGGTGTTTCCCGCTCCAACGACAGCGGAGACTGGAGCGCGCTCTATGCGATGGCTTTTAAAGATTCGCACAACGAGTGGCAGCCAATTGTTGGTTATGGCTGGGAGAAGGGCTGGTATCCAGGTTCGAATCATGACTTTCGTCTGGGGGCGGGATTAACGGCGGGTATTACAGCACGCGAAGATTTTGGCAACTACATTCCGCTCCCCATTGTTCTGCCGCTGTTCTCTGCCGGTTATAAAGCGCTGAATGTGCAGTTCACCTATATTCCGGGCACGTACAATAATGGCAATGTTCTGTTCGCGTGGTTTCGCTATGCATTTTAATTTTTCAGGAAAGGATGTATGAGCCGGAAGTGGAAAACAGTTAAACGCAGACTCTGGCGGCTGGTGATAGTGGTCGGGGTGCTGTTACTGCTGCTACTGATTATCCGAATCTATGAAGCCGAGCGCGGACCGGAGTTACATCGCTGGCACACCTGGATCCCCCATGAACTGACAGTAGAACAACTTAATAACGGAACTTACGCCGATTACCTCATTGCTGAAAATCAAATGTTTGACGAGATGAAGCATCAGGTCAGCGACAAACTTGAAGCTGAAGATAAAACGCCACTCAACCGATATTATCCCGGTAGCATGATCTATCCTGGTCATTTTGCACAGGACTGGAACCGTTCTTATATTCTGCGCCCGACGGGGACTCCGCGCGGTGCAGTTGTGTTGTTGCATGGTCTGACTGACAGTCCTTACAGTCTGCGTCATGTGGCAGAGGCGTATCGACAGCAGGGCTATGTGGCGGTGGCGATCAGGTTACCGGGTCACGGCACGGTGCCTGCGGGGCTGACCGATGTTGACTGGCAGGACTGGATGGCCGCCACACGTCTGGCGGTGCGGGAAGCGACCCGTCTGGCAGGCACGCAGACGCCGCTCCATCTGGTAGGGTTCTCGAACGGTGGGGCGCTGGCGGTAAAATATGCGCTCGACAGCCTGGGCGATCATTCCCTGCGTCGTCCGCAGCAGCTGATACTGTTATCGCCGATGATCGGTGTGACGAGTTTTGCCCGCTTCGCCGGTATCGCCGGGCTGCCCTCTGTTTTTCCGGCCTTCTCAAAAACCGCGTGGCTGAATATCGTGCCGGAGTTTAATCCGTTTAAATATAACTCTTTTCCCGTTCACGCTGCCCGCCAGACCTATTTGCTGACGCAGGCGCTGCAGAAAGAGATCCAGCACTACGCGCGTAATCAGCAGCTGTCCGGCTTCCCGCCGGTACTGACTTTCCAGTCGGTGATGGATTCCACCGTCAGCACACCCTCGGTAATCCGCTCGTTGTATAACTTCCTGCCAGAGAATGGCAGTGAGCTGGTGCTGTTCGATATTAATCAGGCGGTCAGCGTCAGTCCGCTATTCCGTCACTCCTCTTATATGGCAGTTACTCAACTGTTGCCCGCTGCGCGTCGCAATTATGCCTCGACGGTAATCACCAATGCCACCGCGACCTCGCTGGAAATGGTCACGAAAAGTGTGCCTGCCGGTGAGATTCAGGAGCGGATTCAGCCGCTGGCAATCGACTATCCGGCGGGTCTCTACTCGCTGTCACACGTTGCCATTCCGTTCCCGGTTGAAGATGGGTTATATGGCAGTGCGCCCGAGAGGAAGAATGAGTTTGGTATCAGTTTTGGGACGCTGTCACTGCGTGGCGAGAGTGCGGTGCTGATTGTCGGGCTGGACTCGATTATGCGCGCCACCTCCAACCCGTTTTACCCTTATATGATTAACCGAATCGATCACCACATTGGTTGCAGTGACAAGCCGCAACTGGCGGCCTGCCTGAACAGCGACTGAACCGCAAAAGCATCAGGCCCGCATCGTGCGGGCCTGGTGTTACAGAGTATTCAGCTTTTCCATCACCTCATCTGACAGTTGCAGGTTGCCGCTGGCGAGGTTCTCCTGGAGATGTTCAGGCGAAGAGGTGCCAGGAATTAACAGAATGTTAGGTGAGCGCCGCAGCAGCCATGCAAGTGCGACCTGCATCGGCGTGGCATCCAGAGCCGCAGCCACTTCATTAAGCCGATCAGACTGCAACGGAGAAAAACCGCCCAGCGGGAAAAACGGCACGTAAGCGATGCCCTGTTGCGCTAGCTGATCCACCAGCCCATCATCCTGTCGATGCGCGAGGTTATACATATTCTGTACGCAGACAATCGGCGTCATCGCCTGCGCTTCTGCGATTTGCGTGGCAGTGACGTTGCTGAGGCCAATGTGACGAATCAGCCCGCGCGCCTGGAGTTTCAGTAGAGCCTCCAGCTGTGGTGCCAGAGAGCCCTCTTTAGGTTTAGCCGGATGCAACATACTGCGGAGATTCACCAACTCAATCACGTCCAGCCCCAGGTTATGCAGGTTATCTTCTACTGCCTGCGTCAGCGCCTCAGGCTCCATCGCCGCCAGCCAGCCGCCTTTGGCGTCGCGGCGGGCACCCACTTTGGTGACAATGCAGAGATCCTGTGGATAAGGATGGAGCGCCTTTTTAATTAACTGGTTGGTTACGTGCGGCCCATAAAAGTCGCTGGTGTCGATATGATTGACGCCTGCCGCAATGGCGTCGCGCAAAACCTGTATGGCCCGGGCTTCATCTTTGACCGGGCCGAACACGCCAGGCCCGGCCAGTTGCATCGCGCCGTAGCCGAGACGGTTAACTTCACGATCGCCTAACCTAAAAGTCATGGTGGTATTTGACATGAAAACCTCCTGCGTGAATGTAGATTAATTGTAACGGTGATTGAGCTGTGCAACTATCCGGTGAAATCAGGACAGACTGTACGGGGTGATGCACAATGGCGATCGATATGGCGCTGCTGGATGCCGTAGTTGCGGTGGCAAAAGCGGGAGGATTCCGGGAAGCGGCGCGCGTCACGGGCAGCAATGCTTCGCGGCTGAGCGATGCGGTACGACGGGCGGAGCAGCAACTTGGGATTCGACTGTTTAATCGCACCACCCGTACCGTGGTGTTAACCGAAGCGGGCAGGGCGCTGATTGAGCGTCTTCTGCCCGCGATGAATGAAGTTAACGCCGCGCTGGATGCGTTGAATCGCTATCGCAACACGCCTGGCGGCACGCTGCGGCTGAATGTGCCGGTCAGCGCCACGCGGCTGGTGCTGCCTGCGCTGGTACCGGAGTTCCTGCGGCGTTATCCCGATATCCGGCTGGAAATCGTTGCGGAAAGCAATGTGCAGGACGTTTATCGTGACGGCTGTGATGCCGGGATTCGCTACGATGAGCGGCTTGAGCAGGATATGGTGGCGATACCGATTGGCCCGCGTCAGCAGCGGTTCGCGCTGGCGGCTTCCCCGTCTTACCTGGCTGAATATGGCCAACCGGAACACCCACGCGATTTGATCCATCACCGCTGCCTGCGTGGCCGTTATGCCAGTGGCATCATGGCAGACTGGACCTTTAGTCGGGAGGGTGAAGAGATCAGTGTTGAAACCAGCGGGCCGCTGGTGGTCACCGTCGGTGGTGCAATGGATCTGGCGGTGGAGGCGGCCATCGCCGGGAGCGGCGTGATCTATCTGTTTGATGAGTGGCTCCGCCCAGCCCTGGACAGCGGCAGGCTGGAACCGCTACTGCAATCCTGGTGGCTGACTTTCTCCGGTCCGTGGCTCTACTACAACGATCGGCGTCTGATCCCGGCGCCGCTTCAGGCCTTTATCGACTATGTCCGCGAAACAAACGAGCGCGAAAAAAACTCAGCTATACCAGCTGAAACCCTGCGGAACCCGTGAAAAACCGGCGTGTCGCAGCGCATTAAGCAGTGGTGACTGCGCCACGGGTTCCCCATCCACCGTTTCAAGTGTAAAACTCGCAGACTTTTCCCGTTTCAGCGCAACGCTTAGCGCCACCACCGCCGCCTCAAGCTGTGCGGATTCGTCGCTGAACGTCAGTAACTCTTTGCCTGCCGGGGTCAGATAAAGCATCAGCGCGCCGCCTGCAATCACCACGCGTGCCCCCTGACGGCGGGTCGGACGGATGCCGCTGGGATGGACCGGCCAGCTCAGCATTGCCCCAAACGGATTCGCTGGATCGAGTGAGGCCATTGCCACCGCCTCTGTTGTGCTTTCCGGGTTGTCTGCCAGCTCCCGCAGTCGCTCAATGGTGTTATGGTCGGCAAATTGCGCACCGCCTGCACCGGCGACAAACCGGCCACGCAGCAGCCGACCGGCATCTTCCATGCTGCGTAATACCGGCTGCAACGCCGGAAATCCTCCGGGGATCTGTTCCGATATCGCGCAGCCACGTGTGATCACCCCATAACGATCGAGCAGGTTTTCCACCAGTGAAAGGGCAAGCCGGGCAGGCGCAATCTCCTGTCGGTTAAGCCGTGACCAGCGGCCAGCCAGCGTATTGACCGCCGGACGGCGTGCCGGCAGAGCGCCTGGGGTGAAGCGCTGACCAAAGCGGGTGCGCAGGGTGCGCGCGGGACGTGAACGGGTTGCGCCTGGCGTGGTCAGCAGCCCACGCACCGCAATCCAGCTATCGGCAGTGACATAGCCCTGCCACACCAGCTGCCACAGGGCGTCATAGATCTCTGTGGCCTGGGTCGCTTCTTCCATCTGCGCCATGATCTCATGAACAAACCAGGAGCCTCCGCGGCTTAGTGCGTCGAGAGTCGCCTGCTGAATCGGCGTCAGAGGCTGTGTGATGTCAATCACCGGCAGTGTTTCAGCGGCATATTCCGCGAGGTGCAGCGAGATCAGACCATCATTCTGACCCAGTGCTTTGTGTCCGCACCAGCTAACCTCGCCACTGGCTAACAGTTCGTCGAGCATCGCAGGCTGATAGTCGGCTATCCTGGCGCGCAGGATTTGTGACTCCCACAGCGAGGCCGGTAATGGCACGCCCGCCAGTTGCTCGATCACTCGTAACAACCCGTTGGTACCCAATAGTTCTTCGCGCTGCGGGCTAAGCAGACCGTGACGCTCCAGCAGCAGGCTGACCCAGGCGGCAGGTGGAACAGGGCGGGTTGCCTCGCGTGCTGATTGCAGTGAACGTAAGCGCAGCCTCTTGAAGATTTCTGAGGAGACCCACGTCGTTTCCGATTCGTCCGCTGCCGTGCCTGTATTCAGCAGACTGCCCTGCTGATGCAGGGAAAGCATCACCTCATTTACCACGGCGACACCCAGACCAAAATGCATGGCCAGTTGTCGGGCGGTGAACAGCGTATGGGTACGGGCGAAGCGGTTAATCAGATCGTGCAGTGGAGCAGATTGTGGCTCGAGAAATGTCGTGGGCAAATCGTCTGGCAGCACAATGGCCAGCGCATCACGCAGGCGGGCCGCGTCTTCAATGACCGCCCAGCGATCTTCACCCGCGAGAGTAACCGGAATGATTCGCCGGGCGGCAGAGAACTGCGCGACTGCTTCTTTAATCTGCGGGTCGTTACCGCGGAACCGTGCCGCAATACCGGCAACGGAGAGTGGGCCGAGGTCGCGCAGCACGTCGATGATGCCTTCTGTGTGCTGTGCCTGATAGCGGGCGTCGAGGCGCTGCAGTTCCTTCTCAACCTGTTCCACAACCTCAGGTGCCAGTAAATCACGCTTGCGGGTCTGGCCGAGCAACTCACCCAACAGGTTGGTATCGAGCGCCAGCAATGAGGCGCGCCGTTCTGCCTGAGGTGCATCGCTGGCGTAGATAAACTCAGCGACGTAACCAAAGAGTAGCGGCGCGGCGAAA
This sequence comes from Pantoea sp. RCC30.1, assembly GCF_058148845.1. Taxonomy (NCBI): domain Bacteria; kingdom Pseudomonadati; phylum Pseudomonadota; class Gammaproteobacteria; order Enterobacterales; family Erwiniaceae; genus Pantoea; species Pantoea sp. RCC30.1. The sequence goes on along the minus strand of NZ_JBXUHX010000001.1, from coordinate 137,191 downwards.
GGGGAGGGCTGTTCGGTCGTCACCTCAACCATTTTTACGTTGCCCTGTGTCACTTGTTCCATTAGCTGGTGCAGCGCTGGCAGATCGTAGACATCCTGCAGGCATTCGCGTGCGGTTTCGATCAGGATGGGGAAATCGTCAAACTGACGGGCGACTTCCAGCAACTGACCGGCGCGCAGCCGCTGTTGCCAGAGCGGCGAACGTTTGCCCGGATTACGCCTCGGCAGTAGCAGCGCGCGTGAGGCACATTCCCGGAAGCGGGCGGCAAACAGCGCCGACTGGCCGACACTCTCAGTGACCTCCTGGGTGAGCAGGTCGGCGTCGAACATGAACAGCTCAGCACCGGGTAACAGCCCCTCGCTGGCAGGAAAGCGGGCCACGATACCGTCATCGCTGGCCGCCACAGAAGCATCAATACCCATACGTTGCTGGATACGAGCGGCAATCGCCAGCGCCCAGGGCGCATTGACCCGCTTTCCCCACGGCGAATGCAGGATTACCCGCCAGTCGCCGATTTCGTCACGGCAGCGTTCAATCAGCAACGTGCGATCATCCGGCAGTACACCGGTCGCGGCGCGTTGTTCATCCAGCAAAGCCAGAAGATTAATGACCGCATGGCTATCCAGTCCCAGCGCGCGCAGCTGCTGCTGCGCATCGTCCGGTGAAGCCGCGTTGAGCTGACGCAAAAACAGCCCGAGGCTGGCACCCGAATCCGCCGAACGGCCAACGCCTTCCCCACGCCAGAACGGCAGACGAGCCGGACGACCCGGCGCAGGCACTACCAGCACCTGATCGTGGGTAATCTGCTGAATCCGCCATGACGTAGCGCCTAGCGTAATGATGTCGTTGACCCTCGACTCATAGACCATCTCTTCGTCCAGTTCACCGACCCGACGTGAGCCTGCCTGCTCTTCGCCTTCCGGCAGAATGACGCTGAACATCCCGCGATCGGGAATGGTGCCGCCGCTGGTCACGGCCAGATGCTGCGCGCCAGGTCGTGCCGTCAGCAGTCCGCTCTGACGATCCCACACCAGCTGCGGTCGCAGCTGAGCAAAGGCGTCTGACGGAAACTTACCCGCCAGCATATCGAGCGTGGCATCAAACAGCCGACGCGACAGAGTGCGGAACGGATCGGATCGGCAGACCTGCGCGTACCACGCATCGGCCTGCAGGGGATCCATTGCCACGGCGGCCAGCGTCTGCTGCGCCAGAATATCGAGCGGGTTACGCGGCGGCGCCAGCGCATCGAGCTGACCGGCCCGCATCGACTGTAAGATTACGGCAGAATCCAGTAAATCGCGTCGGGTACGTGGATAAAGGATGCCGGTGGAGATGCCGCCGACCTGATGCCCGGCGCGACCCACCCGCTGCAGTGCGCTGGCGACTGACAGCGGTGCACCCACCTGAATCACCAGATCCACCGGCCCCATATCAATACCCAGTTCCAGGCTGGAGGTCGCCACTACACAGCGCAGTCTGCCCTGCTTCAGGGCGGCTTCAATCTCGCTGCGCTGCTCTTTCGAGACGGAACCGTGATGGGAGCGGGCAATAAGATCATCGCTGTCAGCGCGCTCTGCATCCTGATCGCCAGCGGCTGTCTGCTGTGTCAGATAACGCGCATTGAGCCGCGCAGTCAGTTTTTCCGCCAGGCCACGCGAATTCACAAACACCAGCGTGGCGCAATGAGCCATGACCTGCTGCAGAATGCGCGCTTCAATGTGCGGCCAGATCGATCCGCTGGCAGACGTGGCTTCACCGGTCAGGTCATCGGGGCTGGCTATATCGGTCATATCTTCGACCGGCACCTCGATGGTCAGATGCAGCGTGCGGTCGGCGGCCGGATTCACCACCTGAACGGGCTGACAGCCGCCAAGGAAGGCTGCCACCCGCTCAACCGGCCGTACCGTGGCGGAAAGCCCGATACGCTGGGCGGGCTGTGGCAGCAGTGCATCCAGCCGCTCCAGGCTCAGCGCCAGCTGGGAACCACGCTTTGATCCCGCCACCGCATGCACCTCATCGACGATGATCGTGCTCACGCCCTGCAGCGTCGTGCGGGCTTTTGAGGTCAGCATCAGAAACAGCGACTCGGGCGTAGTAATCAGGATATCGGGCGGGCGGCGCAACAACCTGGCGCGCTCTGCACTGGGAGTGTCGCCGGAACGCATTCCGATATTCAGAGTGATCTCTGGCTCATTCAGCGCCTGTCGCTCAGCATAAACGCCCGCCAGCGGCAGATTCAGGTTGCGCTGGACGTCCGCGGCCAGCGCTTTTACCGGTGAAATATAGAGAATGCGGGTGGTCGTTTCACGTGTGGGTGAGGGCTGGGCGGTTCGTAACTGAAACAGCGTGTCGATGGCGGTGAGAAAGGCCGCCAGCGTCTTCCCTGAGCCGGTAGGGGCAATCACCAGCGCATGCTCTCCGCTGGCAATAGCCTGCCATGCCGCCTGCTGTACCGGCGTGGGTTCAGCAAAGGTGGCAGAAAACCAGCGTCGTGTGGCGGATGAAAACCGGGCTAAGACCGCATCAGATTGGGATTTCGACATCATACTCACGGTATCACGCAGCAACTGCGCCTGAAATTAATCCGTTGAGTGTAAGTGAAAATTGCGGTTTGTGGATGGCGTAACATACACGGGCTGCGATAACGAATTCATTTAATGCGCGCTCTCTGGTCTTCGGTAGCATCCTCATTCGGCAAAACAGTCAGGCATCTGGCTCAGCCCGGTGCTGCCTGTCGGCAGTACCGGGCTTGTTCTTCAGGTTTTAAAATCAGTGATCGGCTGCATGAGTGGAACGCTGTAACTCGCTATTCAGGCGTAAGCTTCAGCAGTCAGATGCTGTTCTTCACCAGCTATATTTCACGGACAACCGGCCTGCGAGGCTGTCCGATTCGCCTGAATGTGCTGCCTGACCTTCTATCATAAAGGATAAACCGGCCACAGAAGAGAGAGTCAGACGAGGGTTGAACTGAACGGTGTTTTTATCGGCCCTCGGTCCATTAAGAACAAACGCGTCCTCAGGCAGGGCGCGAAATCGTGCTGTGACGGTACGGTCTTGGGACAACTCATGGACCACAGCAACTGTGGCATTTGGGCTTAACATCCATCCGTCAGCAAATTCATAGTTTGCCGCCGCGTGAAGCCCCAGCGACAGCGGTACTGAAGTGGTGGTATTGCTCTCCACGTTAAGCGCGGTTGAGCCCGTACTATTAGTACCCTGCTCAGAATAGGTATTTGCATGGTAATTCGCGAAGTCCAGAGCCACAAAAGGTGACAGTCTGGCAGCATCAAAGTCGAAGCGATGGCCTGCTTCAATTCGTGTCCGCCATTCATCTGCACCAAAGGAGCTACTCAATTGATCGGACTGAAGCAAGCCGAAGTCCATGGTTGAACGTAGTGTTTTATTGCTGAAATGACTATAAGCCTGACTTAACTGAAGATAGTTTTGCTCATAAGCCAGTGCCGAATAGACGAGAGCATGATATCCATCATCCTTACCCGACATACCGCCTTCGGAGGTACTGAAATTACCGCGGGTTATGCCAACGGCTCCGCCCAAAAGCAGGGTGTCCGAAAGTGCATTATCGACGCCAAAGAAAATGCCCGTATAGCTACTATGCCCGCCGGGAAAGCTCTCTGAAGCATCCGGGCTGCGGGTTGTTCTTCCGCCAGTAAATGTCCCCCAGGAATGAGAGGTTGGCGCAACAGTCAGGTTAGCCATATTGCCGGAATAAGATGCCGGAATATTTGCATTGCCACTTGCTGGCTGGTATGCCGGGCTGGTGCTTGTCGGAACGCTGTTAATTCCAAGCCAGTCACCCATCTGCCCACCAACAATCTGACTGGCGATCCGTCCGCGATCGATATTATCCGCCTCAGCAAACCCAATACCAGGTGCAGAAAGTGTGTGAAGCGCGCTCTGCGCCTGTGGGGTAGTCAACTGATAAAGACTGTTTAAAAGGCGGTTGCCAGACTCACCTGGCGTACCTTCGGCAGCTTTATCAAGCGCTTTGCCTATAGCACGTTCATTGCCGTTACGTGCAGGCCCTGAAAGCGAGACGCTATTTCTGTTAAGCGCCATATAGACGTGGTTTGCATCATAACTGAGCTGGGGGGCCAGGAAGGCCTGATCCGTTGAAGCAGTGTTAAACGTACCCGTGACTTCTGGCGCAGTAATAATCGTATAGCGGCTGGCAGGAAGGTAGAGACCACTGCCTGCTTTTACCTGAACCTCTCCTCCGCCGAGCGTAACAGGTCCGTTAGCGGTAAGCTGGTCATTTGCGGCAGGGGTACCCCGGATGGCCAGGATCGAATGACTGGCGAACAATACCTGGCCGTTAGCCGTCAACGTTCCTGTATTTTCCAGCGAGCCAGGCGCCAGGGTACCGCCACTGTTGACCAGAATATTGCTGACTGTTCCTGAACCCGCCAGCGTGCCGCTGGCGTTAATGGTCGTCGGCGACGTGATAGCCCCGTTAACTTCAAGCTTGCCGCCATTGATGATGGTGGCTCCCTGATAGGTGCTCTTGCCATTCAGTGTCAGTTCACCACTGCCGGTTTTAGTCAGGCCGCCTGGCCCCGAGATGTCATTCATCCATGAGTCAGCGGCATTAAGCCCGCCCAGTGATGCATCCATGTTCACGATCATATCGTTGGTAAATGCGCCATATCCACCCGCAGCAGCGAAAAGATTTAGCCGTGCATAACCGGACCCATCATCCAGTGCGAAACCCGAAGCAATTTCTGTGCTGGCAAGGACTTCGCGACGCTGCTCTGCGGAAAGATAAGGGAAGCGGGTGGCCAGCAGGGCCTCGGCACCAACCGGCACGACGGGCGCAAGATTCGTCGGGCCAACTGGCGTCATGCCATAAGTCAGGGCAAAAGTGTACGCCGCTTCATTATTTTTATAGTTGGTGAACGCATCCGGACTGGACTGCGCGCATTGCTGTAGAGATTTGTAGGAAACACTACCACACTGCGAGGCGAGAAAAGCCTGAATGGGAATGGCCTGAGCTGCCAGTTCCTGTGGGAAATTTTCACCAGGATTTGTATATCCGGGCGTATTATTTAAATATTTGACCATTTCCTGTGTGGCAAGAATACGACCGCCTATTACGTCCAGAGCATAGTGAACACCGAGAACGAGGCGGCTATTTCCGATGTCAGCGCCTCTTGCGAGTATGGACTGATAAAGCTGCGGAACTTCCATAGCGAGAGCAAGCATGACAGCCGTGCCCGCCGTTGTATGGCCGCTCGGGAATGCCGCAGAGTTTTGTGACTGAACGATGCCATAACGTGGATCGAGTTTTATCTGATCACTGACCTGAAAGGGCCGGGGATTTCCCTGAGAGTTTGAGGCATAGAACTGCTGAAGCAGGGTATATCCGGTTTTTTCAGTATTGCTATAGACATTACCCGTAGGATCGGGCGCAGGATCAGTCAGCACCCCAAAATATAGCTTAAGCCTTGAACTGTCGATACCGACTCTTTTATTCGCAAAAAAATCCAGGAACTTCAGCGAGTTCAACAGTGGTGAAGGGGTGGATGAATCATTAAAAACTGCAAGTAACTGTTTATCGATTTTAGTGCCGAAACCGCCATAAACATAATTACTGGCGTCAAAAACAGCCTGGTCTACTCGTTCGGGACTGGCATTATTATTAAAATTAATGGTTGTCTGCAGGCTTTGCTGATAGGTCTGCAAGGGTAAAGAATCTATTCCATTGGTGCCGTTAAGCACCCTGGCCCCGTCGAGCTGTGATACTGTTAGCGGAGGCGGTAATGTGTCAGCGCGTATTTGAAAATTCACAAGCATCGTGGCCACAATAAACTTAGGCAAAAATGCTGAGCAGTTTTTAAATTGTGGCATACCATTATCCTGTTTTAGTAAGAATTTCAAATAAATATTACGCATTTGCCGGCTTAAAAAGGGTGCCATTATGTTTTTTCCCAAAAATAATATTTTAAAAATATTTCGGATGTAACCGGTAATGGTTTGTATTTTTTAATGTCAGAATATTAATACGGGGGGGATTCTATTCCAGGTTGGTATTATGGATTATGAATCTTTTGTGGAATTTAGCGTTAGCGTGGTATGAGAGGTAAAATCCTGTTTTTTTAAGTTATTTAATTTTTGTAGCTTTCTCCTTACACCAAATTAATGCGGCTTGCTCTTAGAACAAAAACAAATAATGATGGTGTTTATCAACCTGCCTGAATCAATAAACCTGCGTATAAGAGATGCTACTATCTCAAATAACATTAATGCTTTGGGCCTATTAAAATGAAAAACCACATTGAGATAAAGGTAATTGCCTCTCTCAAGAAAATTATTACGTTCGTATCTGATACTAAGGGCTTTCTGAGGCGAAGATATCAGTAACGGCAGGCGGGCTTCGCTTCATCAACATCAGTGCAAAGCATATTCATCCATTAACGCACCAACTAGCCGGTTATATAACCTGTCATCTTCCTGGTTGAAAGCTCTGACATATTGTGCGCCGCATTACATAATTCTATGAATTTTTGCAGGCAGGTTGAACCGGAAAAAGACACTCGTTTAACCCTCTTTCGAGGCAGGAGTGAAGGGCTGTCGAAGCGTTTTCTATGGCTGCAGAGTGGTATTTTGTGTAGAACGTAATCGGCTATCAACTTGTTGCGGGTTGTAACAAACTGATTTGTAGTAAAAATTAAAAGTATAGAACAGGTTTCCGTAGTGGGCTGAATCCTTTTTTTTATTTTTATAATTTCATACATGAAGATTTTAATTTTAGAAAAGATAGTCGATTAAAATGATGGATTTACATCATTTTCTTTAAAATACCGCCAGTAATATTGTGATTTTATTTTAATTCTTAAACTTTTGTTAGTGTTTTTTATTATTTAACTCAATGAAATCATAGGCCCTTTGCCAGATGACTTTTTGTGTGACTTAAAATATTTTTAGTAAATCAGTTAGAAAGCCACATTCTGCTAATGACATTAATTACATAAGTCTTTTCATCAAGAAATTTGCCGATAGATTATAGAAGCTGCCATGGAGTCTCAGCGTCATACTGAACAATACTCTGGTTGAATACACAAAAATATGAGTTAGTTAAAAACATAAAGGTATACACCAGGCTGTTTCTTTTATAATTCAACGAGGGTCCTTATGTATCAGTGAAGACTTATGTCAATAGCTTAACCCATTTCAAGGTTGCTTACGGTGATGATGAACCATTAACTGCCGATCATGATCTCCTCACATGACTACAGTGTAAATCCGTGACACTGCTGCCCGAAACCTTCCTGAAAGAAAGGATATTAATGACACTACAGGATTTTTTCAGATTAACGATCAGCACAACTGAGTGAAATGATGAGCAGCAACAGAATCATTATTCGTTTTTATCATTGATTTTGTCGATGTTAATGAAAGATTCAATGAATTTTCTTTGCTGCTCAGTTAAATCTAGTTGCTTTACTTTCTCAATAAGCTCTTCTGGAGAAGCATCGCCATGCTCGTCGTTATTTTTTTGATATTCATCTACTGCCAAAGCATGATTAAGGATAGAGAACATAACGAACCAGAAAAGAAAACATGACAGGAACAGTAAAATCCACACAGTTCTTCGGTTTTTTTTCAATGCTTGTGCTCCACTATTTATTAAACAGACTGATTAGCTCCATTAACGGAAATTAACATGTGGTTAAGTAAACATCGTCACGCTTGCTCACCTGAAGCAGTATGCACTGCTGATTTATCGGTGCAATACATCCAGAGTGCTCTCTTTGATATCTTTCAGTGAAAAAGATAAGGATAAGAATATGAAACTGCATCACCTGCGTTATTTCATTGCTGTGGCGGAAGAGGGGCACTTTGGTCGCGCGGCTGAGCGGTTAGAGATAGGACAGCCTCCCCTTAGCTTGCAAATACAGAGTCTGGAAAAGCGTATGGAAATAAAATTATTTTATCGCCGCTCCAGAGGTGTTGAACTCACTGAAGGAGGTCGATTGCTGCTCAAACATGCACGAGATATTCTTGCCAGTGTTGATGTTGCATTACATGAGGTACAACGGTTTAAAAGAAGCCAGGGCAACGAGTTGAATTTAGGATTTGCTGGTGGGACGTATTTCAACCGGGACGTATCCACTATCCTTTACCAGTTTAAGTGTACTCATACTGAACTGTTGTTGAAGCCAGCGCTGGCAGGGCACACGCCTGAGTTGATAAGAAAACTGCTTGAGGGAAATGTGGATGCTGCATTTATTTGGCCGTTAACGACGATGATAGATGGTATTGAACTTACACCTGTTGTTCAGGAAAGGTTAGCCGTAGTTTTACCCGTTGCTCACAAGCTGGCTGTTGCAGATAGTACTGTCTCGCTGGAAAAACTCGCCAAAGAGCCTTTTGTATTATGCGAGAGAGGTAGCATCGGTGGTCTGTTCGATACCATCATGGCTGCCTGTAGTCAGGCTGGGTTTACGCCGCTATGCGAACAGGCAGTGCTTCAGATAGAGGCAATCATTCCAATGGTGAGCGCCGGTTTAGGTGTTTCGATTGTTCCTGATTCTATGAGGAAAACGCTAAGTAGCGGGGTCATGTTCTTGCCGATTGAGGACCATACACCCACTACTACTGTCATACTCGCTACCCGAGATCGGGATACTTCGCCAGCAATTCGGAAATTTATGGCGTCAGTCTTCAGATACGGTGGCGACTTACCTGAGAAAAAGTAAACCTGTGAGCAAGGGTAAAGCTAAAAAGATTTGTTGACTCTCTGACGACATTTAATTCTTAACCATTATAAAAGGTTAGCAGACTGTCATTACCCGGAAATGAATCCGAATAGGCTCCTCTTTCCAGACCTATTGACTCTCTTATCATTGCAGTCACTTTATTCATCTGTTTCCGGGGGCATTGACAAACAGGCCCTTTGTGGCGGATGAAAACCGGGCTAAGACCGCATCAGATTTGGATTTCGACATCATACTCACGGTATCACGCAGCTGACACCTGGCCGCGTCGGGCGGGTTTATGAACTGGCCGCTCCGGCTAAAGCGCGACCTCTGATCGCCAGCAGCGACACCAGCGCCAGCACGATGATGGTCATGCCATAGCACCAGGCGGTCTGGTTCAGCCCAATATGCGGTGCTGCCATCCCTGCGGCAATCGCAGGCAGGGCAAAGGCGAGATAGCTTTTGATCAAAAAGGCGGAGAACAGTCCGGCGCGTTCATGACTTTCAGCTAACTGCATAATGATCTTCAGCACGCTGGAGAAAATCGATCCAAATCCCTGACCCGCAATGGCGGTACCGAAATAGAGCCAGGCCACGCTGTGCAGAGAAAGGCCCATAAGAGTGACGCTGACGCCCGCTATCAGCATCAGCGTACCGATAACTAATGCCCGCGCAGGCGGTAACGGGCGAAAGAGAAAAACTGCTGCCGTCGCGCTCAGCATCAGTGTCGCCACAATCGAGCCGCCGATAAAAGGCGATGTCAGGCCGGTTGCGTTCGCCACCATCGAAGGCATCAGGGAAAGGTAAAATCCGCCCAGCATCCAGGTTGCGATGTTAACCGGCGTCACCATCAACAACGGGCCCAGTGCGCGTCGCGGTATGCTGACCTGAGGTCGCAGTGCGGCCAGCATACCCGGCTGAGGCGCAATGGTTTCTGGTATCAGCGGCAACAGCGCCATGGCAATCAGCATCAGGAGCAGCAGCAGCGCATAGATCGTTACCGTGGGAAAGGGCGCAAAGGTGACCAGTATGCCGCCCGCCAGCGTGCCCAGCGTCATCCCCAGAAAGGCGGTGAATGAGTTCAACAGTGGCCCACGGGTTTTACTGGCGTCAATCAGGCTGGCACCAAAGGTCGGCAAGGCAATACCTGTAGCAAAACCCTGCACCAGCCGGGCGGCGATTAAGGTGGTGGCAGAGTTGGCAGTCATAAAGATCACCAGCGCGACCGTATTGATCGCCAGCGCCAGAAGCATCAGCGGACGGCGGCCGGTAAAGTCGGACACTTTACCCACCGTCAGCAGCGCAGCCAGCAAAGCGAAAGCATAGGCGCCAAAGATCAGCGTCAGCATGGTCGGCGTCAGGTGGAACAGGCTGCGATAAAGTGGGTACAGCGGCGTTGGCGCACTGCTGGTGGCGGAAATCAGCGCCGCACCGGTAAAACTGAAAAGCGTGGTGCGGGCAGCAGCCTGGGGCGTCAATGTGGGGTTCATGGCAATCACCTTAATGCAAAATATTAGCTTTTAATAAGGTATACGGTTAACTGAACCTTAATGCAATATCTTTGCTTTAACGTTTATTGCGGTGGGGTTGAAGGCATGTCTGAGAGTTTGTAACGGTGAGAGCTATTCAAAGTTTTACGTCTGCTTTTTGAAAGAGGCAAACCTGTTATCAGGATATCCGATGTACGACCCTCTCCCGACGGGAGTCCAAGTGCTGGCAGAGGCACGTTGACTTTGGGCCACCGTGACTTTATAGATAAGCTCAAACCGTTATAAATTTAATTTGGGGAAAAGGGCGCATGCTATTGCAGGAAAGCCTTAAACAGGAAGTTACTGAAGCAGTCAAAAAATCACTCACCTTTGATATTTTGTATCAGCGAATAAGGCCTGATATATCAGCTTTCGTGGTTGCAACGTCACTACTGCCATTAAAAAGTCTTGCTGACTGGGAGCGATTAATACGCTGGCAGATTGACTCATCTTTTTATGGATCAGGTTATAAATGGGCAGGTGCTGAGATTCAGCAGGTGGGTTCTCTCAGGTGGCTGGACTTATGTCATGCAGATGGTTTTCGGCGGGAACGCGCATTACGAACATTATCAGCTGGTGCTCCCAACAGTTTTTTATTTGCCTTAGCCGTCAGAAGGTTAAATGATTGGGTTCCTCAGGTCAGAGAAGCCGCCCGTGAAGCACTGCCCTCAATCGCAGCAGCTTCTGACCCGGAAGTTATCGTGGATGTCTTGTTTATAACGCTTCCCTATTGGACCTCATGGGAAAGAGCGGGTGAGAAGGAACACGAGGTACTGACAGACATTATTTCAATGGAGAACGTCACTGCCTCTCTGAAAAAAAGACTTATCTGCGCTTCTTCGGGGCCTGCTGCGACTGTCTTTACCCAGGCAGGACGCACGTCAGTATTAGATAATTTTCTGTCTGAGATTGCTGAATTATCCATTCAGCCCTCACTGCGTGCGAAGGCGTACCGCTGCCTGTTCGAAGGCAAAATTATCTGGTCCGAGGGGCTGGAGTGGAAGTGGATTGATAAAGCCTTTGGCGTACGACGGCGTGTACCTGTTTTAAAAGAAAAAACAATAGTCGTTTCCAGACCTTTTATTGATATCTTAAGGATGGCCATACTTGACCGCTCACCGATGGTACGGCGTATAGCCGGAGAAATGCTGATTAAAGAATTAGAAAATATATGTGATGAAGCCTTTTCCATGGCCACTCAACTGGCTTCCGATATATCGGAATCTGTAGCGGAACGAGGAAGGTTTGCACTGGTCTGCTTAAAAAAAGATAAGTGAGACTTTAATTAAATAAGCTAAGCAATATGATTGTCGCAGCAGCCTTTAGGGTAATCTCTGTCTGCCATAAAGAATCATGGTAAATTTCATGTTGTCATGTGTTTTTCGGATTGTTTATCAACAACGTTTCGGCGAGTCTTACTCTTAATAAACAATCAGGGAGCCAGATGATGAAGATAGCTGAGATCGATCATATCCATCTCTACGTTGATAATATTGAACAGGCAGACAAGTGGTACAACGAAACCCTGGGCTTTGAACGCGACACTTCACTGTACTTCTGGTTTGAACAGGGTGGGCCGTTGGTCATCAGGAACAACCGGGCATCACTCTCTCTTTTCCTCAGACAATCTCAGCCACCAGGCCATACCGTGGCTTTCGGGGTGGCAGCGTCATCTTTTAGTGAACTTATCCCTATCCTCAATGACAATAAAATCCCTTTCAACGTCAGTGACCACGATGTGTCGATGTCCGTCTATTTCAACGACCTCAGTAACAATAAAATTGAAGTGACCTCTTACGACTACCTTCAGGTAAAGCAGATACTTGAGAGCTTTGCATAAGGCTATTGATGCGTGCGCTTAGAGGCGTAACCTGAAAGTCACGAACGGCGATCAATAAAGCGAATTCTTCAATCGTTCAGGCAGCGCTTTGTCGTAGGCGTCCCCATCAATTTCCGCAATCTGTTTGAGAATCGAGCCGGTGCTGGGCAGCGACTGCCGCGAGATCTGCGTTTCAACATTCCATAATCCGGAGCGAATAATTGCCCGGCTGCACTGAAAGAAAACGCTCTCCACGTTGATGCGCAGCACGGTTTTGGGTAGCTGAGTGTTGATGGCAAAGCGCTCAAGCAGCGCCGGGTCGGTGCTGATTGCTGCCGTGCCGTTGATGCGTAACGTCTCGCCAATGCCAGGAATGAGAAAAAGCAGCGCGACCCGATTGTCATGCAGAATATTACGCAGGCTGTCGATGCGGTTGTTGCCACGTCTGTCGGGCAATAGCAGAGTTCTATCATCTTCAATTTCGATAAATCCGGCCGGATCGCCGCGCGGTGAAACATCCAGTCCCTCCGACCCTGACGTTGCCAGCGCCACAAAAGGCGAGGCGGCAATAAACGGACGATAGACGGGGTGAATGTGATCGGTCACCTTAGCGATAGAGGGCCTGGCAACCGTGCCGTAAAGACGTTCAAGTTCAGTCAGTTCAGTAATAATGCTGTTCTGTTCAGCCATTTGCACTTTCCTTTCACTATTCAGATCCTCATGACGCTGAAGGTGAGACTACACAGACCCGACGCGCCACTTTAAGCAGTACTTTAACACCCATGCGGTGTCTTCAGAACGTTTGCGCTATCCTTTATGACAATGACCCCATGAGAACCCGTCTTCCCGCCGCTAAAACAGCTCATTACCTGGGACGACAACCTCTTTCTACTCTTTATCAATATCAGAAGCACAATAAAACGTAGCGACAGCCTCTGATGAGGGGTCCATTTACTGCGATCAGATGAGCAAGAAAACTGCGCCTTTTGCACTGAAATCAACCGCCATTCGTTAAGAGTATTAACAGAGTTGGTGACAGGAGACGTTGCTGATATAAAGAGTAAAAATTGCTTATTCAGCATGCAAAAGGAGTGCAGGATGGTTTGGGAATCTGAACGGTTGCTCTACAGATATACCCTTCGTGAGGATCTCGACGACCTCTTCAGAATCTACAGCGATCCCGAAACGCATAAATTCAACCCGCGAGGTCCATGGCCTGACAGAGCCTATGCTATTCAGGCCATGGAGCGCATATTACAGAGCTACCAGGAACAGGGGTTTGGCGACTGGACAATATTTGAGAAAGCCCATCCGGAAAAAATCATCGGCTTTGGTGGCGTATTCAGAAGTCAGTTCGACGGCCGTCAGACGAATAATCTCGGTTACCGGTTTGAGCCTGCTGCCTGGGGAAAAGGGTATGCGACCGAGCTTTCCCGCAGAGCCATTCGCTACGGATTCGAAGAGGCCGGGCTGAGCGTCATTACGGGTGTGACGCGCGAAAACCATCTGGCTTCGCGCCGGGTACTGGAAAAAGCGGGTTTAACCTTTTTGAAGAAGGTCGATGATCCAGATAGGTTTCCTCCCAACCTGATGTTTACTATTAGCCGACGCGAATGGCTTGCGGCTGGCAACACCGTGACCACCTCCCTCTGATTTTTTCGCTGGTAACCCAGGCGTGACGAAATTTGCGCCACTTTTTCGCGTTTTACCCCTTTAAGCATCTCTTATCCCGCGATTAACTCCTGGCAGTCTGAATTACTTTATCCATCTTATTCCGGGGAGGCTTTATGGATATTCGTACAATTTTTATTTCAGCAGTCATGGCAGTCAGTCTTTTATGGATAGGCGCATCAGATAACCGTTCGTCACATCTCACCGCCGAGCCGGTTAAATCGGTCCTGAGTAAACTGCAGCCTTAATTCACAATCGCCCGATAGCACACATTAGCGCCTGCTCAGCCTGAGATGCGGTACACTGCCGTTATCTGTTAATGCAACTTCGTTGCTTTAACCTTGACGTTGAGGCTGATAAAAGCGGGAGAAAGAGATGGCAAGGGAGATGATTCGGCAGGGTGGGCGCAGCGCACGGATTCAGGCGGAAGTGCATAACACCGTTAACCGCTTGCTGGAAACGCTTGATCGTTCAGCGATTACAGTGCCGATGATCGCCGAACAGGCGGGTGTAACACCTTCCACGATCTATCGGCGCTGGGGGGATCTGTCCCAGTTGCTGGCGGATGTGGCCGTGGCGCGGATGCGACCCATTGCAGAACCGGAAGATACCGGATCGACGGCCGGCGATCTTACGGCGTTTATCCAGCAGTATGCTGAAGAGATGTCATCGAAAGTCGGTCGCGAGCTTCTGGCCGATGTGATTGGCAGCCATGGTGAAGAAGCCAGCCAGAAATGCTGCGGGTTTACTTATCAACATCTTGAAACGCTCAACAACCGGGCCATCGCCCGCGGCCAATCGGGCTTTGACGTTGATCGCATCATCGATGTGGTCGTGGCACCGGTGATGTTTCATATTCTGTTCGGTGATCGTGACGTTTCAGCGGAATACTGTTCTTCGCTGATTCAGCGGGTCTTTTAAGCATGAATCAACGCTGAACAAAGGGCAGAGCGGCCTCGGTGATCAGATGCTGCAACAGCGCACGCGCCGGATCGTCGCTCTGGTCTGAGCGGGAGAGCGCGATACCCAGAAAGCCGGGAAGCGGGAGTCTATGTGATTCAATCATCAGCGTCTCCGGCAACCCTGCGCGGGTGCGCAGGGTGATGCCCAGCCCGGCCTGTAATGCCGCCCAGATCCCGCTAAGACTGTGGCTGGTGAACACCACCCGCCACGGAATACCTGCCTTATCCAGCGTCTCGGTGGCGCGCGATCGCATGACACACGGCGCATCAAACGCCACCAGCGGCAGTGGCTCGCCGCGCTGCAGATATCCCGCCAGATCAAACGCCTGATGCTGTATCCAGACTAACGGACACTGACCAATTAACTGCGTGCCAGCCTGCTGCTCTGCCTGCCACAGCAGCGCCAGATCCAGCTCATGACGGGCCAGCGCCGTTAACAGTGGCAGGTTTCTGTCGACGCGAGCGGTCAGCATCACATCCGGATGCTGACGGTTAAACGCGCCGAGAATGGCTGGCATCAACGCTTCACCAAAATCCTCCTGCATCCCGATGCGTATTTCGCCCTGTAATGCTTCGCCTTTCACTGCCCGCAATGTCTCATCGTTCAGCGACAACAAACGTCTGGCGTAACTCATCAGCTGTTCACCGCTACGGGTCAGCCGCAGATGTCGCCCTTTTTTCATCACCAGCGCCGTGCCACATTGCTGCTCAAGTTTTTTAAGCTGCGCACTGACGGCTGAGGTCGACCGGCACAGATGCTGTGCTGCAAGAGCAAAACTGCCCGCATCAATGCCCGCCACGAAACTGCGCAGCGCATCCATATCGAGTGACTCTGGTACCTTATTCATAATGGTCCTGTAAAAAAGGATGCTGCGTGTTGATTAATTTGATTTTCAGGATTGAAGCCCTGGGCGACACTCTCTCTGACTACTGAGGAGTGTGCAATGAAAAATTCACTGGATCGGGAAACACTGGCGCAGCGCGCGCCAAAGCTTGCCGAACTGACGCAGCAGGTACTGTTTGGCGATATCTGGCAGCGCGAACTGCTGTCACCGCGTGAACGCAGCCTGCTGACGCTGGCAACCTTAACCGCGCTGGGGCGGGTCCAGCAGCTGCCGTGGCACATCGATTTCGCCCGGCAAAATGGGCTGACGCAGGATGAGCTGGTGGAGAGTTTCACCCACCTGGCATTCTACGCAGGCTGGCCGGCCGCCGTCACCGCGCTGGGCTATCTGGAGGATAATCACTGATGCCCTTTACCAGAATTACCCTGCGTCAGGGCTATAGCGAGCAGGATCTGCATCAGATCTCCTCGCTGCTTCAGCAGGCGCTGGTGGCGGAGTTTGACGTGCCTGAGCATGATTGCTTTCAGGTGATTGAGATGCTGCCTGCCGGACAGCGGGTATTTGATCGTCACTATCTCAGCGGCGGTCGCAGCGATAATTTCGTGCTGTTTCAGGTGACGGCAGGCCGACCGCGAACCCGGCAACAGAAGCAACGATTTTATCATTCACTCTGCTCGGCGCTTCAGATTGAGATGGCGATCGATCCTCATGATGTGATGATCATTATTCAGTTCAATAGCACCGAAGAGTGGAGCTTTAGCGGCGGCCAGATGCTGGCACAGGAGGCGTTATGATTATCATGCACTACCGTTTTACGCTGCCTGCTGACTACGACATGGGCATCATTGAACAGCGTATCCGACTTAACGGCGCGCGGCTTGATGGCTTTCCGGGGCTGGTGGCTAAGGCGTATCTCTACGCCTGCCGTGAAGATGGCGGACCGAATGAAAACCGTTATGCGCCCCTCTATTTCTGGCGGGAAGCGAGAGGCATGCAGCAATTCCTGCAAAGTCCTGGCTTCGCGACACTGGTCAGGGATTTTGGCTGGCCGATCATCGAAAGCTGGCTGACGCTGGAAGCGCAGACCCCGCTCCGGAATCTGGCCGACGCCCGCTTTATGACGCTGAACCGCTGGATGATTCCGGCGCATTCGGACCTGGCAGCACTCCCTGTAAGAGCTGGATTCAGCGCCTGGGATGTGACCCGCTGGCAGGGAGTAAACATTGACGCGTCACAGCAGCGACCATCCGGCGAGCAGGAGGTTTATCGCATCGGTTATCTGGCGCGGGGGGCAGCTGCAGCAGATTTTCAGCTGTAGCTGCGGAGAGACCACGATCTGCTATTT
This sequence comes from Pantoea sp. RCC30.1, assembly GCF_058148845.1. Taxonomy (NCBI): domain Bacteria; kingdom Pseudomonadati; phylum Pseudomonadota; class Gammaproteobacteria; order Enterobacterales; family Erwiniaceae; genus Pantoea; species Pantoea sp. RCC30.1. Next base: position 120,300 of record NZ_JBXUHX010000001.1, on the reverse strand, counting down.
AAAGGGCAAAAATGGCCTCAATCTCGATGCGCAGGTCGGCGGAGAAAAGCCCGCTGACCTGAACCAGCGAGCTGGCGGGCAGATGCTCGCCATAATTGCGATAAAGCACTTCCCGCAGCGCGCTGATTTCAGTGAATGAAGTAATGAAGATTGTGACTTTGAGCAGCGCAGCGAGGGACGTATTTTCAGCAGCGGCAACCGACTTAAGTTGTTCAAAAATGGCTTCTGCCTGTTCAGCGATATCGCCCTGCTGAGCCGCTGTCCCGAAGGCAGTCAGCCCTGAGACATACAGCGTCGCGCCATGTTTTACGGCATGTACATACGGCGCTTTGATTTCGCCCAGTTGCGGATAATTTTTGCGTTCTGGCAGGGTCATATTTCCTCCTAAAGATGAAGTTCATACTAGTCAGGCTACTGGCACCAAAAAAGAGCGAAACCCGATAGCGGGTTGTGTTAACAAAGCAGCAGTATCAGGCCACAGTCTCTGAGCGCGGGAACGAACAGGCTTCAAAATTGCCCGTCTTAAAAGGCAACTCGCTGAACGGGACGAGGAGCTGGCCATCCTCCAAAAGGCCGCGACATACTTCGCGAAGCGCCTGAAATGAAGTCTGTCTTTATCGAAAAGCCTCGGGCAGAGTTCGGCATCAAAGCGATGTGTCGGGTGCTTCGGGTTGCCCGCAGCAGTTGGTATGCCTGGCCCATCAGCACGGCCCCGTCAGGAGTTCTGGCTTCTCTGTGACGCCGCTGTCTATCTGGCCTTCACTGAAGCAAAACAGCGATAGGGTACGCCACGCCTCGCTGATGAGCTGCCGGAATACAACGTTAAAACCATTACTGCTCACCACTACCTATCTGCCAGATAAACGTCGGATCATTGCCGTTCACCTCCCAGTCACCCACGTTGCGTATTTTGTAGATCACCGGATTGTGTGATGAGACTGTCCGGGCATTACGCCAGTGTCTGTCGAGCGCCTTACTGGCGCGGGTGTCGGAAGCCCCCAGTGCATTGAACAGCTCGCTGGCAGCACGTGTCACGAGCTCAATGGCCACGGCCTGCGCCCGGGCAGATTCTACCTCAGCCTGCACATTAGCCGCTTGAAGTTGTGCCTCATCTGCACCATTCAGTTGCAGTTCGAACGCCCGTTGCAATGAGTGGGTCGCACGATCGACGGTAGCTTCTGCTGCCCATGCCCAGCTGCTAATCTGGCCGATCACCTGTAATACCTGTACATCCTGTTTCACCTGAGGGGCATTGCCATGGCTGTAGATGCGTTTACGCTTCGCCACGCCCTGTGCGCCATCACGTACGATTGCCCGACCAATGCCGGCCAGCGTGGACAATAAAACGTGCTGATAAAAAGCAGTCTGATAGCGAAAGCGCTCGCTGAAATCATAGACATGCGACTGTTCCACCTGCGCCAGCTTAAAGCGCGTCGTGCCGCTGCCGGTCAGCCGCTGCCCGAAGCCATCCCAGTCATCATCGCGCTCCACTTCATTCTGATGCGTGTTCACCAGAGCAATCACGTCGCGACCATTGTCAGTACGCTTCGCATAGACATCAATCCAGTCCGCATAGAGCGTGCCGGTGCTGTAAAATTTCTCACCACTGATCCGCCATCCTCCCTCAGCGGGTGAAACCTGCGTGTTGACCTCACCCAGCTTAACCGCACCGATTTCACTCCAGCCACTGCCTACCAGTTCACCATCAACAAAACGGCGAAACCAGCGGCGACGGTCATCACTATCAGGCTGATTCAACCGATCTTCAATAAATGCGAAGTGTGCGCGCAGAGCCTGCGGCAGATTTGAATCCGCCTCTGCCAGTTCGGTCAGCAGAGAAAATAACTGCGGCAGCGAAACGCCAAAACCGCCTTCCTCTCTGGGAATGCGCAGGGTGCCGAACCTGGCCGCTTTCAACCAGCGAATGGGCTCATGCAACAGGGTGCGATCCGCTTCACGCACAGCGGCATCTTCAGCAATACGAGCAAAAAGTGGCCTGAAATATTCAGTCAGTGCGGTAAATTCAGTGTGACTTAGTTCAGACATGATCTTCTCCAGATTCGGGTTGTTCATCAATATCCTGTCGGGTCGGCTCAAAACGCACGATCAACAGGAAAATAATCGGAATAAGAGCAGCAAGAGAGACGATCCAGAACATGTTGGTGCCGTATCGGGCCTGCAGAATCGGCAGAATAAACAGTGCCAGCGCACTGCCAACACCGGAGAGCGAGCGACTGAAGCCGACACCGGTTGCGCGAATGTGGGTCGGGTAGGAGAGGGCCGGATAGATCATTAACTGCGCGCCAGGTCCAAAACCTTCCGCGAATAGCCAGAGACCCAGCATCAGCACGGCAAACACCACGCCGACCGTCGCTTCCGGATGACCGATCAATGCCAGCGAGATCAATGCAATAAACTGCAGCGCAAAACCGGCAATCGCCACATGTCGGGAAGGAAATTTCCACGCCAGCCGCATCCCCAGCAGACCGCCGGTAAAAGCAAACAGCGCATTCAGCCCCAGCGAAGCAGAAATCGTCTCGAAGACCCCCGCGCCCAGGAACTGCGCCAGAATTGATGGCAGGAAGAAAGCAATAGCGGTGTACTCAAACGAAATACAGACATTCATCACCGCGCTGACGACCGTGCGCTCAAGATAGGGCTTCTGAAACAGTACGCGGATACGCACTTTCGGCGTCGCTTTCACAGCAGCGGCTTTAGCGGGCAACGCCTCATGCGCAACAATGCCGTACGAGTCACGCAAAATACGCACAGCACCGCTCAGATCGCCCTGATTCGCCGCCCACAGCGGTGACTCATTCATAAACTTACTGCGCACCGCAATAATCAGCAGTGCCGGTACGGCACCAAACAGCAGGGAGGCGCGCCACAGCCAGTCGATATGTTCTGCGGGCAACAGGAAATAGAGTGCAAAAATGATAAAGAAGCAAACAGACGAGGCGGCGTACCACATCGGGCACCAGGCCGCGAGTCGCGACGCTTTGTTTCCCTTGCCGGAGAATTTAGAGAACTCCGCCAGATAGGCCATGGCAACCGGCAGGTCGATCCCCACCCCAACTCCCATCAGGAAACGGGCACCAATCAACACCCAGACGTTGGGTGCCAGGCCCGCAGCAATTGCCGAAACCACAAAGAACAGCATGTCGGCCATAAACACCGAATAGCGGCCATATTTATCGGTAAGCCAGCCGCCGACCAGATTACCGACGATGGTGCCGATCATGATTGAGGAGGTGACCAGTCCGGTGAGCACGGGTGTTAATCCGAACTCCCTGACCACATCATCAATGCCGTAGGAGAGCGTGGTGAGATCGTAAGCGTCAAGAAACACGCCCCCCAGTGCCAGAAAAACAATCCAGCGGGCGTAGCTGTGTTGCTCACTATTATTGTTGATGAGCCGGGCCACATCACTCACCGATCGAACCGGTGCGGAGTGTGGCGGCGGGGCGGTCAGGGTGTCGTCAATATTTAATGTACTCATCGTATCCTCGTTATTATATTCAGCAGGTAACGAGGGTTTTATAGGCATTTCCGGCACAGTTAACAACCAACAAATAACGATAACTATTTCAATATATTCAATAAGTTAAACATGAAAGCTATCCACGGCAAAAGCCGGATGAATAGCTGGATTCATCCGGTGCGAATTAAAGCATTTCTTTTTTCCTGATCTGAAAGCTGCGTGCTTTTCTCTGTGGTTATGAAATCCGTTCAGTGATAACTGATTGCATCAATCCACAGATTTTATCCCGATATTTCGGCGCTGCTTATCTGCTGTTCCGTGTCTGCGCTCCGGCGATAACCCGCCCCCGGATGCGGCAACACCAGCCGTGGCCCCTCTCCGAACAACTTCTCACGCAGCGTACCAGGCTGATAGTCCTGCTTGTAGACGCCGCGCTTTTGCAGTTCCGGAACCAGTAGTTCCACCACGTCGGTAAAGGTTTCGTGTGTCACGGCATAGGCGAGGTTAAAACCATCGACGTCAGTTTCTTCTACCCAGCTCTGCAGCTCATCAGCCACGGTTTCCGCGCTGCCCACCAGCAGCGGACCAAATCCGCCAATGCCTACCCAGTCTGCCAGGCCCTGCACCGTCCATTGACGATGGGGATCGGCGGTGGAGAATGTCTCGACCGCCGACTGAATCGCGTTGGTATGCAGATGCTTCAATACCTGATCCGGCTGATACTGGCCGAAATCGATACCCGTCCAGCCCGAGATCAGCGCCAGCGCGCCTTCGTAACTGACATAACTTTTGTATTCCTGCCATTTTGCCTGCGCCGCCAGGTCGGTTTCACCCACAATCACCGTCTGCAGGTTGAAGATCAGTATGGAGCGCGGATCGCGTCCAGCCTCTGCGGCCCTGTGGCGAATATCCGCCACGGTTTTCTTCAGCAACACTTTGGACGGTGCTGCCACAAATACGCATTCAGCATGTTCCGCCGCAAATGCTTTGCCACGACTGGACGCACCCGCCTGGTAAAGCACCGGCGTGCGCTGCGGTGACGGTTCGCAGAGATGAATACCCGGCACCTGGAAAAATGTCCCCTGATGGTTAATTGGATGGATTTTATTCGGATCGCTGAAAATATGACGTTCACGATCGCGCAGGACCGCACCCTCTTCCCAGCTTCCCTCCAGCAATTTGTAAATGACCTGCAGATATTCATCGGCGTAGTCGTAGCGCGCGTCGTGGTCAGTCTGAGCCTGATGCCCGATATTGCGCGCGCCACTTTCCAGATAGGAGGTCACAATATTCCAGCCAATGCGACCTTTGGTCAGATGATCCAGGGTCGAAATTCGTCGCGCAAACGGGTAGGGATGTTCAAAGGACAGTGAGGCGGTCAGGCCAAAGCCCAGATGCTCCGTCACCATGGCCATCGGCGTGATTAACGCCAGCGGATCGTTGACCGGCACCTGCGTGGCCTGACGAATCGCCGCATGATTATTGCCATTGAGCACGTCGTAGACGCCCAGCACGTCAGCAATAAACAGCCCATCAAATTTGCCGCGCTCCAGCAGGCGCGCTAAATCGGTCCAGTACTCCAGGTCTTTGTACTGCCAGGAACGGTCGCGGGGATGCGCCCATAAACCGGGTGACTGATGACCGACACAGTTCATATCAAAAGCATTCAGGCGAATTTCTCGTTGCGATGACATAGCGACTCCTGAGCGGATGCGGCAATTGCTTGCCGCCCACCTTTTAATGTGTGTTTTAGAAAGATGATTCAGTACGTGAGTGAGCCGGGACATCGCTCGCTGAAGGAGAGCGGTGGGGCGGCGAGAAGCTGCCGTGCAACGGACTCAGCATGTTCCGCCACCTGCGGTAATCCCATCAGTTCGCCAAAGCGCCCGCGTGCGGCAGGGCCAGCCACAAAGAGATAAGGATTAGCATTACCCTGCGCATTCAGCGTTTGTGACAGCGCATTAACATGGATGCCCAGCGCCAGCGGATCGGGCTGTATCACGCCCTCACCGTGCAGCTGTCGCAACAGCGCGTTGCTGTTAAGCAGGGCATTGTGCGCCGGGCCGGTGGTGACAATGACTTTATCCACCTCCAGCCTTTTTGCTTGCGCGCCACGCAGGCGCAGCGTCAACCGGAGAGTGTTGTCTACCGCTTCAGCAGCCATCAGACGCGCCGCCAGCAGCGACAGCTGACCGCTCGCCTGCCGCTGGCTGAGAATCTGGCTGACCTGAGGGGCAATCCGGTAGCGGTGAACATCCCACCAGGGGCGAAGATGATGCAGAAAACGCTGCTGCTCATGCAAAGAGAGGCTCTGCCAGATGTGCTGCCCATTACGGCGGATATCATCCAGCACCAGTTGCCAGGGCAAATTCATCGCTGCAGCGTGTCTGACCTCCTGCCGCACCCGATGTAACCAGCCGCGCGCGCTGGCGGGCTGCGGCTGACTGTAATCCAGGGTGTATGTCTCATCGCTACCACTCAGGTTGGCACGTGGCAGCTGGCCACGACGGGAGAAGACGGTCATCTCTCCGCGATGATGCTGGCGATGCAGCGACGCCACCACATCGGACATGGTCAGGCCTGAACCGATAATCGCAACCCGATCGTCAGGGGCCACCGATGCCAGCGCATCGCTGCGCCAGGGATTAGCAATTAACCCCGGATGGTCCTGAAGCGGCTTGAGCAGAACAGGAAGGTCCGGCGGTGGATGGCTGATTGCCAGCACCACCTGATCGGCCCGGATATGCTGCCCTGAAGCCGTAATCACCACCCCATTTTTAAAGGCGACCGCGCTGTCACGCAGATGGCTAAGTTTTACGGGCGAGTGTTGCTGCTGATACTCAAACTGCGCATTGACCCAGCGACCAAACTCACCGCGTTGCGGATAAACGTTACCGTCACGCCACAGCGCCTGCGGATCGGCTTTAAAGGCTGGCGATGCACGATAATCGCGATCAAATATCCCCTCTTCATCACCCGCAAGCTGCATTCTGGTCGCCGGAACATTAATGCGGTGAGCCGGATCGGTTGTGCCATATGCCACTCCCTGCGCAAGCTGCGCGCGCGGTTCAATGACCGTCACCTGCAATCCTGCCTGACCAGCGCGGGCCAGATGGATCGCCAGCGCGGTGCCGGTAAATCCGCCGCCGATAATGACAATCTTCTGATGTGACATATGCAAACCTTCTCTTCTGTTAACTGGCGCTGGCCTGTTTAGCAGGACGACGGTCACCGCCAATAGTTTCACCAAACGGACCGGTATTCACGCTACGTTGTTTCTTTTCGACATTGGCGGCCAGCGGCAACAGCGGCATCACCAGTTCGGCAAAGCGGTGTGCCTCTTCAAGATGCGGATAGCCCGAGAAAATAAAGTTACCGATACCCAGCGCCTGATACTCCCGGATGCGATCGGCAACCTGCTGCGGATTGCCCACCAGCGCGGTTCCGGCGCCGCCGCGCACAAGACCGACGCCTGCCCAGAGATTAGGGCCGATGCGCAGGCTCTCTCGCGAGCCCTGATGCAATGCGCTCATCCGCGCCTGTCCGGCTGAGTCCATACGGGCAAAGATCTTCTGCGCGGCGGCGATAGTCTCTTCATCCAGATGAGAGATCAGCCGATCCGCAGCCGCCCAGGCCTCCTCTTCGGTTTCACGGACAATCACATGCAAACGGATGCCATAGGAGAGGGTACGGCCGCTCTCCTGCGCCCGCTGACGAACCACCGCCAGCTTCTCTGCTACCTGTTCAACCGGCTCGCCCCACGTCAGATAGGTGTCGATTTGATTCGCTGCAACATCGATAGCCGCATCAGACGAACCACCAAAATAGAGTGGCGGACCATTTTCCTGCACCGGCGGGAAGAGGATCTCAGCGCCTTCTACGCGGATATGCTCGCCTGCAAAATCGACCTTCTCGCCTTTCATCAGGCGGGAGTAGACTTCAAGAAACTCCTGGGTCACTTTATAACGCTCTTCATGGCTCAGGAAGATGCCGTCACCTTTGTTCTCAATCGGATCGCCACCCGTCACCACATTAATCAACAAACGTCCGCCAGAGAGCCGATCCAGCGTGGCCGCCATCCGCGCTGCCAGGCTTGGCGGTTGCAGCCCAGGTCGGACCGCCACTAAATAGCGCAACTTTTTGGTGATGGGTGCCAGCGCTGAAGCGACCAGCCATGAATCCTCGCAGCTCTTGCCGGTCGGAATTAAAACACCGTAGTAGCCCAGATTATCTGCCGCCAGCGCAACCTGCTGTAAATAGGGTAAGTCGACCGCTCTGCCACCTTCAGTTGTACCCAGATAGCGCCCATCACCGTGGGTAGGCAGAAACCAGAAGAGGTTGAGATTTTCCTGTGTCACATGGCTCATTAGCAGATTCCTTTATAACTATATTTGAATTTATCACATAGAGAAAAACTCTTTGGTTATATAGCTGTTAGCAGGATATGTGCCAGAGTAATTTTAAATATTTATCTTTATTATTCAGAGGGATAGATAAACTCTCGCCCACCCCAGACTGCTGCGTTTGCAACAGCCAGAGTGGCAGCCTGCTGCAATGGCAACAATTCTGCTCATTTCGCCCCTCGTTTCCGCGTCTGCCGCGCGGTATGGTCATGGCTTTCCTGCAAACCCGGTAAATGAGATGCAGATTTCGAGTCCTGAGTTGATAGACCCCGCATCGCGCGCCTTTAAAAGCGTGCTGGATCAGCTCGCACCCACCGATGCGACCGTCCTGATCATCGGTGAAACCGGCACTGGTAAAGAGGTGATGGCGCGCTATCTGCATCATCACAGTTCGCGCAGCAAACAGCCGTTTCTGGCTGTGAACTGCGGCGCGCTCACCGAGAGCCTGGCGGAGTCGGAGCTGTTTGGTCATGAGAAAGGAGCGTTTACCGGCGCACAGGATCGCCATCGCGGCTGGTTTGAAGCAGCAGAGGGCGGCACCCTGCTGCTGGATGAGGTCGGTGAACTGAGCCTGTCGCTGCAGGTGAAGCTGCTGCGCGTCCTGCAGGAGCGCGAGATTACCCGCGTGGGCTCGTCTAAGGCGATAAAGGTTAATGTGCGGCTTATCGCGGCCACCAACCGCGACCTGGGCGTGGCGATTCGTGAACGTCTGTTCCGGGAAGATCTCTACTATCGACTGAATGTAGCCAGCGTCACGCTGCCCCCGCTGCGGGAGCGCTGCGAAGATATCCCGGTGCTGGCCCGTCACTTCCTGCAGCTGTACGCGCGCCGTCTGGGCCGACCTCAGTTACGCCTCAGCGAAGACGCTGTTTCCACGCTGATGGACTACAGCTGGCCGGGTAACATCCGTGAGCTGGAAAATACGTTACATAATGCGGTGCTGCTGAGCAAAACCTCGCTGGTCACGCCGCAACAGCTGCGGCTGAACGCTATTACAGGCAGCGATTTGTCTCAGGGAGAAGAGGCGCTGGACCAGTTTCTGCGGTTGCAGATGCAGCAGAGCGAGACACCGCTCTATCCCAGAGTGATTGCCGCACTGGTAAAAAATGCGCTGGAACTGACTCAGGGTAATCAGCTGCAGGCGGCCGCGATGCTGGGTATCAGCCGTCATACACTGCGTACCCAACTCGGCCATCTGGGTGTGATTAAACCGCGCCGCTCTTCACCGCGTCAGCGTGATGCCTCTTCTTTTCAGCACCCTGTAAGGGAGCGGGAATTGCGTATTGGGTATCAGAAGTTTGGTAATCTCGGCATCCTGAAAGCGCGTCAGTCGCTGGAGCAACAGCTGGCCAATCAGGGTGTCAGCGTGCTGTGGAGTGAATTTCCTGCGGGTCCGCAGCTGCTGCATGCACTCAGTCATCAGGAGATCGATTTCGGCACTACCGGTGAAGTTCCCCCCCTGTTCGCGCAGGCCAGCAACAGCCCGATGGTGTACGTCGCCTGGGAACCGGCAGCGCCCCAGAGCGTGGCGCTGCTGGTGCCGAAGAGCAGCACGATTCAGCAGATTGGAGATCTCAGAGGAAAACGCATTGCTGTGAATCGCGGTTCCAACGTCCACTATCTTTTATTGCAGATTCTGGATGAAGCAGGTTTAGCACTGGACGATGTGCGTATCGTGTATTCCCCGCCGAAATATCCGCTGACGCCCAGCGACCTCAACGCTGTAGATGCCTGGATGATGTGGGATCCGCTTCTCAGCGATGCAGAGAACAGCGGGCAGTTCCGGGTCATCGCGGATGGTACTGGACGGGTTAAAAATCATCAGTTTTACCTTGCTGAACGCGGATTTGCGGCACACTCCGGTGACCTGCTTCAGATTCTGCTCACCGCGCTGGAACAGACTGGCCGCTACATCGATGCACACCGCGCTCAGGCGGCCGGACTGCTCTCCACCGAACTTGGCATCTCTGCGACATCACTGATGCACGCTTTAGCACGCCGCAGTCATCAGACCCAGCGTATGAACTTAGCCATCATCAGGGAACAGCAGACCATTGCTGATCGATTCTATGCACTGGGATTATTCAGCCGTGCGATTCGGGTTCGCGAATCGATCTGGCATCCATAGCGTTTTTGACGCTAAGCTTCGAACATTTCATCGCTAAGCGCTTCAACCTGCGTTTGTTATGTTGCGCTGACAACAACCTGACTCAGGAATGAGAGATGAAAAAAGTTTTACTCAGCGCATTAATTATTGCCGCACAGGCTGGCTTAATGTTCAACACCCAGGCAGCCACAGAGAAACCCGAAACGGTAAATATCGGTTTTCAGAAAGCCAATATCTTCGCACTGCTGAAATATCGCGGCACGCTGGATCAGGAATTTAAGAAGCAGGGGATTGCGGTTCACTGGGTTGAGTTCCCGGCCGGGCCACAGATGCTGGAAGGTTTAAATATCGGCAGTATCGATCTGGCCGCCACCGGCGATGCACCTCCGACATTTGCACAGGCTGCTCAGGCCGATCTGGTTTATCTGGCACACTCACCGGCCAACCCGAAAACCGAGGCGATTGTGGTGCCAGCCGACTCCTCCATCAAAAACGTGGCAGATCTCAAAGGAAAGCGCGTGGCGCTGAATAAAGGCTCTGACGTGAACTATCTGCTGGTCACGGCGCTGGAGCAGGCCGGGCTGAGTTATAAAGACATTACGCCGGTCTATCTGCCACCCGCCGATGCGCGTGCCGCTTTCCAGCGCGGCGCGGTCGATGCCTGGGTTATCTGGGATCCTTACTACGCAGAAGTTGAAACCAACGCTCACGCGCGGCTGATTAAGAATGCCGAAGGCCTGGTGCCGCACTACACCTTCTATCTTGCCAGCCGTAAATTTGCAGAGAATTATCCGCAGATCGCCAGTCAGGTCGTGGATGAGCTTGGCACCCTGAGTACGTGGGCCAATCAGCATCAGGAAGAGGCAGCGAAAATCATGTCCACCTCAACCAGTCTGCCGCAACCTATCTGGCAACGGGCGCTGGCGAGAATGCCGTTTGGGGCAGAGCGGATGACGCCTGAAGTCTTCACCCAGCAGCAGGCATTGGCGGATACCTTTACCCGGATTGGTCTGTTGCCGGTGAAGGTCGATATCCGCAGTGCGACGTGGTCGCTGGATAAGAAATAGGGTAGATTCGGGCCGGTGTGGGTCACAGAGTATCTGATCTGGCCTGTAAGGAGTTTAATCAACCGCCAGCCTTTTCCAGAGACTGATTATCAGGTCTTCAGATTGCGACTATAAATACTTGTTAAGCAGTCCTGGCCACCGGACAGGGTATCGCAACCTGAACAACCAATGGCAATGTCACTCCTGGTCTGACACTGACGTTTACGGGCACGCAGAGGAAAAGCGGGTCGGGATATTATTCGCGAATCGATCCTGTCAGTAAGCTTGTCTCAATGCCTGCGGCAGGGTCGGATGGCGAAAAACTGTTCTTGAGGGTAACCGTTGCCTTCGGGATTTCAGGCGTGCAGGTCACACGTATTCTGGACAGCATTGCGCTTTTTCTCGGCTGGCTATGATAAGAACCGATCAGGGCCCGGAATTTGCCTGCCGCACGCTCGAACAATGGGCGTTTTAGCATGGCGTGGCGCTGCGGCTGGCCGGGACGCTGATCGGTCCGAACGACACGGCGATTGCCGGGCACGCCATCTCGGCTGGCGCCGTGCTGGTGACGAACAATACGCGGGAATTTGCGCGTGTTCCGGACCTGGCTCTGGAAGACTGGGTATAATAAAGCCGGATATGAATTGCAGGATATTAAAAGAATGAATGAACTGAAAATTGACAATCCGGCTCAGCGATTACTGGATATTCTTGAAGCAGGAAAAACACAAAATCGGGACCAAAACTGTCGCTCGGTATGGGTCTTTCTCCTGCAGGCTCAGAAAAATAATGAGCAGCATCTTCTTTCCCGCCTGGCCCGGGTCATGGAATTGCCAGGAAGAATAGTGCAGGTCAGAGAGGATCATTTCTCCGCTCTCAGGGGAAAATCCACGCACTGGAAAACATGCGTTGATACGGCATTTGTTTCACAGGCTCTCAACAGTACCTGGCAGTCGTTCATGCAGCATATTGATGACCGCACATTCTCAGAACTCAGTATGCTGTCAGACCTTTTTGAAACCCGTGGCGCACACGCGGCTATGCAGTCAGAAGAAATTGAAGCTCTGCTGGAGAGGTTAACCGAACTGCGTAACGATATCCGGGAGGCTGATCTGCCTGCCACGATGAAGACCCTGCTGCTGAAACAGCTTTCACAAATCCAGGAAGCACTGGAAACATACGGTATTTCCGGCGTTGAGCCGGTAATGGATGCCGTGCAGTCAACTCTTGGCCTGGCCGTTCTGAATCCGGAGTACCGCAAAGAAATCAGTAAGGGCACAAACAGCAGGTTCGGTGAGAAAATTTCCGATCTACTGAGCGACGTGGCGAATGTTGTCACTGTCGCAGGCGCGCTGCCTGCATTAACCGTTGCTGTAAACACCGCCCTGACCTATATCGGCCAGTGATTCTCAGGCACCTTTCCACAGGTGCCTTATTTTTAGTCGTTACTCATTACCAGTCCAATCAGATTTCCGAAATTTCCTTTTTCCGGATCCTGAGGATTTAAAAACACAAACCGGCTGAATGCAGTGAATTAGGCAAAAATATTTAAGGAGGGGGAATAAAAATGCTTTAAGGCATCAAAAGGATTTTAGAAAGAAAACCTGCATCACGGAGAGATATACCGCCGCATGCAGGATTTATATTCATAAGGTATTAATCACGCCGGAAAACCGGACTGTTATGGGGAATGAACCGGTAGCGCCCCTCTTTCTTCTCCGGATTTAACGACCGTATAAAGCCGACCGACTCCAGCAGTCGGGCCAGCTCCAGTTCGTCCTCAGAAAAGTCAATGCTTCTGTGGTTGAGGTCGCTGATAAAAGACCCTGAAACGGAGTCGCTGAATGAGCGAATAGTCCGTGCAATCGTATCGTATGTCATAGCACCCGCCTTCAGCAGCTGGACGAGTAGCGCCCGCAATATGCTTTCATTTTTGTGGAGTATTAATAGCTGCAGCAGCGTAGATGCGTTGATAAACAGGGGGCCATCAAAAATCTCAGGATCGTATTCCCAGAGCCACTCCAGGGTAGATGTAAGAAGTGAATCCGGCAATCCATTGCTCGTCAGAAGCTGCATGGCCAGCACAGGAGAAAACGCGCCGTTGTTGATTAAAATGAATTCAGGATCCTTTTCCAGCAACGCCGGGCGCTGCAGGACGAGGCCCGCAAGCAGCGGAACAACGTGGTTACCTTCCTCATGGAAGGCGGTGTATATCTGCTGATAGACGCTGCGGAGAGGAGCCAGTCTACGATATTCAATCAGCAGTGCTGCTTCGTCAACGGTGAGAATTTCCGGCAGTGACAGAAGCGTCAGTTCTATAGCGGAAAGTATAGTTCGCCGGGCCGCCTCGTTTAAGGCGCCTGAGGAATAAATCTTATGAATTAATTCACTGTATACATCAAAAGAAGACAACGCCGAGGGAATATCGATTATCTTTGAGTGGTTTATATCAAACCAGATGGCAAACCACGGTGCAAGGTCACTGCTCAGATTAAGCAGGTATTCAACGTTATTCCAGGTGGGCGCAATGCGATTCTTTTCAAGAAGCACCGTATAGATGCTTGTTTCAGCCGAGATCTTTCTGTAACTGAGAAATACGCCGCTGCGCTCCTTAATATTACTGATATCCTCGATTAAAAATGTCATTTCCCGTGCAATCATCTGTATTTTATCAACTGAAGATGCCGAATTATTTAATACTGAAGAAATCCTATTATATTCCTCAGAAGAGATGAAAAAATCAGTAATAAAACCATTTACATTCTGATCTATAACTTTTTTTAGCGGTGGTACCTTAAAAGTCTCAAGCGTGCTGAATGGTTCTCTCAGGAAGTTTTCATATATACTACTGTCATAACCGGAGAGTATGTTGATGATGTTTGAAAGGTTATCTTTTGAATATTGCCATAATTCAGAAAAAGCGATTGCAGACACAATTTCACCCCCCTGATCGGAATTACATTCTCCGATGCGGAACAGGATCACCCGTGTCCGCCTGAGGTTATACGTAAATAATTCTGCATAACCGTCCGGAACCACGTCAGGAATATCGCCGTGTTCAGAGAATATCTTCTCTGCTGCTTCCCTCATGTCGGTTGTTTCGTTATTCCAGCGCAGCTCTGAAGCACAGAAGAGGGTCACCAGCAGCTTCATTGCCGATTTTTTATCGCTCATATTACAGAGGCGGCTTAAAAATTCTTTGGTTGCCCAGGTATCGGAAGTCATGAGCTCTGTGTATGCAATGCTCTTTTCTGCTGACCAGCTGCAGAAGGCATGCTTGCAAAGCTGCTCAAGCCGGTGCTCTTCCCCGTCCTCAAGCTGGATTTGAATTATTTCGCCTAACTGACGCTGGTCGTATTCAAGCAGGTAAAGAAGTACGCTGGCATGCCACGCGTTGTCCTGCAGCAGCAGCCCCAGCTCCTTCAGTTTTTCGACAACGTTAGCTGTCCTGTCAAGCATCATTGCGGTTGTGGTGGAATGTTCCCTTCCTGCGCTGACGGCGCGGATGAAATCGTTGTCGCTGCTGCTGAGGCTTCCGGGAATAAACACCGATCGGTATGACATATAGTCCGTGGAGAGGTATCCCCAACGCAGAAGAGAGTAAATAAAATCAACCTGTGTGGCAGTATAACCTTCACGGCTGTCAGGGCTGCAGTCGATGTACAGAGTATCACTTATCCAGCTCCTGAAGCCTTCACTTCCCATTCTTTCGATCAGCGTTCCTGGGCGGATTGACTGGAGTCTGCGCCTCCGCTGGCGAAGATGTCCCGCTCTTTTTTCAACATCAGCGAGTTTCCCGTCAGATTTTGAATTCAGAAGCTCACACCGCCTTTGATATTCACGTAATATCTTTTCAGTTTCTGCGGACGTTATATTTTTCAGGTTTAATCCGCGGGTGTTCGTCCTTACAAACAATCCCTGTTTTTCCAGCATGGAAAAAAATATATCTTCATCATTAACAACCTGATCTAAGGAAAACGTCGTACCATAATGATCACAGAACTGAACCTCTTCTTTTATTTTTTCACTGATGTAAACTGAGAGAATGTCCCTGATTAAACCTGATTTATCCTTTTCAGTCTCGTCAGTTATTTCTGAAATCTGGGTATTCAGGCTATCTAGTTCTGCCGCAATCCTTTCCTCAAAAATGGAAGAGAGCCCGCCTGAAATATGAGCATTTATTACGCCATATAAAATACCCTGCTTTGAATCTATCAAGTGATAATCTCGCGAGCAGATATTTTTGTAAGCGATAAGAGAAAGAAGCCGTATAATGTCCTCGCCATTGTTGACCAAATTCCTGTAAAGCCGGAATTCATTGGCTATACTGTTAAGTACACGCATATCCGGAATAAAAATTGCGATCCGGGAAATACACTGCTCAAAACCAGCCACATCGATCTCTTCTTTTCTGAATTTCTTTAAGAAATGGTCTGTTGCATTCTGGCTGTCCATCACTGGGATCACGGGCATAACGAAGTCAAAAAATTTAGTGCGTGCTTCTGGAGAATTGAATATGTCGTCTCTGACAGCGTAGATAAAACGTACGTGATCATCAGAGGTCCGGCTGCTGTTTATTATCTGGTTAATTTCACGCAGCTTAATAAATATAGCACCATCATTATGCCGGTCCAGATCCTCAAAAATGACTACATTATATTTCTGCTTTTCAAAAAAATAGACTATTTCATCAATAAAAACGTTCAGCAGTGAGGGATCCGACGGCCGGGTCGATATGGTAGCCCCTTTTGAGAGATCAATCTTGTCTATGCTTACGCGTCGGTCAAATATTCCCATACGGTGAAGTTTGCTGAGAAGGAGGTAAAACATGACAAAGAACGCGCCGCTGGCCAGAACACCGATCCTTAAGACAGAGGGAATATTAAGTATGAACTCGCTGAACGCGGTGGAAACCGACAGTTTGTTTCTGAAATAGTCGGGGAAAAGAAATATAAGGCCTGACAGACCACATCCTACTGTCGCCAGCAGGCCCAGAGCCATTTTGCGCATCTGTAACGGTGTGACATCTGCGATCCGCTCGATACGCGAATAGGGAAGGTCGCTTTTGCGGGCTTTGTACAGTATTTGCTGCAGGATACTGTATTCAATAGATTTTTCCTGCTTGGTCTTTTTTTCAGTCTTTGTTCCGGATTCTGCGGACTTGTCGTCAGTCTCAGTTGTAGTCCGGATCATGTCAAAATCAGCAAGCGAAACCGTCATGATTTTCAAATCTCCCTGTCGGCGTTTTGACCAGGTAAGGAGGACAGAGCTTTTTCCCGCCCCGTAAGGGCCGGTAACGGCAATGTTTTTGATATCAGGTTTATGACATGCAAAGTTCAGCGCGTTGATATAATGCTTTGCATCTTCTTCATTCATTAGTGACGGCGTCAGCGCATCATAATCATATGTCACTTCATTTTCTTCTTCGTTCTCAGCCTTAACGAGAGCCAGAAGCCCCGCCAGCCGTGGCGTTTTCATCATATCTTCCACCAGAGGTTTGTAAGTTTGCATCAGTATATCTGCTGAATACCTGTCATTTAATCAGGATTAAGAGACTAATACAGCGGTATTTAGGGCTTATCAGGATGTAGTACGCTCTCCGTTTCATCCTTTTTAAGGATGTGCGGAAAATAGTGTAAGCCATGTATGTACTAAAAAATTTTATGTATAAATTGTACTGAATATGTTTGAAACACCCGGATACCATCACCTTAGGTGTTTGGAAGAGAATCCGAGCTTAGAGAGCGATCAACTAGCGTTCGTGTGTGGCCACCAAAAGCATTAGGAAATAATAATGAGTAGATACGAGCTATTTGCAGGGTTCCGTAATAGTGGTACGGGACAGTTTTCTGGGCCGTTTATCAGTGAAGAAAAGCTTAGCGCCATATTGAAGTTGATTCCTGCGCCTTAAAGCCCCAAACAATACCTGTTTCCTGACCTGTTTCCATTGATCAACTTCGTCAATGATCAAATCGGGAAGGGGTTAAAGATACATGAGGAACAGCGTACACGGATAATGCTTCAACAGCAGGAAAAACAACAGCTTGAGGTACTTGCTGGTCGCTATGAAGATCTTTTCACGCAATGGAATTTTGCCAGCTCAGTAGACGAAAAAAGTAAGCAAGATCAGCAATGGAAAGAAGTCATTTTCCAGGCTGGTCCGGTTCTAAGGCTGCTACGGGAAGCAATGCCGGAACAGACCCCTGTCAGCAAATGGAGTTATGAACTTCTACATAAAACTGAACAGACAGGACGTATGTATGTCGAGACTCTGCTGTTCTACATATATGCCCGTGCAGCCTACGAGCCTTCTTCGCTCGCCCGTGATCCTAACTTAAGGAGATACTGCAGCGAGCTGAAGGAAAAGGTGGTGGCTCAACTCTCTGGTAGAAACGGAGAATTACTACTGCTGAGTGCAGCTTTTCACGAAGAATCGCATTATTCAAAGGTATGGCAGCTTATCGGTATAGAGGATAAAGCTGGTGCCGATGCATTGCTGATAAACCAAATCAGAGAAGAGCAAGCTTGTCGCATTGAAGACGCTAACGCACTGAACAGTCTTTATAATCCGAACGTAGAAGATGCTTATTCCCGTACCATAAAGACTCATCGTTATCCAGATCGTCAGTGGAAGATGGTCTGTGTCCTCTGGCATATTTATGATCGAGTCAGTCACTTAGAAGCCCTTCTCGACTCCTTAGAAAGACATCACGAAAGTGTGGATTTCACTCGTACAGGCGAAACCCGGGAAAAAATTGACAAGTATCTGCAACAAATTGCGCGCGGGGAATCACCGCAGCAACTAACGAGTGCAGACATCTAGTCTCTATTCCGGTTTTGCCTTTTTCCGGATCTTTAATGAAAAACAGAGTAATGGGGATATGTTAAGCATCTGCATATACTGCACCTATACATACATCTACTTTCTGCATATACTGGACCTATGCAGACCGGTTATGGCTGCACAAAAAGGCCGGTAACGGCAGGGTGTCGTAAACACGTCCGGAAGGAGTAACTATGCGAACTGTATCTGTATTCAAAAACGGCAATAACCGCGCCATCCGTCTGCCCCGGGATATGGACTTTGAAGGCGTAAGCGAGCTGGAGATCGTCCGGGAAGGGGACAGCATCATCCTGCGTCCCGCCCGGCCGACCTGGGGCTCGTTCGCCGGCCTCGAAAAGGCCGATCCGGACTTTCTGGCGGATCGCGAGGACGTTGTCAGCGACGAAGGGCGATTTGACCTGTGAACAAAATTTACATGCTCGATACCTGCATCTGCTCGTTCATCATGCGCGAGCAGCCGGACGCAGTACTGCAGCGCCTGGCGCAGGCGGTGCTGCGAAATCAGCGTATCGTGGTCTCGGCCATTACCTACTCCGAGATGCGCTTCGGCGCCACCGGCCCGAAGGCCTCGCCGCGCCACATTGAGCTGGTTGACGCGTTCTGCGCCCGCCTCGATGCCATCCTCCCCTGGGATCGCGCAGCGGTCGACGCCACCACGGACGTTAAGGTGGCGCTGCGCCTGGCCGGGACGCCGATCGGCCCGAACGATACGGCTATTGCCGGGCATGCAATTGCGGCCGGCGCCGTTCTGGTGACAAACAACACGCGGGAATTTGAGCGGGTGCCGGGGTTAACATTTGAAGATTGGGCGAAGTAAGCCACTCTTTTCAGGGTAATATCTTGTATTACCCGGCAGGTTATTTCGGCGTGCCGGGTATTTTGTTCTTAAGGGTGTAGAGCCTGTCGAGCTCAGCATAAGGCTTCCCGGTTTCAGCCGCATGCCGGAGCTTCGCTTCCAGCAGGTCGGGCAGGGCGATACCATGACTGAGTGAATGATAAAGATCATAACCACTGACGCAGATCACCCGTTTCCCTTTTCCGAAGGCCGTCAGACCTTCATCAGTAAACCCCATCCAGCTGATGAACACTCCCCGGGCCCATTTTGCCTTGGTGCTGAGTTTACCTTCGAATACGTGCAAATCTGCCGCCGGCGTTCGGTTTTGATGCCATTTGGCTTCCATCAGGTAAAAGTCATCATTCAGCCGGAAGCTGCCGTCAATCTGCTCACCCGTATTACGGAATGACGAACGGGGGGCAAGCCTAAAGGTACTGAACAGTTCAGCAAGCCAGGTTTCAAACCGGAAGCCCCGGGGATGGGGGGCCAGGGATTTCATGGCGTTCATTTCGGCTATCAGTGAAGGCCAGTCAACACCGTTCCATACCTGAGCCGGCCTGTCACCTTTGGCTGTATCGGTGTCAGCGTTTTCCAAACGGGAAATGAGTGCAAGATAGTCATTACGGCTTTGTTCGGCCTGTTCAGGCATGGACTCCATTTTGTACTGCCAGAGGGCACCAAGGACCCGCAGGGCGGTCTCGCGATCCACCTGCTTCAGCAGACATCTGACCCGTTTGGCTTTTGAGGTTCCCTCAGCCTGATAACGTTCATCATCAATATCAATGTTCAGCTCTTCATCAAAAAAAGCCGACAGTGTACGGTTGGAGAAATCGAGTATCCAGCCGGGATCGCTCTCAAACACGAGGTTAAAGAGTCTCATTTCCTGCATTTTCAGTTTCACGCCAGCCTCCTGTTTTATCACAGTATAACGTTATGAAATTGCAGGTGGTAATGAGTAAACACCTGTGCGTCAGTTTTTGTGTGTTCCGACTTTTCCTTTTTCCGAATCTGCAGGATTTAACAGAGGCAGCAAGTGCTGGATACAGTGAATAAAACAGAATTTTTCCATCTGGGATGAAAAGTTGCTTAAAGACGGGTGGGGTGCTGAAGAGTAATAACCCTGCAGAGCAGAGATAACTGCCGCCACTGGCGTGGTTACTGCTCACGCTCGAACGTTCAGGGCCGATAAACAGAAGTGCAACCATTATCATCATCCGGATACGCTCTCAGGCTATGTGCCTGCATGAGCCGGGTGGCATAACCAGAGCAGCTCGCGGTCCGCCGGGTACATGCGGGCACAGCCTCACCAGCGCGGACTCACGCACTACTTCTGCCAGAGGACAATTCCCCGGTACCGGGTACCTCCCTGACTCTGTCAGTCCCGGACGTAATTTTCATCTCTGCTTAAACTTCTCATAGTTTTCAGTAAAGTCTACCGGCAAAGAAAAATCCATCTGTGTTTCTTTCAGAATTTCAATCCTTTCAGCAGTGTAATTTTCGTCAAGGCTTCCCCATGAAGTTTTGATGTGTTCCCGCAGGACGTAAGCCTGCATGCACCTGGCTATAAACATCGGGGTATAATTATACAGAGAGCTCTCTGTTATCTGACTTTCCAGTCCTGTCTTTCTGTCTGACTTCAGTCTGTCTTCAATACGTTTCTTGAGAAAATCCGCTGTGAGCCTCTTTTCTCTTTTATTATTATTACACCCCTGGCAGACAGCAAGCAGGTTGTAACTCAGATGGTACCTACTTTTTTTCAGGCCAGAATCTATATGGTCTATCTGGAAAGAACTCGAAGGATAAAAACCCAGGCAATAACAACAGCAAAGAACCGGCAGGCTTTGCTTTTTCTTAAACACCTGTTTTAATGTCAGTGCCTTCCGGAGATATTTCCCTTTCAGATAGGGATCACCCACGTTTTCCTTTTGGAGAGGAAGCGGTTTTTCCGGTTTCACATCCGCAATGACTTTATTTTTTCTGCCTCTTGAATCAGAGTCATACAGATATTCATCGTCATCTTCATCATCGCCGGCGCAATCCTCTGCGGGGTTTGACAGGAGTAACGATACGTTTACAGGTGCCATTGTGCCAGCTTCAGACTCCGATTGACTCTGTTCCTCGATTATTGTTTTTTGTTCTTTTGGCATATTCATCAGAATACTTTCTACAGTTCGTAGTACATATGCGAGGCTCAGGCCGTTGAACTGTACCTCATTCAGATATTTCTCGTGTCCGTGATGACCGTGGTCGATAGACACTTTTAATAATTTATTTTTACTTTCTGCATCCGCGGGTTTTCTGATGCTCACTAAAGCGGTAAATTTGACAGTGCCAACTTTGTATTTAGCTATTCCAAGTAAATGGCGGTTGATTAAGGCTGAATGGGTGGGGGCAGCCAGGTTGTCGCTTATTTTCTCAGAAAGCCATAACACAGCATCATTGAGGTTGACTTCTTTCCCCCCGATAAAAGATGACATCCATTTATCACATCTTTTTAACTCTTCACCTAATACTTCTGGTTTTAATAATGAAACATCTGGTTTCCAGTAGATTCCTTTCATACAATACATAGCCTGATAGGCAGGAAGCGTCTCCAGAATATCCGTGGCTATCATCAAGGCCTTCCTGAACATACCCGTATCAACCCCGGCCGCTGTGAAATTTTCTATAGCCATATAGATTTTTTCTATAGCCAGCCTGTTACCTTTGGATGAGTTGCAGCTGGCGCAGCAGAGACAAAAATTTTCTGGGTCATATATACCAGCATCCAGAAAAGTATCGATATCCATACTGATATTTTTCAGTAAATGATAACGCGCAAACATTTTAAAAGGAATTATATGGTCTACGGCGGCGTGCTTATAATCAATGTGCTCATTACAGTAAGGGCATACCGGCGCCTCGTCAAAATATTCATAGAAGAAAGGATGTTTTTTAATCAACCCTTTTTTTTCCTTATCCAAAAAAGAATTATCTTTATTATGGTCTTCATCAAATTCATTTTTTTTGAAAAGGTAACTCATAAACAGGCGCAAATATGTCCTCCTGATAAAAAACAGTGACAACCGGGGGCTGTCACCAGGTTAATTATTTCTTCAGCAACAGTCTGGGCGAAATGCGCGCTGCATTCCCGGCTGCATTCCTTTCATAATGAAGGCCGAGGCCGGCGATACCGGGCCCACTGCTTTTCATTACGCCTTTGCCTACCTCCACATAGCCTGGCTGCCACTCTGTGAGGGTGCTGCCATCGGAATCTGCTCCGACCCAGTCACTTTCTTTCCTCGGTTTATATTCGAAGCAGAGGACGTTTTTCACGCCCCGCCGGATGGACAGGCGCAGCGAGTAAATGGGCCAGTCGGGCAGGTAGACCATGGCGGTCTCAACGTACACCGGTGACAGCTCCTCAAACAGCTGATTATCCCGGTTGGGGGCCCCCTGATGTTGTATGTTTTCTTCTCCGCCGCCCGTTCTTTGCGTTTTCAGCCGCATCTGCAGGGCCCAGCCCTCACCAATGCCTATCCCGTTGAAGTTAAAAATTTTCCGGTCTACTGCGTACAGGCTGATTTCACGGATGTATCCGTTAATCACCAGCTCCCGTGAGTCCACCGTAAACACCTCCTTCTTTTCTTCAAATGCCTGACCGGCCAGAAGGGAATACTCTGCTTCGCTGGCAATCTCGTGTTCTGAAACCTCCTCCATTTTCCATGCGGTATGGATATCAGCTCTTGCTTCGGACAGGTACACAGGCTGGCTTTCATCAGACTGGGCATTCACTGACATCATCCTGTCTGCCAGTGGCCCGCTCGCCGGCATCAGATGGCCGTTGACGTCGTTTTTCCAGCGCTGAGTCAGCAATGCATCATAGGTCGTGGCGACAGGATAAGGAGCCCCGGCAATATCCGCCGAGGACAGATAGACATCCTTTCCGGTGGCCGTTTTCAGACACGAGGTAATATTTCCCGCCGCGTCTTTTTGCCACAGCTGATGCGCTCCGCCTGTAAAGGGCTGCGCGCAGACGGTATAGCGTTTCGCGTCTGTGAGCTCTTTCTGATACGCACCTTCCAGCACCGAAAGCGCCAGCTTCTTATCCTTACAGGTGAATCTGACCCTGCTCTCGGCAATAACCGGCGGCTTGCTGTCCTTTATCTCATTGTGCGAAAACTCCTGCAGTGTCCACAGCTGGGTCAGATCAGAGCCCGGCGTCTGTTTTGTCAGCGTCAGTTTTTCACTGCTGCCTGCCGTCAGAACAAACCGGTTTTCAGTATCAGACAAGGCGGTATTAACAATCTCACCCGCTTCTGTGCATTGCCATTGCTGAAGCGGCGAAGACCCCACTTTACGGATCAGGACGTGATATCCTGAATCCTTATCTTCCGTACCGGCAGTCAGTGCAAAAGCAATGTCCTCGCGCGGGCCTGTCGCTCCGGGTTTGACCCTGATGTAGCTGATGATTTGCCCGTCTGCAGTCAGGTGCCATATCTGCGCCTGACTGAGTGAAGGATGAGACAGCACGGCCGTATCCCCCTGCCGCGGCGGAGTCAGCCCCAGCGATACCGCGGCCGGCCTGGCGAGGTTCTGAATGCTGAAATAAATTTCCCGCGCTTCTGAACCGGCTCTTTCTCCATATTCGCCGAAGAATAAAAATGAGGCATCCTCATCATTCAGAAGAGAACGCTTATCACTGGCCTGCGAAAATTTTTCAAGCACGTGCCATGCTTCCTCTCTTAGCGCCACCGGCAGCAGGTTGACGGTGGGCACTAAATTTTCACGCTGAATGGCAGACCAGCGGCGATAATCAGCCAGAGAATCTGCCCACAGGCTGGCATTCTGAACCGCAGCCCCTTCCCCGCCGACTGCCTGAAAAATAAGGTGCTGAGCTTCACTTGACGCCTCATCTGAGAAGGTCGTCTGGACCGAGTTTTCATATTTCAGCCCCGCATCACCGCTGGCAACCGGGTGAGAGAAGCTGGCTTTGACAGCGACCGCAAAGCGCTCGGTCAGGTCAGTGCTCTGTTCCTTCGTCGTCAGTTGCTTTTCCTCGGTCACATACAGGCGCCCGCCTACCCGGGTACTGACCGGCACAAAATGACCGAATGTATCGAGCACCTTTTTCAGGCGTCTGAACCGGGCTTTCATTGCCTCACTGGCCTGCCGATCCTTCAGATCTGCATCGGTTTCTGCCGGCGCATCGTCTTTAGCGGGTTCGGCTAAATCTGGAAGGGAGATTGTCAGCGCGGTCCGGCAGGCACGGATAAATGCCTGGCTGGCGCACACTTCTGAATCATCGAAGGATAATTCGATCATGGGAAGATAAAAACTGGCCGTCGTGTACAGCGTCCTGTTTATCCCTCCCGCGGTGATCCGACTCTGGCTTGACGATGCGTACTCGGTTCCAATTGCAGCGCTTTTAATCGATCCCATTGCGACGTTCAGTGATAAGGCGAGATTGGTCACCCCGTTTTTCTGCATCTGATGGACGGAATGATTGCTGGTATGGTTATTTTCAAAATAGCCAGAGAAGTTAGGGCGGCGGTAAAAAAGCGTGGCGGGAATGCTCTCGCGGTCCTCATCATCCCCGGACGACTGGTCGTCAGGGCGCCTGATAACTTCACGAAACCCGGACTCCACGGTATTGGCCGAGGTCTGGTCAATGACCACCCCCCGGTAAAATCCGATGCGATCCAGCAGGTCATTTCGCTGCGCGGTGTTCAGGTCGTAAAAATCGTGCGAAGGATTCAGGGTCACGCCCGTCGCATTCATCAGGGCAATCGCATCCCGGCTGGAAAAACTTTTGTCCCGTGAGGCCAGCGCCTTCATTTCCTCAAACAGTTTCGTACTCAGATCGGGCGTACTGACCCGGACCGCATTCAGCAGCGCAGACCGCCTGTCGGCCGTCTCTCTTTCGTCCGCCTTCTTGCGTTCTTCCGCGTCTTTCTCCGCTTTACTGAGCCGCATCATCTCATCACTGTTCTGCAGTCTGGCCAGCCTCTCCTCCGGGGTTCTGCCCTGGCTGTCTTTGTGCGGCATGTAAGCGGAGATATTTGGCGTGTCGTTTTCTCCACCCTTGCTGTCGTTTTCCGGTACCATCTTGCTGAACTCTCTCTTGAAGTGATGAAACTGCGTGATAAAGACCCCGTGCGGGGCTGCTTATTCTGTCGTCAGAAACCAATGCTGACCCGGATCATCACCATCTGCTCGCGCGTGCGCTGCGCGTCAAGCCCCAGCGTGCCCTGATAGGCAATGCCCGGCGTGATGTTGTACGGGAGTAGAAAATCAATCCCGGTGCCGACCGTCATCGCCTGCCGGCTGGTCTCCGTCAGCGCCACGCGCCAGGTGTCGTCAGCGGTGTCTGCGTAACCGATCCGCGCGGTACCGGCGTCGCTGAGCGTCTGTGCATACTCAATGCGTCCCTGCAGGCGCAGGATGCCCCAGCGGGCCGGTACGGTGCGTTCACCCCGCAGGCCGGCGGCCGTCACGACCTGCTCAGCCGTCTGTGACGCGTAGGCCAGGCTGAACGCACCGGCGCCCGACTCGCTGAAGCCGTCCAGCGACGTGCGGGTGTACTGCAGACGGGCGTAGGGTGAAAGCAGGTGGTCAGGCGCACGGAATTCATAACCCGAGGTCAGCGACGTAAAGATCTGACGCCCCGACCGTGAACCGCGGGCCACGGCGTCAGAATCCGTGACCGCACGGCGGCTGTCAAAGCTCAGCGTGCCGTGTCCCAGCAAGCCGTCCACAAAGAAGGGACCCGGGTGATAGCTGCCATAGAGGGCGGCGCTGAGCGCGCGACCATTTGTCCGGGTGCCGCTGTCGCCAACGTCGCTGACGTCGCGGCCGAATCCAATGCCCGCGCCGCCGGTGAAGGTCTCGCTAAAGCGGTAGTCGGCCCCGGTGGTCACGCCCACGGTGGTGTGACTGAAGCGCACGCCGTCCGCATTGTCGCCGCCAAAATCAACATAGCCTCCGGTCCAGTACGACAGCCGTTGCGCCTGCGCTTCGCCGGCGAAAGGCAGTGCCGGAGCGGCAGGCTGGCGCGGCGCGTCCGACAGGCCCGGTTTCTGCTGCTGCCAGGCCGTCGTCCACATATTCCGGTCGGCGTCGTGCTCAGGCCCGGAGGAGGGCATAGAAAAACGGACGCCGCTCATGTCAGAAGGCAGGTCGGTCCCGCGGTGCAGCTGCTCCAGGCGGTCGCTGAAGTTACGCAGCTGCGCGCGGGCAAAATTCTGTGCAGCCCGATACTGCGCGCTCACCAGTCCGATGACGTCAGCATCCCTGGACGGGTCGGGGCGCGCGGTAATGGTCAGGGTAATAAGCGCTGGCGAAGTGGTCCCGGCCGCGCTGGTCAGTATATAGCGGAGCGTGAGGGTGCCGCTGGCCTGCGCGGCGGCGTTGAACAGCAGCTGATAGCCGTCACCCGTAGCCTGGACTGAGGCTTTACCCAGGCTGGTGTCCGGCTGCTCCTGCAGCCGCGCGCCGGTGAACGGGCCGCCGGTCGCCCCGCCGGTCAGGCTGACGGTGACCGACTGTCCGGCGGCCACCGTGGCGGCATGGTCAGCCGCGGACGGTGCCGCAGCGCCAATGTTCAGCGAGTATCCCGCCTGCAGAGCCCTGCCGGTGGCATCGGTCACCAGAACGCTGAACGTGCTGCTTCCGGAAGACTGCGGTGTACCCGACAGCTGGCCGTCGCTAAACGTCAGTCCACGCTGCAGGGTGCCGCTCAGCTGCCAGCGATAGGGCGCGGTGCCGGCCGTGACGCTTAGGGCCTGAGAGTATGCCTGCCCGGCTTTTCCCTCTGGCAGGGCGCCGCCCGCGGGCTGGAGCTGTAGGGCGGCGGATACGGCGGCACTGACCGCCAGCGAGTAGCTGGCCGTGCCGCTGTTGCCCAGGCTGTCAGCGGCGGTAACCTGGAAGCGATAAGTGCCGGACGCGGTCGGTGTTCCGGCCAGCGCCCCCGTTGCCGCGTTCAGCGTAACCCCGGCGGGCAGGGCGGTGGCGCTGAAGGTATAGGGTGCGCTGCCGCCCGAGGCCGTCAGCGTCTGGCTCCAGCTGCTGCCCGCCGTGGCCGCAGGCAGGGCGCCGCTGCCTGGTGAGAGCGTCAGCAGCACCGGTGTCACGGTCAGCGACACGCGGGCGCTGGCAGAGGTGCCACTGCTGTTGGTGGCAGTATAGGTAAAGCCGTCGCTGCCCGCATACCCCGTGGCAGGCGTATAGGACACCGTCAGACCCGAAACTGCCAGGCTGCCGTGAGCCGGCGGGCTCACGATGCTGAGCGAACTGGCCGTTCCACCGGAGAGACTGAGCGTGACCGGATTGCTGCTGCTGTTGGCGGCCACGGTGGCCGTGCTGTCGCTGGCCACCGGTGAGGCGGCGCTGACGACCAGCGTATAGCTGGCGCTGCCGGTCGCACCGTTTGCATCCGTTGCGGTGACCTCGAAGCTGTAGCTGCCTGCGGCAGAGGGCGTTCCGGACAGTGTGCCGGCCGATGCGTCGAACGTGATCCCGGCGGGCAGTGCGGTGGCGGACCAGGTCCAGGGAGAGGTACCGCCGGAGACCGTCAGATTCTGTGACCACGCGCTCCCCATGATGGCAGCGGTCAGGGTGCCTGATGCCGGCGTCACCCTCAGCACCGGCGGGGTAACCGTCAGAGATACGGTGGCATCGGCAGAGGTGCCGCCGCTGTTGGACGCATTCCAGATAAAGCTGTCGCTGCCGGAATAGCCGGCTGCGGGCGTGTAAATTACCGAGGTCCCGCTGACCGTCGCGCTGCCATGAGCCGGGGAGGAGACGAGCGTCACTGAGCTCGCCGCTCCGCCGCTCAGGGAGAGCGGTATGACGTTGTTCGTGCTGTCAGCGGCGACGGTAGCGGCGTTGCCTGACGACACCGGGGCGGCTTCCGCGCGGGTGACGCTGAGCGTATACGCACGGGTCGTACCGTCCTGCGCCGTGACGACGACGGAAATGCTGGTCGTGCTGCCGGATGTCAGGCTGACGGACTGGGATGCCGAGCCGGATGCGACGGCGGTACCGTCTACTGTCACGGTGGCGTGGCTCTCGGCGACAACGGGGGTGACCGTGACAGATGACACGCTGCTGGCGACCGAGGCGCTGTAACTGCTGGTTGCGGCGCTGACTGCCGGTGACAACGTGCCTGACGAAAGCGTCAGACCGGAAAGCGTGGCGTCGGCGGAGGCGGTGGAGGCGCTGGTGCAGCTGAACACCAGGTTGCTTATCTGACCGTTCGACGTCGTGGCGCGGAGGGCGACGCCGTTTGCCTCCAGGCTGCCTGAGGGCACGGTGATAGTCTCGGTGTGAGGCGAGCTACTGGTAGCGCTGGCGGCATTGTAGGTCTGGAAACTGCTGAGGTTGTAACGCGCGATGCTGACGCTGTCGGCCATCGCCGCGCTTCCACCGTATGCCCCACCGCTGTCGGTAAAGCTCAGCGTCAGGGCATCACCGGTCGCAAAGTCAGAAGCCGGGTAGCGGTTTGTGCTGAAGGCAAGGGTGGAGGAGCCCGACAGGGCATTTACCGCGGCGCAGCCGCTTGACAGCGCTAAGGCGGCTGGCACAGAACAAAATATGACAAAAGCGGTGGTCAGGCAGACAGTTGTCCGCCTGAAAAAACTGGCACAGCGCATGGTTCACCCAGAAGCGTTTTGTTAGCTTGTTTTTAAGATTTATCCTATAAGGTAAATTATCATGAGAAATTACTGCCACAAAGACTGCCGGGCGAATGTAAGCGCCCGCGTCCCGTTCCGTCACATTCCCAGCGAAACCTCCTGACGTACCGGAACAGCATAATCATAAGCACTGCTGAAGATTAGGTTTATCAGTTTAATTCACTGCCTCCCGAGACTGCCCGGACACGCTTAGCGCGGGTTTAAAGGCTGAACAGATCCGCGATTCCCTGCAAATTTTCTGCAGCTTATTTACACACGGAAACACCAGCGCGAAACATTTAACCTGATAAGTAAATAATCCGATGAACAAAGATGATTTCCGCCGGTCAGCCGGCCTTTCTGCACAGCTCGCTGGGAAATGGTCTGAACCCCTGCAGGTAATCCCCCCGAAAAATCGGTGTGTTGATAAGTAGAATTTTCTCGTAATCTGAAGCGGGGAGATCTCTATGAAAAAATCACGTTTCACTGACAGCCAGATCACGTCCATCCTGAAGCAAGCCGAGGCCGGAACACCGGTGGCCGAACTGTGCCGCGAGCATGGCATGAGTAATGCCAGTTTCTATAAGTGGCGTTCACGCTTTGGTGGTATGGACGCTTCCATGATGACACGTCTGAAAGAGCTGGAAGACGAAAACCGTCGCCTCAAAAAAATGTATGCTGAAGAGCGGCTCAAAGCCGAAATTATTCAGGAAGCCATGGCAAAAAAGTGGTGACGCCATCGCGTCGAAAGCAGATTGCGCAGCACGCGGTCAGAAGCCGAAACGTCAGCGTGCGTTTTGCCTGTAAGCTGTTTGTGGTCAGTGAAAGTTGCTATCGCTATCAGTCTCAACTGAATGCAGAAAATGACCTCATTGCCGACTGGCTGCTCCGCATCACTGACAGCCAGCGGAACTGGGGATTTGGCCTGTGTTTTTTATACCTGCGCAACGTAAAAGGCTTCCGGTTTAACCATAAGAGGGTGTACCGGATTTACTGCGAGTTGTCGCTGAACATGCGAATTAAGCCGAAAAAACGGCTGAAACGGGATAAACCTGCACCGCTGGCGGTGCCTGAAAGCAGCAACAAATGCTGGTCGATGGACTTCATGCATGATCAGCTGTCGGATGGTCGCTCAGTCCGTCTGCTGAATGTTATTGATGATTTTAACAGTGAGGCACTGGCAATAGAGGTCGATTTTTCTCTACCGGCGAATCGGGTTGTGCGAACACTGGAACGGCTCATCGAATGGAAAGGAAAACCGACAGCTATACGGTGTGATAACGGGCCGGAATATACAGGAAAAATACTGACGTCATGGGCAGTTCAGCAGAAGATAACCCTTCGTTCTATTCAGCCGGGCAAACCTCAGCAGAATGCGTATATTGAGCGATATAATCGAACAGTACGTTATGACTGACTGGGGCAACATCTGTTTAAATCACTGGATGAATTGCAGGACTATGCCACTCAGTGGCAATGGTTTTACAATCATGAACGACCGAATATGGCGTTAAATGGCTTCACACCAATGCAGCATATTCAACGTATGACCTGATTCTACTTATTACTGCCGTTAAAAATGGGGGGATTGCCAACCCTCAGCGATTCACTTCCGCCCATCTGCTGTTTAGAAACGAAAATCATCACCACCCCAACCATGTTAAAATAATGCTGACTTTTTTAAACATAAAAATAAAGTATGCATAACAAATACGCAACGAACCTTATAAGGCGAGTCATTAAGAAGTAAAGCAATGTGAATTTTGTTTATAACCTTTAAGAATATACATATTCACATATATTAAATACATAAATTACATCCACTTAGTTATTAAGGGTTACTGGTTTAACATATCTTTTCGGAATCATAGCGTTATAATTAAGAGATTTTAATATTTTTCAGTGATAATTATGTTGTTTTGTCACATTTTTCTCTTACTATCTCCTCCCGATGTGTAGGCGGGGCATATGAAAAACTCTATGAGAGCTTCAAGGAAAGCAACATAAAGGACATTTCTGGTTACTTAAAGCGACTGAATTTAATAGAAAAGCCAAGACGGGATAGTTCGTTCCTTTCGGTTATACACAGGGCCCACTTCTTTTCAGTACCGTTTGAAAACTTCAGTATGCGGGATAATGCGTCTGGAGACTTAGCACGTGACGTGATTGCCGATAAAATAATATTTAACAATAGGGGTGGGATCTGCTTCGAATTTTCAATATTGCTAAAAGAGATGTTTGATCATATCGGCTTTATGTATGAGACACGTCTGGCAAGGGTTCTGATACCCTTTATGACGCCTGCAACACACCAGTTATTTATTGTGACTGTAGACAACGAACAGTGGATTTTTGATGTAGGTTTTGGTGCGAAAGGCCCACGAGCACCTCTGTTACTTACTGACGGTTACATCCATGAGCATCCTTTTTTGTCCTCCAGAGTTAGCCGTCATCCTGAGCTTGGCTGGTTAGTCTCCGTTAAAGAAAACAGTAAAAATGATGCGGTCTGGGAAAACATTTATTCATTTCATGATGTTGCTACTTACCCCGCCGATATCAACATGGCTTATTTCTACACTCTCTTTTCGTTAGAAAGTCTGCTTAACACAAACAGGGTCGCAAGTCTTCCAACAGAGAACGGCAGAATTAGCATACGAAACAATACTTTTACCGAGGTAAATGGATTAAGTACCTTATCAAGGGAAATAACTGACAGGGAGGAAATGGCACAACTGCTGTCAACAAGGTTCGGGATCAAAATTTCCCCTGAAAAACTTACTGACGCGAGAAGCCAATGACGACCACATATCTAATTGTTCCGGGATATACAAATTCAGGCCCTGATCACTGGCAGTCATTTATGGAAAGGAAGTACAGCAATGTTAAGCGTGTTCAGCAGGATGACTGGAATACACCTTGTTCTTTATGGGTTAACAGACTTAATCAAGTAATTGTCGGCACGCAGGGGGACATAGTACTGCTTGGTCACAGCTGTGGTGCAGTTGCCGTAGCACAGTGGGCTGCTACGCATTCATGCAATAGGGTTAAATCTCTGATTCTTGTAGCACCGGCAGATGTAGACGCTGAGACAGCGATAGTTCCTATCAGACAACAGCGACCGTTACCCGAAGGAACGCTGGGATACAATGCTCTGCTCATTCACAGTGACAATGACGAGCATCTTAGCGAAGCGCGCGCGCACGCCCTGGCTGCGGAATGGAGATGTAAAACCCACTTGTTCAGCGGCGCGGGACATCTTCACACGGCCGCGGGGTATGGTGAATGGCCGGAGGGTGAGCGTCTGTTTGAAAACTTTACGGGTATCGCATTACTGAGTGTTAGAGAAAAGGACTAAAGATGTTTGGGGAAATGAAGAAATTTGGCTCAGCCGCTCACAGTTTTTTACTCGCTACCTTCCTGATGGGGCTGAGCAATGGCATGTTCGATGCCGTTTATAACTTCTACCTGGAGGCACGTGGCGTTGATAAAACTGCAACGGGACACATCTATGCTGTAGCTATGACGATGATGGCGGCAGCAGTAATTCCGTTGATTTTTGCCAGCAGACGGATGTCTCAGAAGAAGCTGCTGTTAATTTTTGCATTCATCTACGCGTTGCCATTTATTCTTCTGCCGATGCTTACAACGGTCTGGGGAAATGCCGTTACGCTTGGGTTAATACTTTCCGGAATGATCGCACAGCTGTCGTTGGGGAACTCTCTTATGGGATCAAATATCGATTCCAAGAGCAGAACGACGCTGTTCAGCTGCTTCTTTGTCTCCTATCTGGGAGCAGCAATGGCAGGCTCAATCGCTGTTAGCGTCATTACGCATTTTTCACATGCCGTACCATTACGAAATTATCAAGCGATTCTGGTAGCTTCGATAGCGCCAAAGTCATCGATGCCCAGCTTTTCAGCGACCTCTTCACAGAAATTGATGAAAAATAGCTCACCAGCGGTGAGGTTCGGTCTGCCCGCGTAGAAATAGGTGTTATTGAGTTCTTCAGTGGTGTCCATTGTCAACTCCCTCAAGTTCCCTTCATTTATCGTCCTGACGCTTCTTAAACAATACCTCCCGCCTTCAGGCCTGACAACCTGTCAGGCACAGGATAAACAGATACGGTACTTCAGCCATATCTCCCTGCAGTTAAAAGACATCAGTTTCAGACGCAGGGAAATGCAGGCATGTCTGACTTCTCAGCAGCATTCCAGTACCACCAACGCCCGGGCCCATATTCCGCCTCATAGTGAGAGGTTTTTACCTGCTTGCGCAGCAGGTACTCCGGCGAGTTCATGCCGAACATATCCATCGGCAGCGCATCCACACCGGGAATATCTTTGAGCACAAAATCCGGAAAGACGTCTTCCTCACCGTCGTAGCGTAGAAGCTTGATAAAAGCGCGTTTTTCCTGCCTCAGCTTTTCTTCCACAGCTCCCTCATCGCGGGAATCCAGCAGAATAAAGCGTGGGCTGACCGGATAAACCTTTTTCTTTGTCATATACAGTCCGCTAAGCAGATTATATTTCGCCTGTCGATCATGAATAATTGCACTGTACGGGCGATGACTCTGCCCAAAGCCGGTTAAATTCATTCTGATATTTCTTACTCAGGAATGAGTTGTCTCTGATGACCAGTGCATTCCCGGCATTACGCTTCTCAGCAGATGAGGTGTAATTAAAAGAATTCGTCTTGAGAGTGTTATCGTCAATCACCATGGATTTATTTTGCATGATGGCGTAACGGCTATTTAGTCGCACTGCCACACCCAGATCGGCCAGAAAGGTCACGGCTGTGTCCCGGTCGCTGCTGGCTTTTTCATCGTCACTTAACTGGACAGTTACACCGCAATTTTTCGCGTACACCAGTGCCGCCGCAATCGGCTCACTGTTGAAGCTGTATGCCATCATAACGATACTGCTTTCAGCGCCATCGATAGCGTCTAATACGATTCAATGCATCTCTTTCAGCCGTAAACGGAAAACCCACGGCGATTTCAGGTACTGAGGAATAAGCCAGGACGGGCGCGGCCATTATAATGACCTGCGCGAAATGATATGAAAGATCCGTTAAACACACTCAGCGGAAATCAGCGCTTCAGCAATTGCTGGCAAGCGAGGTTATCCTTCGCTGCGCGCTGTTGCTCATCAGTCGTTAGCTGCTGCCAGCGGCTAATGACACTGCGACCCAGCCCCGGTTTATAGGCAATTTTCTGCAACGCATAGTCAGAGTTGCCGCCTTCAATGACGTTTTGCATCTGCTGATCCAGCGGTTGCACACTGTTTTGATCAATCGCGCAGAACACCGCGACGTAATACGCCTTATCTTCCTCACTGTCGTGCGGGATAAACCACCATGCGGCCAGAGCAAGGATCAGCAGCAGGGGCAGGATGTATTTTACTTTAGCCATCGGAGTCACCGGTTGTGGGCAGTTAAGTCAGCCGGAGATGGCCAGACGCAGGGCGCGTATCCTGCCACAGATTACGCTCACCGTTAACCCCGTGTGGCAATGTTCAGACTACGGGCGCTTCAACCAGCGTCGCACTAATCTGCGCATCCGGCATCATCTGCTGTAATCCCGAGACCAAATCGTCGCTGGCCTGCTGGAGCGCGGTGAGTGGCATAGCGGGCAGGCTTTCCAGAATGAACCACATCTGACGCGCGCTGGCATCCAGTCGGGTTCGTACACCCTGACGCCAGTTCCAGCGGCGGCAGGTCACGCCCTCATCATCACGCCAGATCACTTCGCCGGGTTCCGGTGACTCGTAAACTACCTCGCCCTCTTTGACGGTATCGAAACGTTCACTGCCGTCAGCAATCACCAGACGCGGCGCGCCAGCGTAAGCCGCGATATTCTCACCGCCGACCGGCAGGGCGTAACGAATGCTGATGGCGTTATAGAGATCGACAACCGGATCGATAGCAGGCAATGCCCCATCCCGCAGCACGCGCTTGCGCAATGCTTCAGCAGAGCAGGGCGTGCGTTTCGCTTTGGCACCAAAGGCTTTGAACACCTCAGCCCAGGCGGCGAGATGCGCATCTGCCCAGGCCGCATCATCATTTACCACCTGCTGACATGCACTCTTCAGTGCTTCGCTGGCGATCTCAGGTCGGATAATGGGTGTCGCCTCGACCACAATACTCATGGCACGAAAGCCGGGGGCGAGCGCGAAAACGGCGGGATCGATTGACGGATGAACAGATAACATCGGATACTCTCTCAGTGACTAATTTATTTCATAGTAATGACCGATGACCAATAAAGTCAATATAACGACCGATGCGGGTGCCGATGTCGCCAGCGTCAATCAGGCTGTTTCAGACAGCATCAAAAGCTGGCGTAAACGCCAGAAACTCTCGCTGGACGAGTTATCCCGACGCGCAGGCGTCAGTAAAGGGATGCTGGTCGAGATCGAAAAAGGCGCTGCCAATCCCAGCATTGCCATTCTCTGTAAAGTGGCTGCCGCGCTGGGCATCTCGGTGGCGGATATCGTTAACGTTTCGCATGCACCTGACGCCTGGCTGATAGAAAACAGCGACATGCCCGTGCTGTGGCAGGGTGAGCAGGGCGGCAGTGCGCAGCTGCTGGCGGGAACACGCGGGCCGGATATGATCGAGCTATGGCGCTGGCAGATGTTTGCGGGCGAAGTGTTCAGTTCAACCGGCCATTCTTCCGGCACGCTCGAACTGCTGCACGTTGAGCAGGGCACGCTGGCATTAACTGTGGGCGAGCAGATCCTGGTGGTGCAGCAGGGCTGTGCTGCTGTTGCGCGTACCGATATACCGCACGCCTATGCCAGTGCCGATCACCAGCCGGTTATCTTCACCATGACGGTGGCCGAACTTCAGCGCTGAAGGCGCTACTCTGCGACTGCTGCTTCGCCGGGAAACGTCAGCAGCAGGGTTTTCAGCAGTCTCTCCAGTTCAGCGCGCTCTGACGCGGCCAGCGGGGCCAGCACCGCCTCCTGCGTGGCAGTATGAACGCGGAGTGCATCCTCAATCTGCTGCTGCCCGCGCGGCGTCAGCCCCACCAGCATGCTGCGCTTATCATCCGGCGCGGCAACACGTTCAATCAGATGCTGCTGCTCCAGCCGGTTCAGGCGATTTGTCATCGCGCCGGAGGTCACCAGTAGCGCCTGGTAGAGCTGAGTGGGTGACAGGCGATAAGGTGATCCCGCCCGTCGCAGTGTCGCCATCACATCAAATTCCCCCTCCTGAAAACCAAACGGCTCCAGTGCCTGACTGCGCGCTTTGGCCAGATGTTTCATCAGACGCAGCACTCTGCCGAAGATACGCATGGAAGAGGCATCAAGATCGGGCATCGCGTTGTCCCACTGGCTGACAACGAAATCAATATGGTCATGCATAAATCACCTGTAGATGCTGGGGTTATTTTGTCGGGTTGTGCTCACCCTCTTAACAGTGGACGAAATTTATCTTAACGTTAAGATAAATAGTGACAGCCCGGTGCTGTCAACGTCAATCCTCTGTCAGAGCGTCTATGATGAAAAATAAACTCTTATTCCCCACTTTGTTTGCCGTGATCGCTTTCCTGATCGGGCTGAACCTGCGCCCGATGCTGGCGATTATCGGCCCGTTGTTTCCGGTGTTGCAACAGCAGGCCGGGCTGTCAGCCACCGCGTTCAGCCTGCTGACTACACTGCCGGTAGCGATGATGGGCCTGGCGGCACTCTCCGGCCCGTGGCTCATCGCCCGCATCGGACCGGTAACGGGCATCGCCGCCGGGTTGCTCTGTCTTGCGGCTGCCTGCCTGTGGCGCGGTGTTAACCTGACTTCCGCTCAGCTAATGTTAACTGCGCTGGCGGGAGGCGCAGGGATTGGCGTGATACAGGCGCTGATGCCCGCCCTGATCCGGCAACGCTTTGCTGAAGCCGCGCCGACGCTGATGGCACTGTTCAGCACTGGCATTATGGCGGGCGCGGCACTGACCGCTGCCAGTGCTGAACCGCTGTTCTCGTGGCTGGGCCTGCAACCCGCGCTGGCGATCTCCGGTGGATTAGCGCTGGTGACGCTGCTGATCTGGCTGACCTCGGTCAGGCGGTCAACGCAGGTGAGTCTGACTTCGGATATGGCGACGTTGCCTGTGCAGCGGACCCTGCTGCTGACACTGTTTTTCGGGATTGGCACCGGGGCCTACACGCTGGTTCTGGCCTGGCTGCCGCCATTCTACATTCAGCTGGGCTGGAGTGCGCGTCACAGTGGTTATCTGCTCGCTGCGCTGACGTTAACCGAAGTGGTGGCAGGGTTCATCGTCTCGGCGGCATTACATCGCTTTCCCGATCGTCGCCCGCTGCTGCTCGGCGTGCTGGCCCTGCTGCTGACGGGGCTGCTGAGTCTGGTGTTTTATCCGGACACGATGCCGGTTTTCTCTGCGCTGTTACTGGGTACAGGCATCGGCGCACTCTTTCCGCTGTCGCTGATTGTGACGCTGGACCATGCGCGCAGCGCCAGAGAGGCGGGGATTCTGCTGTCCAGGGTGCAGGGTGGCGGATACCTGATTGCGGCGCTGATGCCGCTGGTGGCGGGCTGGGTGCGTGACAGCGGTGCGTCACTGAACCAGGCATGGCTGATTATGAGCGTTGGCGTGGTGCTGCTGATGGTGATGGCCTGGCGCTTCAGACCCCAAATCAGGGCAGCCTGAATAAAGCCGTTGCCGAACACGGCCGATCTGGCATGCTGAAGTGAAATCCCTGAACCTGGAGTGCAGTGTGAAAGTCATTGGTCTGTTAGGCGGCATGTCGTGGGAGTCTACTGCGCTCTATTACCGCATTCTCAATCAGCAGGTTAAGCAGCAACTGGGTGGACTGCACTCGGCGGAGCTGGTGCTCTACAGCGTTGATTTTCAGCACATCGAGCAGCTTCAGGCGGCGGGCAAGTGGCAGCAGGCAGGTGAGATTCTGGCTGAAGCGGCACGTAATCTGGAGCGGGCTGGCGCGCAGTTCATCGTACTCTGTACCAACACCATGCATAAAGTAGCAGCACAAATCAGCACCGCAACAGGCATCCCGCTGCTGCATATCGCCGACGCCACCGGACGGCGCATTCAGCAGGCTGGCGTGCGTAAGGTCGGGTTACTGGCAACCCGATTCACCATGGAACAGGATTTCTATCGCGGGCGACTGCAACAGCAGTCTGGCCTTGAGGTAATCACGCCAGATGAAGTGGACCGTCTGTTCGTGCATGAGGTGATTTACCAGGAACTTTGTCTGGGCAAAATCAATCCCGTCTCGCGACGTCGTTACAGGGAGATCATGCAGAAGCTGGTGGTGCAGGGGGCCGAGGCCATTATTCTGGGCTGCACTGAAATCACACTGCTGGTTGATGCCACCGATTCCAGCGTGCCGCTATTTGATACCACGCTGATCCACGCGGAAGAGGCGGTTATTATGGCTCTGTCTTAACGTTTATCCTCAATAAGGGAATCGCATGAAAATAGACAATCTGCCGTTTGGCCTGACGCAGTGGGATCAGGTTGAAGAAACGATTCATCCAGGCGACCAGGGAAAAGCGACGTGGCGAACCGTAAAATTTAACGATATCCGGGTTCGCATGGTCGACTATTCACCGGGCTATGTGGCCGATCACTGGTGCACCAAGGGCCATATTTTACTCTGCATGGCGGGCGAGCTTCACACTGAACTGGCCGATGGACGCCGTTTCGTACTGACACCCGGCGTTAGTTATCAGGTGGCGGACGAGGCTGAACCGCATCGTTCGTTTACCACTACTGGCGCGCAGCTCTTTATCGTTGACTGAGTTTGCTATCCGCCTCTTTTATGGTCATCTGCTGGTGAATCATCGCGTCGTTGACACTTTTAAAAGTAAACTGAATCTGCTTTATAAAAATCAGCAAAATTAATGGCTTATTTCATCAGAGTTATCTGGTTCTGACAGGAATAATTTCCATCAGGTTGTATGCTTGAAGCCCTATAAGACCGTTTTGCATTCACCTGATGTGGGGAAGCCTGTGCTGATAAAAAAGAAGAAAGTTCGTTCGCATACCGAAGACCGACTGCTGGCGCTGGTGCTGGCCACTACCGCCGGCATCCTGAATGCTATGGCGCTGGGCGCGTTTGGATTTTTCCCGTCGCATATGACGGGAAACACCTCGCAGATATCTCAGGAAGTGACCACCAGCGACCTTCACACCATGCTGTTTTTAATGGCACTGATTATTGCCTTTGTGCTGGGCTGTACCGTTGCCCGGCTGGCGGTGGTAGTGGGGATCAGACATAAGTTGCGCACCATTTTCTGTCTGATCATTCTCGTGGAAGGGGCGGTACTCACGGCGGCATCGATCTTTGAGATCGTGTTCTACCGGCCAAGTTTTAATGGGGAAGTGCTGCTGATGCTGGGCTTTTTAATGGGGATTCATAATGCGACTTCCACGCAGCTCTCCAATGGCCGCGTCAGGTCGACGCACATCACCGGTACGCTGACCGATGCGGGCATTGCGCTGGGTTCCTGGATATTTGCCCACACGTCACACGCTGTGCATCTTGAAACTGACGATCGTCGCTTCTTCCAGAAGGTTCTTCATACCCATCTGACAACAGTGTTCTCTTTCCTGAGCGGCTGTATTGCCGGTCTGCTGCTGTTTAAAGCCTATGGCTTTAACGCGATGGTTGGTCTTGGCGTGTTTCTGATGCTGGTGGCACTGACGGCCATCGCCGTCACCGTCCAGCGCACCCGTCGAAGCCTCTACTGATCGTGCTGCCCGATGCATCGTGCATCGGGCCGTTTGCTTACTGCTGCGTGCGGGTTGGCCGCACCACGATTTCATTCACATCCACCTCTTCAGGCTGCTCAATGGCATAGCGCACGGCGCGACCGATGGCGTCCGGCTGCAGGGCAATAGCGCGATAGTGCTGCATCGCCTCGGCGGCTGTTGGATCTGTGATGGTGGACGTCAGTTCGCTCTCAACCACACCGGGATGAACACAGGTCACCCGCAACTGGCTGTTCTCCTGCCGTAGTCCGTCGGAAATCGCCCGCACCGCGAACTTGGTGGCGCAGTAGACTGCCGCAGTGGGCGACACCGTCAGCGCACCTATGGAAGCGATGTTGATGATGTGGCCGCGCTGGTGGGTCAGCATAGTCGGCAGCACCGCCGCGATGCCATACAGCACCCCTTTGATGTTCACATCGATCATCTGCTCCCACTCTTCCACCCGCAGCGATGCCATCGGTGACAGGGGCATAATACCAGCGTTGTTGATCATCACATCGACCCGGCCCCATTTCTCCAGTGCATAATCCACAAACTGCGCCACATCGTCGCGGCGCGTGACATCAAGCGCCTTGATTGCCACCTCCGCGCCATTGAACTGTAATTCTTCAGCCAGCGCGGCCAGGCGACTTTCGCGTCGTGCGCCCAGCAGCAGAATGGCGTCTGTTTTAGCCAGTTCACGTGCGATGCCGGCACCAATGCCGCTTGATGCGCCTGTAATTAAAATCACTTTCTGAGTCATTTTACTTCTCCAGTCAGGTTGTCACTGGCGATCATACGGCGGCTGGATTATAAAGATAATCCACCAAAAACTTTACGGACTGGTAACTGAATTTGACCAATGAATGCCGATAAAAATGCTCTCGAAGTTTTTGTGATTGTGGCACAGACGCGAAATTTCCGGCTGGCAGCCGAACAGCTGGGCGTTACGCGTCCGGCGATCAGTCAGAGTCTGCGGCGGCTGGAGGATCGGCTTAACATCACGCTGATGCAGCGCACCACGCGCGCGGTGCAGCTGACCGAAGCCGGACAGCGGCTCTATGCGGAAGTGGCTCCGGCGATCAACCAGCTTAACCGCGCTGTCACCGATATCGCCGAACTGGCGGCTGAGCCGCGCGGTCAGCTGCGGCTGGCGATCTCCTCAATTGCAGAGCGGATGCTGGGGGGAGAACTGCTGGCGAGCTTCATTACCGCTTATCCCCAGGTGGAGCTGGATATCACCGTCACCGATGAGGAGTTTGATATTGTCGGGCAGGGCTATGACGCAGGTGTGCGGCTGGGGGAGGTAATTGCGCAGGATATGATTGCGGTGCCGGTCTCCACCGCGCAGCGTCAGGTCGCGGTGGCGTCGCCCACCTATCTGGCGCGGGCAGGAACGCCGCAACATCCCCAAGAGCTGGTCAATCATCGCTGCATAGGCTGGCGTAAAGGTCCGGGCCTGGCACCTTATCGCTGGGAGTTTGCTGAGCAGGGACGGGAGTTTGATGTCGCCGTCAATCCTCAGCTCACTACCAATGACATGGGTGTGATGATTCGCACCGCCTGCGCGGGAGGTGGCATCAGTTTTGGTATGGAAGAGACCTTCCAGCCTTACATCGCGCGTGGCGAACTGGTGACCTTACTCGATGAGTGGCTGCCTGCTTTTGCCGGGTTTTATCTCTATTTCCCAAGCCGCAAAAACCTGGCCCCCAAGCTGAGGGCGTTGATCGATCACGTCAGGTTATGAACAGGGCGGAATACCCTGTCAATCAGCGCTGATACTGCTGATCGCTGACGTGCTCCAGCCAGTCAACCGGCGAGCCATTCAGTGACTCAGCGATAGCAATATGTGTCATGGCGTTATCCGGCGTTGCGCCGTGCCAGTGCTTCACATTCTCCGGGATCCAGACGATATCCCCGGTATTGATCACCTGAATGGCTTCACCTTCACACTGAATCCAGCCCTGTCCCTGCGTAACGATTAGCGTTTGCCCCAGTGGATGGGTATGCCATGCGGTGCGGGCGCCCGGTTCAAAGGTCACCGTCGCACCGCCCACGCGGGCAGGTTCGGTTGCCTGAAATGGCGCATCAATCCGGACTGTGCCGGTAAAATAGTCTACTGGCCCTTTACGTGAAGGTTGGGATCCGCTGGCGATAATTTTCATAACTGACTCCTGCTGTTAAGGGTGAGTTAAAGTGTAACCTGTGGACCGGAGAGTGGTTAGCCCGCGCTGTGCGCATAGGGCTATAAGCAGGGCTTATTAATAAAAACGCTATTCAGGCCGTCATGTTGTATTGGGTGATGATGTTGATCTTAGAGTAAGGCGCAGGCGGTGCTGACGCTGGCAGAAATCCATGAAACTCCAGTAGCGTTCTGAAGGCGTGCAGCGCATCGAGCTGTAAATTATGCTCAATCAGCGCATCAATTTTACCGGCCTGCAGCAGGGCACAATTCTCCTGATCAAGATCGTGACCGATACAGGCATTCACCTGGCGCTTTTGTTCATCAAATGCGCGCAGTATCCCTGGATTGCCGCCGCCGACAGTGTAAACCGCGTCTGCGTCCGGATGGTTCTGCAAAAACTGCGTCACCGAATGATGCATCCGGTCATCAATGCCATACCCGCCTGCGACCACGCTCACCTGATGCTGGGGCGCAAACTGCTGCATCCCTCGCTGGAAACCCTGGATCCTCTCCTGTTCGCCAATAAAATCGCGACTGCCGGTTACCGCAACGATGTGGGATCGGCTAACCCGCAGCCATTTCGACATCAGAAACGCCGCCACCTTACCGGCATCAAAATTATCCATGCCGATATAGCGCAGACGCGCGCTGCCAGGTAAATCGCTCATCATAGTAACCACCGGAACGCGTTGTTTCAGCAGCGATTCAAGGATGGGGTTCAGCTCTCCGGAACAGGCCGCCTTAAGAATGACGCCGTGACTGTGACACGCTTTTTTGTTCAACAGCGCATTTATCGCTTCCACCGTGAAATTCGCCCCGAAGTGGAAACGCAGCTGAAGTTTAAAGGCGGAGAAACTGGCGATCTGACTGCTGAGTGCCTCACGTATCAGTGGCTGAAAGCGGTCAGGTATATGCATGATTACGTCGAAATAGATCGTTCTTCCTCTCGCGAGTCCTGCTTTTTGCATCAGTTCAAGATCCGCTATCGCCTGCTGGATTCGGTGCTGTGTCCGGGCATGCACGTTGCCGCGCTGATGCAGGGCACGGTCGATGGTGGCCAGGCTAAGTCCTGACTGAGCTGCGATCTGTTTCAGGGTGAATCTAGCCATATGCTGCTCGTGACACCAGAGTATGACGATAGTTTTATCATACTGCTGGCCATTGTCTGATGATCATTTGAGAAAGGCTGGTCAGAACATATCAGGCCGGTAAACCTGCCGCGCAGGTTATCGGAACAAACAGTTAATCGGGAAAATATCTTTTAAACACTTTCAGCGAACAGCCTGGTTTCGGAATATATAGAGATTCGACTACGTCATACACGGGCAGAAATAGATTGCAGCGGTTGCCGCCCCCGTTTTAGTTATTTATAGCTTCAGGGTTGCGCCGGGTGAAAATAAATCCAGATAATATTCTGAGACTGTATAGTTAATAACCTTATTGACGCTTCGCTTATATTTGCCACTTGATGTCTTTTTTGTTTTTTGGCTCCCGCTAATGATAGACTGTATATGCATACACCATCGGGAGGTCGTGTGAAGTACGACAACGATAATGAAATCCGTGCGCTGGTTGGTGCGGTTGTCAGTGATTTGATCAAGGCTGGAGAGCCGGTTCATTTTCACGACATTACGGACGCTCTGTTTCGCCTGAGCGAAGAGACGCGCGACAGTAGGCTGAAAGCACTGTGCCAGGAAGCGATAAGCTTTTTCACCCGCAAGATGCATTAGGGCTGATGCCGGGCGTTATGCCGGGGGCCTGATGATAGCGGCCCAGCGACCTTTCACATCGGCGAGAATAAGAGGAATGGCATATTGCTGACTGCCATTAAAACGGATTTTTCTGTGAGTCGGTCGTTTCTTTTTTATTCAGCGAGACGGTTAGTGACCACATTAAAAAATGTCAGTCAGATCCTTCTGTTGATTATTAATTATGGGTAGCGGATTTCAGATAAAGAAGTACGTAGTTTCATTTTGCAGCAGTTATTAAACCTGAGTGCTCATCATCTGGCATGATCGCAAAAAAGCGTTATCGTCGGGATCAAATCCCTGCCACATCATTAATCTGCAAAAGGATTTTTATATCTGATAATTTCTATGTGGCATATCGGGTATACAGCGAAAGTGATGGACGGTTGCAAAAGCGGGCCAGGTGGGAAGGGTACCCTGCGTTACCAGAAGTAACGCAGGATAGGGTATCAGATGCCGGTATCGTCTGGCGTGCGGCCAACCACGATTTCCAGCGTTTTGCGTAACACATCCAGCCTGACAACATCTGAAGTGCATTCCAGTTCTGCGATCAGATAGAGGATGATGGCTTTATTGGTTACACGTCCCTGATCAGCAACAATGTCACGAATCACTGCGCCCAGCAGTTCGGTTTCCGGAGCAAGCTGATCGCCTGCGCTACGGAAGTAGTCAATGATTGAAGAATCTGATAATGAATGCTGCATGATTTTTCTTTCTCTGAGGAAAATGGGTCAGACGCAATGGTTAATGGTTGAAGTCAAAAACGAATGTAGACGCAGTTTTCGTTTTGCCCAGCCCGCCTTAAAAATTCTATTCAGGTCTGCCGCTTCGCTTAAAATTAGCCGCATGTATCAGGTACGCAGTACACTCAATCAGTGCTTTTTCGAACCTTCAGGCGGGCCATCACTGTTCATACGATGAGCCGTGTTATCACGTTCGGTAACGTCGCCATGCACGCGTTTGCGCGCGGCAACCATACCATTACGGACTTCAGTGATGGCTTTGCGAATCACTGACACTTTCACTTCGTCGTCAGCATCAGCAGCCATCAGTTCGAGCTGTGCGATTAAGGCATTGCTGGATACCGGTTTGTCTGACTTGAGTAATGTCAGAACGGCTTCGCCGATCATAACATCTGTCAGTTTCTCATCTTCACTTCTGTACATACTGGCTTCTCTGATTGCGAATCAATGGCCATGCTGCGGGTCCGTATGCGTCAGCGGGTGCGACATTAGCGCACCCGATACGG
Organism: Pantoea sp. RCC30.1; assembly: GCF_058148845.1. Taxonomy (NCBI): domain Bacteria; kingdom Pseudomonadati; phylum Pseudomonadota; class Gammaproteobacteria; order Enterobacterales; family Erwiniaceae; genus Pantoea; species Pantoea sp. RCC30.1. The sequence continues at coordinate 76,017 of NZ_JBXUHX010000001.1, read as the reverse complement.
GAAGCAGTACTGGGCTTTATTGCTACGGTAGATCTTCCTGGGTGATGGCTGAAACAGGTGTCCTGATTAACATGCACGACCGTGAGAGGGCATTAATCTTCGCGACGAAAAAGCATCGCAATAAGTTCATGCAGATGACTCTCTTCTTCTGGCGTGGCAGCCAGTTCAAGGCGACTCAGCAGTTTACTGCAAATCGTTTTCCGACTAAGGCTATGACCTGCGCGCAGAATTTCCACCACAACCGAACCCAGCGTCTCCTGTTGCGACGGTGAGCTGGCCTGATTAAAGTAACGGGCAATATCGCTGATCGTTTCCGGGGCTTGACCGTTCTGACGCATGTTGTTGTCCTCAGGTGGTTTAAATGTATGCACTCTGGATGCGCAAGTTATACATCTTTGCAAAACTTGTACAGGATTTTGGATTTTTGGGATTAATTTTTTTGTGCAAAAAGTGCTAAGGCTTTTAAAACAGGGTGTTACGAGGAGTTTGTAGCGAGGTAAAAATTGTACCAGATTCTTGTATCATTAACACCCCACCGACGCTCCGACCTGAATATTAAGGCCGGCGGGGAACGGGACACGTACATTAGTGTTTGAAGAAGATGTCATCAGCAGAGACGGAAGCAGCGGCCTCTTTGCCAATGGTTTTGGAAAGCCAGTTCGCTGGGGCTGTGCTGCGAGAACCGATAGTTTTGAATCCCAACAGCCATTGAAGCGCATGCTGCATCTGCTCAAGGCGATTCTCATTAACTTCAGAGTTAGCCATGACTCTTAGCTCATTAATCAGCAGTTCAACATTCACTTCCTGACCGGCATTAAACAGGTTCATTGCGGCTTCGCCAATGATGACATTCGCTTTTTCGTCGCTGGAAAAATACAAATTATCCTCCTGGGTGGTTGCGGTAAGTAACATTAACTGTAGCAAAAAAATTTACGAAGCTTAATCAATTCAGCCTATCAATAAGATTATTTTAATCGTCGAACTTCTGTACACCTGACACCTGTCTAGTCCAGTGACAAATTCCACTGCGTAAAACGAAGGTCGTGGCGGAGCGGGTCTTAATCCTGTTCCTGCTTCTGCGGCTTACCCGAAGTGGGATAAGAGGGCTCAGGAAATCTGCGTTTCACCGCGTGGCACCTTTGCAACATGCTCTTCGTCATTAAATTTAAACCATTACATATCAATAAGTAATAACGAAAATTTACAAAACTTCACACCCGGTCCATAACGCTGAAGAAACTTCACAACCCTTCGCTGTCTCAAAGGTATAGCCTGTGCTATAAAAAATAGCCTATGCTAATTATGTTCTGTTTTTAATCACCTCTGGAGATCGCCCTATGGTCCCGATAAAAAAAATAACCATGCTGCTACTGAGTGCGCTACTGACAAGCCTGATGGCGACCAGCAGCTATGCAGCAGAAAAATTTAAGGTAGTGACGACGTTTACGGTAATCGCTGACATGGCCAGGAACGTGGCGGGCGATGCTGCAGAAGTCACATCCATTACCAAACCGGGTGCTGAAATACACGAATACCAGCCGACACCCGGCGATATTAAGCGGGCGCAGGGCGCGCAGTTGATCATGGCGAACGGGCTGAATCTCGAACTCTGGTTTCAGCGATTTTATCAGCATCTGGAAGGGGTGCCGGAAGTGGTAGTCTCTGCCGGGATAAAACCGATGGGCATTGGTGAGGGGCCTTACAACGGTAAACCAAACCCGCACGCCTGGATGTCACCGGACAATGCGCTGATCTATGTTGATAACATTCGCGATGCGCTGGTGAAGTATGACCCTGCGCATGCGGAAACCTATCGTCAGAACGCCGCTGTTTATAAGCAAAAAATTACCGCCGCACTGGATCCGTTGCGTCAGCAGATTGCCGACATCCCGGAGGATAAACGCTGGATGGTAACCAGCGAAGGCGCCTTCTCCTATCTGGCTCGTGATCTGGGCATGAAAGAGCTTTATCTGTGGCCGATCAATGCTGACCAGCAGGGCACGCCGCAGCAGGTAAGAAAAGTGATCGATCAGGTGAAGAAAAATGCCATTCCGGCGGTGTTCAGTGAAAGCACGGTCTCGGACAAGCCCGCCCGTCAGGTCGCACGGGAAACCGGTGCGCATTACGGTGGCGTGCTCTACGTTGACTCCTTAAGCAACGCGCAGGGACCGGTACCGACCTATCTTGACCTGCTTAAAGTCACTACAGAGACGCTGGTGCAGGGCATCAAAGCGGGGGAGAAAGCGCAATGACAGACACCATCGTGGTTTCCGGTGTCACCGTAACCTATCGCAACGGGCATACTGCGCTGCATGACGCCAGTTTCAGCGTGCCGGGCGGATCGATTGCGGCACTGGTGGGCGTGAATGGCTCAGGCAAGTCCACCCTGTTCAAAGCGTTAATGGGATTTGTCCGGCTCGCCAGTGGCAGCATCTCGGTGCTGGGTATGCCGACACGCCAGGCACTGCGCCAGAGTCTGGTCGCTTATGTGCCGCAGTCGGAAGAGGTGGACTGGTCGTTTCCGGTGCTGGTGGAAGATGTGGTGATGATGGGGCGCTATGGTCACATGGGCCTGCTGCGCCGGCCTAAACCGCACGACCAGCAGATTGTCAGTGAGGCGCTGGCGCGGGTCGATATGCTGGACTATCGCCATCGCCAGATCGGCGAACTCTCTGGCGGGCAGAAGAAAAGGGTCTTTCTGGCGCGCGCCATTGCTCAGCAGGGCAGCGTCATCCTGCTGGACGAGCCGTTTACCGGCGTGGATGTTCAGACCGAGGCCAGAATCATCAGCCTGCTGGGAGAGCTGCGCGATGAAGGCAAGACCATGCTGGTCTCAACCCATAATCTGGGATCGGTCACGGAGTTCTGTGATTACACGGTGATGGTAAAAGGCACCGTTCTGGCCAGCGGTCCGACCCGGACCACTTTTACCGCCGCCAATCTTGAGCGTGCATTCAGCGGCGTACTGCGTCATGTGATGGTAAAAGGGCTGGACGATCAGATTATCACCGATGATGAACGACCTTTTATCGCGCCTCGCGCTGCACCCGAAGAGGGCAGTTAACCATGGAACTGTTACTGGAACCCTTTGGTTATCATTACATGCTCAACGCGATGTGGGTCTCAGCCATGGTAGGCGGCCTCTGCGCGTTTCTCTCCTGCTATCTGATGCTTAAAGGCTGGTCGCTGATTGGCGATGCGCTGTCGCACTCCATCGTGCCGGGTGTGGCGGGCGCTTACATGCTGGGGCTGCCGTTTGCGCTGGGGGCGTTTCTGTCAGGTGGGCTGGCGGCGGGTAGTATGCTGCTGCTCAATCAGCGCACGCGCTTAAAGGAGGATGCGATTATCGGGCTGATCTTCTCCTCTTTCTTTGGTCTGGGCCTGTTTATGGTGTCGCTCAATCCGACTGCAGTGAACATTCAGACCATCGTACTCGGCAATATTCTGGCGATTGCACCCGCCGATATTCTCCAGCTGGCCCTGATTGGCGGGCTGTCGATCATCATTCTGCTGTTTAAGTGGAAAGATCTGATGGTCACTTTCTTTGATGAAAATCATGCACGCGCCATCGGTCTGCGGCCTGAACGCCTGAAAATTCTGTTTTTTACACTGCTGGCGGTCTCAACCGTGGCGGCGCTGCAAACCGTCGGCGCGTTTCTGGTGATCTGTCTGGTGGTCACGCCCGGCGCGACGGCCTGGCTGCTGACCGATCGCTTTCCGCGTCTGCTGATGATTGCCGTCGCCATTGGCAGCATCACCAGTTTTCTTGGTGCCTGGGCAAGTTACTACCTGGATGGCGCAACGGGCGGGATCATTGTGGTGGCGCAGACGTTGCTGTTCCTGCTGGCGTTTGTCTTTGCGCCGAAACATGGCCTTCTGGCTAACCGGCGTCGTGGCCGTCAGCAACCCGAAAAGGAGCCTGGCTGATGTGGATCTTTGAACCTTTCCAGTTCGCGTTTATGAATAGCGCCTTGCTTATCGCGCTGGTGGTGGCGATCCCCTGTGCGCTGCTGTCGGTGTTTCTGGTGCTGAAAGGCTGGGCGCTGATGGGCGATGCTATGAGCCATGCGGTGTTTCCTGGCATTGTGCTTGCCTGGATGGTGGGGTTGCCGCTGGCGGTGGGCGCGTTTGTCGCCGGTTTGTTCTGCGCAGTCGCCAGTGGATTTTTGCAGGATAACAGCCGCATCAAGCAGGACACTGTGCTGGGCATTGTCTTCTCCGGCATGTTTGCAGTGGGACTGATCCTCTACATTGCCGTGAAACCTGAAGTGCACCTCGATCACATTCTGTTTGGCGACATGCTGGGCATTACCGGCGCGGACATTATTCAGACATCACTCATCGCAGCAGTGATCGTCATAGTGATTGCGGTCAAGTGGCGTGATTTTATGCTGTTTAGTTTTGATCCGCAGCAGGCGCAGGTCTCTGGCTTACCCGCACGATTACTGCATTACGGGCTGCTCTGCATGGTCTCGCTGACTATTGTCGCGACACTGAAAGCGGTAGGGATCATCCTGTCCATTTCCCTGCTGATTGCGCCCGGTGCTATCGCGGTATTGCTTACCCGACGCTTTTCACATGCGCTGCTGGTGGCCGTCGTAGTGTCGGTGCTGGTGTCGCTGAGTGGGGTCTATCTCTCGTTCTTTATCGACAGCGCGCCAGCACCCACGATCGTGGTGCTGTTTGCACTGGTATTTATCGTGGCGATGGTGATTGCGGGCCGAAAAACGCGACAAATGGAACGGCAGCGGCTTAATGCCAGCTGACTGGCTATCGCGGCTTTCTCTCAACCGTGATAGCGCACCGCATCAATCAAAAGTGTAAAGGCGCTGGTGTGCTGTCTGCGGCTGGGATAGTAAAGATAATAACCCGGCAAAGGCTCACATCAGTCAGCCAGCACCTGAACCAGACGGCCACTTTTAAGGTGTTCCGCAACGCTATCCTGCGGCACATAGCAGATCCTCAACCCGCTCTGTGGTTCAGATAACGCTGACTTTTCCCGACTTCCCCACCAGATTGCCAAAAAGCTGCTAAACCTAAAGGCAGAGATACGCGCGTAAAGATTAGGGTTATCACGATTTTCCCCGATTTAACTCCCGTCAGAAAAATACCAATAAAAAATCATCTTTTAGCCCACAACAATGGGAAGCAGACAATGTCGGATAAAATATCGCTAACAATGCAGGTTAATGGGCAGTCGCAGCAGATGCAGGTCGATCCGCGTGTCACGCTGCTCGACGCGCTGCGCGAACATCTGAACCTGACCGGCACCAAAAAAGGGTGCGATCAGGGGCAGTGTGGTGCCTGTACGGTGCTGATTAATGGTCAGCGGGTGCTGAGTTGCCTGACGCTTGCGGCGCAGGCGGACGGCGCGGAAGTCACCAGCATTGAAGGGCTGGCTTCCACCGAGGGCGAACTGCACCCGGTGCAGCGCTGCTTTATGGAAAATGATGCCTTCCAGTGTGGCTACTGCACGCCGGGTCAGATCATGTCCGCCGTCGCCTGCATCAAAGAGGGCCACGCCGGTTCGGACGATGAGATCCGTGAATACATGAGCGGCAACCTCTGCCGTTGCGGAGCTTATCCGCACATCGTCGATGCGATTAAACAGGCCGCTGCAGAGATGGCGAAGGAGTCCGCATGAATGAATTCAGCTGGAAAGTCGCGCAGTCTCCTCGGGAAGCCGCTTCCCTGAAACAGCAGTCAGGCAGCCAGTTGCTGGCAGGCGGCACCACGCAGCTCGATTTGATGAAGTGTGGCGTCTTCACGCCACCGCAGTTAATCGGTATCAGCGGATTAACAGAGCTTAAAAATCTGCAGTTTGACGACGATAAAATCACGGCCGGCGCGCTGGTCACCATGAGTCAGCTGGCGGATCATCCCGACTGCCAGCAGAGTGCGCCAGCCATTTATGGCAGCCTGTGGCAGGCCGCGTCGCCGCAGATTCGTAACATGGCGTCGCTGGGCGGTAATTTACGTCAGCGCACCCGTTGTGCCTATTACCGCGATCCGGCGACCTTTACCGCCTGCAACAAACGCAATCCGGGTTCCGGCTGCGCCGCCCTGGATGGCGTCAACAGCAACCATGCCATTCTGGGTGCCAGCGACAGCTGCATCGCGGTCTATCCCGGCGATCTGGCGGTCGCGCTGGTGGCTTTTGACGCTATCGTGGTCCTGCAGAATCAGCAGGGCGAAACCCGCCGCATCGCGATTGATGATTTCTTCCTGCTGCCGGGTAACACGCCCGACCGTGAGCACGATTTGCGCGATGATGAAATCATCATGGCCATTGAAGTGCCGCAAACCGACGCTCTCCGGCACTCTCACTATCTCAAAGTCCGCGACCGCAGCTCCTATGAGTTTGCTGCAGCCAGCGCAGCGGCAGGCTTCACGCTGGAGAACGGTGTGATGCGTCAGGTGCATATCGCCCTGGGCGGCGTTGCGACCAAACCCTGGCGGGTACGGTCAGTGGAGCAGGCGCTGGAAGGCCAGCCGTTTAATGAAGAGACGGTGTTCCAGGCCGCAGAACTGATTACTCAGGAAACGCAGGCGCTGACCCACAACGCCTATAAAGTAAAACTGGCGCCGCGTGTGATTGCACGCGCGCTGATGGCAGCAGGAGAAACCGCATGAGTGACGTAAACGACAAAGCGCGTCCGGATTTGGTCAACGCGGGCTCAGCGGCAGAAAAACCCATTGAAGGACTGGGCGCCCCACGCTCGCGGGGCGACGGCAAAGTGAAAATCACCGGTGAAGCGCGTTATGCGGTCGAACATCAGCCGGAAAATTCGCTTTATGGCGTGGTGATCCAGTCTACCGTCGCCAGCGGTCGTATCAGCCGGATGTCGACGGAAAAGGCGCAACAGGCGTCTGGTGTGCTGGCGGTCTATACCCACCTGAACACGCTAAAGATCAACAAACCCACCGCGATTGCCGACGGCGGCGCGGCGCAGTCAACCTACACCCCGATTCAGGATGATGTGATTATTCACAACGGCCAGAACATCGGTCTGGTGGTGGCAGAGACGTTTGAGCAGGCGACCTATGCCGCCTCGCTGGTGGAAATTGAGTATGAAACCTCACCCGCGCTGATTTTTGCTACCGATGAGGGCGTCGAGCCGAAACCGGTCTCGAAACAGGATATCGATATGGGCGATGCGCAGGCGGCGATGCAGCAGGCCGAGGTGCGTCTGAGTCAGCGCTACACCACGCCGCGCGAATACAACATGCCGATGGAACCGCACGCCTGTGTAGCGCAGTGGCAGGATGGACGCATCACCGTCTGGGAACCTAGCCAGTGGGTAGCGGGCGCGCAGGTGGAAATCGCCGAGTGGATGGGCATTGAGGTTGAGGACGTGCGCATCATCTCGCCTTATGTCGGCGGCGGATTTGGTTCAAAGCCGGTGCCTTACACCCACGTCGCGCTGGCGAGTGTGGCGTCGCGGGCGCTTAACCGCCCGATCAAGGTGTCGCTGACCCGTCCGCAGACCTTTACCGGCCTCGGCGGACGTGCCGCCACCTCGCAGCAGCTGGAGCTGGGCGCATCCCGTGACGGCAAAATCCAGGCGATTATTCAGCGCAGCTTCAGTGAAACGTCACTCATCGATGTGTTTGCCGAGAACTGCAGCAAAGTCACCGCCCGCATGTATGCGGTGGAGAATGTCTCCGCTCAGCATCAGATCAGGCCGATCAACACCGTTACGCCAGGCTGGATGCGTGCGCCAGGCGAAAACCCCAGCGCCTTTGGGTTGGAAGTCGCGATGGATGAGATGGCCTATGCCCTGAACATCGATCCGCTGGAACTGCGTCTGCGCAACTGGGCAGATAAAGATTATCAACTTGATCTGCCGTGGAGTTCACGCCGACTGAAAGAAGCCTATCAGAAAGGCGCGGAAGCTTTTGGCTGGGACCAGCGGATCATGACGCCGCGATCGATGCGCGAAGGACGAGAGTTGATTGGCTGGGGCATGGCCTCCGGCACCTATCCGGTCAACAAGCTGCCGGCTGAGGCGAAAATCATCCTGACGCCGCAGGGGACGTTTGTGGTGCAGTGCGGCGGTGCGGATATCGGCACCGGAACCTATACCATTCTGGCGCAGACCGCTGCCGACATTCTGGGCATCGCCTCCACCACCATTGAGGTTCAGTTGGGTGATACCGAGTTGCCGCGCGCTGGCGTAGCGGGCGGTTCGCAGCTGGCTGGCAATGTAACCGCCGCGGTGGACGACACCGCTAAACGTATGCGCGACCAACTGCTGAAGCTGGCCAGTGAGCTGCCACAGTCGCCACTGAAGGGAACTCCCGTATCCCAGCTCACGCTGAAAGGCGACGGGGTGCAGCATAATCAGCGCAGCAATCTGGCCGTGTCATTCTGGCAGCTGGCGAGCCTGGCACCGTCGGAGAGTCTGACGGTGAAAGGCGGAACCTTCCCGGACGATATGTCAGAAAGTGAGCGCGACAAGATGGTGCGCAACCTCAATGACGGGACCCGTCCTGAAAAATTCTCTGCCCACAGCTGGAGTGCGCATTTTGTTGAAGTGCGTGTCGATGAAGATTTCGGCACGATTCGGGTAAAACGGATGGTGGCGGCGCTCGACAGCGGTCGTCTCTATAATCCTAAACTGGCGCGCAGCCAGTGGATTGGCGGCATGATCATGGGTGTCGGTCAGGCGCTGATGGAAGAGGGCATTGTCGATCCGCGTAACGGTCGGGTGATCAACAACAACCTGGCAGATTATCTGGTGCCGGTTAACGGCGATATTCCTGACATTACCACCATCAACGTTGGCGAGCCGGATTTTGAGGCGACCACGATGGGCGGTAAACCAGTGGGTGAACTGGGTATCGTCGGGGTTGCGGCAGCGATCAGTAATGCGGTGTTCCATGCCACCGGCAAGCGTGTACGCGACCTGCCAATTACGCTCGACAAGATTATCTGAGCCAGTTCCTGATCTGCTGACAGCAGATCAGATTGTCGTTTTGCGGGCGTGGGCTGGAGCCTGCGCCCGTTTTACACCCTGAGCGGAGAAAGAGTGTGAAGATAGCGTTGGTCGTACTGGCAGCCGGGCTGAGTCGCCGTTTTCGCCAGCAGGCAGGCGAGCATAAGCTGCTGGCTGATCTGGAGGGCAAACCGGTGCTGCAACACACACTGGAGCAGGCCGCTGCCAGCGGGCTTGACCTGTTCGTGGTGACGCGTCCCGACGCATCAGCAATCCACAAGCTCTGTTCGCAGGCGACTTTAGTGCTCTGTGACAGCGGCGGGCTGGGCGAATCGATCGCAGCGGGAGTTAATGCCAGCCATGACTACGACGGCTGGCTGATTGCGCTGGGCGATATGCCTTTCGTGACGCCTGAAAGTTATTGCGCCGTCAGCGCCGCGCTGGCGGATGCGCCGATCGTCAGGCCGTGGATTGACGGCAGGCCTGGTCATCCGGTGGGCTTTCAGCAGCAATGCTATCCGATGCTGAACGCGTTACAGGACGATGCCGGACCACAGGCGGCGGTGAAGTCACTGGCCGTGCAGTTGCTGCTTCACGATCGCGGCTGTCTGTGTGATATCGATCTCCCCGCCGATCTCCAGTTAATAAAGGAATGTTCATGATAACGCTGGATCAACGCGTAATTAATGCGGCACTAAGCAGTTGCCAGGCGGGCCAGCAGGTCTGGCTGTGCACGGTGCTGCGCACCTATGGCTCTTCGCCGCGTGCGCCGGGTACGCTGATGACGGTTAACGAAACCGGAGCGTACTGCGGCTCGCTGTCGGGTGGCTGCATCGAAGAAGATTTTCTGGCGCAGCTGGCGGCGGGTGCCTATCGCGCCAGTAGTCAGCGGGTGCGATACGGTGAGGGCGGAATACGTCCTGACGTTAATTTGCCGTGCGGCGGCAGCCTGGAGATTGTCATTGAGTTTCTGCCGCCCGATGACGCCACGCTGGCGCTGCTGACGGCGATGCAGCGCGCGCTGAGTGGACAGCAGCCGATGGTGAAAGTGATACGGCCCGGCGAACGTGCGCAGTGGGAAGTGGTCGCCGCCGATCGCGCACTGCCCGCGCTGGATCCCAGCGAGGAGCAGATGTTACTGCCAGTCGGCGCGATACCGGAACTGCTCATCGCGGGCTACTCCAGCGTAGCGTATGAGTGCATCCGGCTCGGGCAGATCCTGGGTTTTCATGTGCGGGTCTGTGAGCACCGCCCCGAGATGCTGACGGAACTGGAGAGCCACTTCAGCGGCGCAGATAACGTGACGCTGGTGTCACAGCATCCGGCGCGCTGGCTGGAGCTGAACGGCGCGCATGCAGCGGTGGCGATTGTGGCATTAACCCACGACCCGCGCATTGATGACCTGACGATGATGGAGGCGATTGCCACACCCGCGTTCTATATCGGCATCATGGGTTCGGTAAAAAACAGCGAGAAAAGACGGGCGCGACTGCAACAGATCGCGGGTATGGATCGTGCCGAACTGGACCGCATCCATGCGCCCATCGGCCTGCCCATCGGCAGCAAAACGCCGGCGGAGATTGCGCTCTCTGTCATGGCCGATATCGTCCGGGTGAAAAATCGCGGGCAGTCAGCCGCCTGATGCTGGTTTTGCCTCCGGTGCCAGCCGATAGAGGTAGCTGCCCGAATAGGGGATCGGCAGGAAATCACGAAACAGTTGCTTCAATGTCTGCTCAGGATCGACGTCGTGGAACAGTTGTGGATAGAGCGTGGTAGCAAAGAATTCGGTCGCTACGACGTGCCACGGACTGAGATAAAAATTGTGCCAGATAGCGCCGGCATGACCGTCGTGCAGCGCGGTGAGCTGCTTCAGCGCATTCTGCTGACTGGTCAGCGCCAGCAGGCTCTGCCGGGTTTGTGCCGTGGTGACGGCGGGGCCGGCCTTCAGCGCGCCCGCTTCATCAGCGCTGCCGGTGCCGGTGGCAAAGTAGTAATCCGGCTGGGCCGCAATCACACTTTCCTCACTCAGCCGCCCGAACACGCCTTTGATCTTCTGGCTGGCAATGTTATTGCCACCAGCAAACTTCAGCAGCTCACCCAGATTGCCATTTACCGACGTCACGCAGCATTCACTGCGTCGTCCAAGATGCAGTTGCAACAGCACGGACGGTTTCGGGCCGTGGTAATCCGCCAGGCGACTCGCAATGCGCTGCATGTGGCTGCGGTAAAAGCGATTAAAGTCAGCGGCCCGCTGGGGCTGGTTCAGTACCTCGCCCAGCAGCGTGATGCTGCGTTCGGTGTTTTTCAGCAGCTCAACCCGCAGATCGATCTTCACCACTGGGATATTCGCCGCAGCAAGCATCTTCTCCAGAAGGGCACCATTTTCACTGCCACGCGCCAGCTGCGGCAGGATCACCACGTCAGGCTTGAGCGCGATCACCTGTTCGGGATTCATGTCATTGACGCCATCCAGACCCAGTACCGTAATATGCTCCATCTGTGGAAACTGGCGGGCAAAAATCTGCCAGGTCTGAGGATCATACTTTTTCAGATCCTGCGGCCAGCCAGCGATGTGTTGCAGCGGGTTGCCTGGCGTCAGGAGCGCAACGCTGTAAAGCATCCGGCTTTCACCCAGCACTATACGCTGCGGATGATCGGGGATTCTCACCTCACGACCGGTGATGTCGGTCACCGTGCGGGCATGTGCGCCCGCACTGACCAGCATCACGCTGAGCAAAAGCAGCGCAGAACGTAGCGATTTAAAATTCAACACTGGCCTGTACCATCATATTGCGGGTTTCGCCTTCACGGACGCGCAGATTGCCGCCGCTTGAAGTGTAATAGTGCTGATTAAACAGGTTATTGATGTTCAGACGCAGCTCAGTCTTTTCGCCGAACAGGTGGTTTTTCCACGCCACGAAGCTGTCGGCCACCACATAGTCGGGCAGAGTGAAGCTGTTATCGGGATCGCCCGCACGGCTGCCGACATAGCGCGCACCGCCACCGAGCCGCAGCGAGCCGGGCAGGCTGCTGACCTGCAACTCATGACTCAGGTAAAGCGCACCGGCATGACGCGGGGCGTTCTGCAGACGATTGCCGTTGTTATCCGGATTCACCCGATCGCTGACAATTTCTGCCTGATCATAGCTGTAGTTCGCACTCAAATCCCAGCCAGGAGCAATCTCGCCGTTCAGCTCAAATTCAGCACCAGTCGATCGGGCTTTATCAATCGCCCGCGTGCTGCCGTTGATATTCAGCGACATCGCCCTTTCATCTATCCGATACAGCGCCACGGTGGCGAGCAGTTTTGGCGAAAGCTGCCATTTACTGCCGACTTCCCAGCTGGTGCCCTGTTCCGGTTTGCCGACGTTGCCGTCATCATCCACGTCGGTGGAAGGCGTGAAGGATTTGCTGACGCTAGTGTAGAAAGAGAGATCCGGCGTAAGTTTGTAGATTACGCCCGCCTGCGGCAGAAACTTATTGCCCTCGTCGTTCAGGGTCTCCACCTGCGGATTAAAGCCGCGCGAGGCGCGCTGCTCATAATGTTGATAACGACCACCCAGCACCACAATCCACTCCTGTGTGAGCGAAATGCTGTCTTTAGCGTAGAGCGAGCGGCTATGAATACGGTTCAGATTATTGGCTGCTGCGCTGTTTTCCGTACTGTCGTCCGTGAGCGGTGACAGCATGTCATATTCGGGATTGAAATAGTTGAACTGGCGATTGACCTTGCCCTGATACTGATGGGCACGGTAAGTCTGGTTCATCTCATAGTCGGTGCCCACCACCAGCGCGTGCTGCATCCCCAGGATTTCCGGGTTGCCCAGCAGGTCCCAGCTCACATATTTGGTTTTGTGGTTAAAACCGCGATTGGCATCGGCGCGACGTGTGACCACGCCGCTGGTGGCATTCACCGCGGTCACGCGCACTTCATTGTTGTCATAGCGCCGCTGGTTCCAGCCCAGCGTTAACCGGGTGCGCCACTCATCGTTAAACTGCCAGTCATAGTGGGCATTCAGGGTTTTGTTGTGGCCCCAGGCGTGGTTGGCTTTGTCATCCAGACGATCTTTGTAACCGATATCGATTGGCTTGCCGTCGATAAAGGCTGTGCCGCGATCGTAGGGAATGTCATAGCGATAGTCAGCATAGCTGATCAGAAAGCTTGCCTGTTCGCCGAACCATTGAAGTGATGGTGCCAGCAGCGTGTGCTCTTCACTGCCAAAGTTGCGCCAGTAATCCTGATTCTGCTTTTCGGCGATCAGCCGGAAGGCGAAGCCGTTGCCCAGCGGGCCGGTGACATCCAGCGTGCCTGCACCGCCACCTTCGCTGGCGTAACGTCCGGTGACCCTGGAGTGCCAGTTGTATTGAGGTTTTTTACTGACCACATTGATAATTCCTCCCGGATTTTGAATGCCATACAGCAGCGAGGAGGAGCCTTTCAGCACCTCAACCCGTTCGGTCGTGGCATCAAAATTGAGTCCCTGACTGCTGCGGATGCCATCCCGGTAGACTGAACCATCGGCGTTACTGCCAAAACCGCGTCGTACAAAGCCATCTTCGGTGCCTGCCAGCGTGTTCGCCTCTGAGACGCCGCTGACAAAGCGCATCGCATCCGCCAGTGAACTGGCCTGGAAATCCTCCAGTTGCTGTTGTGTCACCACGCTGACCGATTGTGCCTCATCGAGTCGCGGGGTGGGCATTTTGCTGGCAACGCTAGTCTCGCTGGCGCTGTAATTTCCCTCTGCGCTGGCATCCGCGGTCACGGTCATATCCGAAGCGCTGTCGGCTGCTGCACTGACCTGCGGCAGCATCATGCTGCCGCAAATCGCTACGACCAGTGCGGGGTGCCGGGCCGGATATCGTGATTCTTTGTTTTTCATTTTCTTTTCGTGTCTGTTACTGGCAGTTTCTGAAGCTAATACGCCCTGATTGCTGTTTGTCATGCAGGGCTTCCCTGGAGGTGGTCTGCAATATGCAGCGCGTTAAGCAGAGGAGAAGCGCATCAGGGTTTTCAGCTCATTACGCCGTCCGGACGACAATACCTCTCATCTGTAATTGAGAATCATTCAAACATCCGGTAATGTAGTAGTAAACATAATTTGAAGAGTTTCTGCTACATTTTTGCCGTATCGCTTTTGCTGAGTGACAGGCTGAGCAGTTATTTTATTCTATTGAAATAAATGATTATCTATTCATTAGTGGTTAGGGGTAATGCGCTAAATCCCCATACTTTAAAGGTGAAATGTTAAACAGCAGGACGTTTTCACTACATTTTCAGACTGTAAAATGTCCTCCTTTAACCAGACCGGTAATAAGCCTTTCAGACCTATAACGCTACCAGCAGGAGCAGCATGAAACAGAACAGGCAGGTTAAAAACAGAGTGGATGTGGTGGCAGAGCGTCTTCGTGCCCGCGAAAAGCAGCTCTCACCTCGTCTTCTGGCCGTGGCGCGTTATATCGACCAGCAGCGCGAAACGGTGCTCGAAAGCACCGCGATGGAGATCGCCGTGGCAAATAACACTTCTGATGCCACCGTGATCCGCGCTATTCAGGCGCTGGGCTTTAGCGGGTTGCGCGACCTCAAACAGACGCTGAAAGCCTGGTTTGGTCCGTCGCTGACCTCTGAAGATAAGATGATCACCACCGTTAGTGAGGTGACCAGCGACGTGAACAGCGCCATCGACTTTGTGCTGAGCGGCCACCGGCACGCCTGTGAGGTGCTGTCGCAGCCGCAGAATCGGCTGGCGGTGGCAGATGCCGTGGCACTGCTGGGCGAAGCGCGGGAAGTGGCTATTTTCGGCATTAATGCCTCGGGTATTCTGGCGGACTACAGCGTGCGACTGCTGAATCGTATCGGTCTGCCCGCCTTTTCCCTGAATCGCGCCGGTATTGCGCTGGCAGAACAGATGCTGGCGCTGCAGCGTGGCGACGTGCTGGTGATGATGGCGCAGCAGTCGGCGCACCGGGAAGGAACGACCGTGGTACGTGAAGCGAAACGGCTTGATATTCCGATCATTCTGCTGACTAACGCCACCGACTCCTTTTTTGCGCGGGAGGCGGATGTGTTGATCAATGTGCCTCGCGGTGGCGAAAAAGGATGCATTCCGCTACACGGAACAATTATGGTGTGTCTGGAGATGCTGATCCTGTCGGTGGCCTCGACGCTGCCGCAGCGCACGGTTAAGACGATGAAACGGTTACAGGATCTCTATCGAGGGCTGAAACCCGCCAGCAAAAAATAGTCTGTATCACTAAGCCGTGACCGGTATTTCCCGATAGACCGAGTGTCACTGCTTCCTTTAAGTCAAATTTCTCCGCTTTGCGACGGCGATCGCGTCTTTTCTTCTGCCACTTTTCTCAGACGTCTACGCTTACAGCTTGCCGCGCCACCGGGTGCGGCTCTTACTTTCATTTCATTTTAATTTTGTTTTGTGCGGAGCTGCTGATGAAACCCCTTCACGCGCAATACCTTTTTTGCTGTGCGACCCTGAGCCTGCTTTCCCCTCTGCCTGCACTTGCCTGGAGCGATCTTACCGTGTTTGGCGATAGCCTGAGTGATGGCGGCAACGTAGGACGCTTTACCTATGATGGCGCGACCCATCCGCTTTATGACGAGATTCTGGCGCAGTCGCTGGGTGATACCCTGCGTCCCTCATCCCAGGGAGGAAGCAACTATGCCGAAGGTGGCGCCGTTGCGGTGCCGGCGATCAATCCCCTGTTTAATACTCAGGATCAGCTCGATAGCTACCTTGCGGCGCGTGGCGGTCGGGCCGACCCGAACGGTCTCTATATTCACTGGATTGGCGGCAATGATTTAGCGGCAGCGGCGCTTGCGCCTCTTGCTGCGCAGCAGATCGTAGATAACAGTGCCAGTGAAGCGGCCTCACAGGTCAGCCGGTTGCTGAATGCCGGGGCCGGAACGGTAATTGTGCCGACGGTGCCGAATGTGGGAGCAACGCCTGCTTTATTGCAGGCGATACTGCAGGTGCTTGGCCCGGCCGCGCAACCCGCTACGGCGGCGCTGTTTCAATCGCTGAGCACTACCACCACGCCTGATCGGGCCGCAAGAGAGCAGGCGATTGAGACCGCGCTGAACGAGGCGGCTGGACAGGTTTCTTCGATCCCGCTTATCCGCGATGCCCTGGCGCAACAGCTGATTGCCGCCTGGCAGTTACTGAGTCAGGAGGCTGCAACACTTACCGACCGTTACAATCAGGCTGAGGAGCAGGGGCTGGTGGCGGCACGCGGCAACATCGCACGGGTGGATATCAATGGCCTGTTTAATGAGGTGATCGATAATCCGCGTCTGTATGGACTGAGCAATACGGCTGGCATGGCCTGTCCGCCCGGTGTTTCATCAATGGACTGCACCTCCTCAACGCCAGGATTCTCGCAGTCGCAGCAATATCTGTTCGCCGACCGGCTGCATCCCAGCCCGGCAGTGCATGCGCTGATCGCTGATTATATTGAGTCGGTGCTGAATGCACCGCTGCAGGTGGCGGCGCTAAGTCAGGCACCGTCAATGCTGGTGGGTGATGCGCATAATACGCTCGATGGACATCTGCAGCAGCAGCGTCAGCAGCCTGCCAGCGCTGGCGAGTTTACTGTTTTCGGCGGTTATGCCGGGCAGCAGCGTGATTTCCGCGGCGACAGTCTGCTGGATGGCGATGCCACCAGCGCCACCGGCACCGTGGGTGTGGGCTACCAGCTGACCGATCACTGGCAGGCCGGAGCCTTGCTCTCTACCACATCGCAACGGCAGGATCCCTCGTCGCGCTTTGATTACCGTTTGCGTGGCAATCTGGTGGCGCTCTGGAGTCAGTTCAATTATCTCGATGGCGGATGGATTAATGCGGACGCCCATTATGCCGATCTCAACTTTGATGATATCGAGCGTCAGATCAGGCTGGGACCGGCGACCCGCACCGAGAAAGGCAGCAGCGACGGTAAAGTGCTGGGAATGCGTTTGCAGACCGGCTGGGATTTACCGCTGGGCCGCTATGTCTCCACCGGCCCGATGGCCAGCTATGCGCTTGACTACACCCAGGTTGATGGCTATCAGGAAGAGGGCAACAGCAGCACCGCTATGCGCTTTGGCGACCAGACGCTGCACTCCCAAATCGGATCGGTGGGCTGGCGCATCGACAGCAAAGATTTACTGATCAATCCCTGGGCGCAGGTCAGCTACAACCATCAGTTTGGTGACAGCGACTCTGCTGTGACAGCCGGACTGAAGTCGACCCGCACCGCCTTTACCCGCAGCAGTGGTTCCCGTGATGACAACTGGATCGATATGGCAGTTGGGGCGAGCGTGCCAATTGGCGCATCAGTCAATGCATTCGCTGGCGTCTCGGCGGTGGCAGGTAACAGTGACACACATCAGGTGACATGGAACGTCGGGCTTAACGCCCGCTTTTAAGCGTTCAGCGTCGCCGGTCGTTATCGTAGGAGGATAGCGGCGGGCGACGTTGTCGCAGAACTGAGGGTTCATCACTCCCCGGATGCAGTCGATTGTAACTCTTATCTGTGGCATGCCTTTTTCATGCTTCGATCAAAGCTTGCGCCTCCAGCTCGCGCACCCGCGGTATCACTTCGCGGCCAAAGAATTCGACCTCCTCATGAAAGTGCAGAAATGCCAGTAGCAGCAAATCCACACCGGCCTGCTTCAGCTCGATAATTCGTTCAGCAATTTGCTGGGGTGTGCCAATCAGATTGGTTTTAAAGCCGTCGTTGTATTGCACCAGATCCTCAAACGACGACTTCGCCCAGTTTCCCTCTCCTTCGGGTGAAGCACTGCCTGCATTTTTGACCTCATGCTGAAAGCCTTTTACTGCATCCGGGTTGGCTTTGCTTATAATCTCATGAAGCACCGCCAGCGCCTGCTGTTCGCTTTCTCTGGCAATCACAAAACCATTCAGTCCTATTCTGACCTGATGCTGATTTCGTGCGGCTTTTTCACGGATATCCGCGACCTGCAGACGGACGCCGTCCGGGGTATTACCGTTGGTAAAATACCAGTCTGACACCCTGGCGGCCATGTCGCGCGCCGCGCGTGAACTGCCACCCTGGAAAATTTCCGGGAGCGGTGATAACGGCTTGGGTTTCATGACGTAATCGCGGAAGCGATAAAAATCGCCAGCAAAGCTAAAGCTCTCTTCACGCCAGATGCCCCGCAGGCAGCGAATAAATTCTTCTGAACGCAGATAGCGCTCTTCATGATCGAGCCAGGGTTCACCAATCGCCTTGAACTCGCCCCGAAACCAGCCGCTGACAATATTAACGGCGATGCGTGGACCATAAAGATGGCTGATGGTGGCAATCTGCTTTGCCGCTAATACCGGATTCCACGGACCGGGCAGAAGTGCTGCAATCACTTTTAATTTCGAGGTGTGGCTGAGTAAATCCTGCGAGAATGTGACCGATTCATGCTGATTATCTGCGCCATATCCGGCAGTAAACCGAACCTGCGTCAGCGCATAATCAAAACCCGCCTGTTCAGCGATCTGCGCCAGTTTGCGATTGTATTCGGCATCCCAGCGAGTACGCTGCTCTATCTGACTGATTACCAGTCCGCCCGAGACATTCGGCACCCAGTAGGCGAACTGTAGAGGTTGGTTCAGTGACATGATTTTCTCCTGGCATATAGCTGGATTAATGGAACAGTTAATTTTTCCAAACTTTCAGATATAAAAGAAAGGACCAAGCAGTAACCGTGCCAGAGCGTAATAATCTGTTTTTATTGGATTAAAATCGAATTTTGCATGAACGTGCTGTTGCATATGCAGCAACACGGAAACAGCCCGGTTGCTGATGCAGCAGCGCTTAATGACCGCGCGTAACTGGGGGGAGGTCACGGCCGCCTGAATACGGCGGTATTCGCAGATAGCCATAACGCGATGTGATAACGTAGCGGCTCTGTTGCAGAGCCGGAGGCCATCATGATTGTCAGACAGGCATCGCCCGAAGAGGCATACACGCTATGGAATATCCGCAATCTGGCCATCCGTCACGGCTGCCAGCACGCCTATCCACCCGATGTTCTTGCCGCCTGGACGCCGGACCGCATGCCCGCCAGCTTTCCCGCGATGATCCGCGTGAATCCCTTCTTCGTGATTGATGGCCCGGACGGCGTGCCGGTGGCCACGGGATCGTTGGATCTGGCCGCCGCCAGTGTTGAAGCCATTTTTACGCTCCCCAACTTCGCCGGACAGGGAATGGCGGGCCTGATTATCGACACCATCAAAGCGGAGGCGCTGCAGCGTGGCTACCGCCGGTTGACGCTCGAGTCGACGCCGAACGCCGTGAGCTTTTATCAGCAGCATGGCTTCCATCAGCTGGGAGAAAGTCTCTATCCGTCAAAGCTGGCGGGCTGCGCGTTGCGCTGTATGGCGATGGAGATTGACCTGTAATTGCGGACAACCGCCAGACTGGCAAAAAGCGGCAAAAGTTTCCCGGCCAAAGACTTCGCAAGCCCCCGCCGGTAAGGTATAGTCCGCGTTTTTTGGAGGAATCATGCTGACAGGCTCATCAACACGTCTTAATAAATACATCAGCGAGAGCGGCATCTGCTCCCGTCGTGACGCCGATCGTTACATCGAGCAGGGCAACGTTTTCATTAACGGCAAACGCGCCTCTGTTGGCGCGCAGGTATTTGCAGGCGATGTGGTGAAGGTAAATGGTCAGCTGATTGAACCACGCGACGAAGACGATCTGGTGCTGATTGCGCTGAATAAGCCGGTGGGAATTATCACCACCATGGAAGAGGGTGAGCGCGATAACATCAGCGACTTCGTCAATCACAGCAAGCGCGTCTTCCCGATTGGTCGCCTCGATAAAGATTCTCAGGGCCTGATTTTCCTCACCAACCACGGCGATCTGGTCAACAAGATCCTGCGGGCCGGTAACAATCACGAAAAAGAGTATGTCGTTACCGTCGATAAGCCGATCACTGATGAGTTTATCGCCGGGATGAGCGCGGGCGTGCCAATGCTGGGTACGGTGACCAAAAAGTGCAAAGTGAAAAAGGAAGCACCATTTGTCTTCCGTATCACGCTGGTTCAGGGCCTGAATCGCCAGATCCGCCGCATGTGTAAGCATTTTGGCTTTGAAGTGACGAAGCTTGAGCGGACGCGCATCATGAACGTCAATCTCAAAGGATTGCCGCTGGGGGAATGGCGCGATCTCACCGACGACGAACTCGTTGAGTTGTTTAAACTGCTGGAGAACTCCTCTTCAGAAGATAAACCGGCGAAGAAAGCGAAAGCCCCGGCGAAAGCGGCCACCGCAAAACCACAGAAGAGTGCCGCGAAACCGGCTGAAAAAGCGGATGCTAACGGTGCCTCACGCAAGCGCTTTGTCCAGCCAGGACGTAAGAAGAAAGGGCGCTAAGACGACTGAATGCAGAGAGCGACATCCGCGCTCTCTGCGTTTTCACTTGCGCATTACAGAATAATCCGCGCCGCCCGAAAGCGGGCAAACAGATCGCAGAACATCTTATCTGTTGCACGATAACCGTGAAAGCCTGCCCGCCGCAGCTTGCTGCCGTCGCCAAACATGTCGTAGTTCCAGCCAAAAACAAAATCAGCAAAAGCACCGTCACTCAGCGCCAGAAGATCGGCCTCGGCCAGTGCGTTCACAGTGGCGATTTCCAGTTCAAACCATGCTGTAATTAACGGCCACTGCTCACTCCAGCGCCACAGATCGTCATTGTTTTCCCTTTCCATGAGTGCGCAACGACCTGACCTTTACTCCAGCCGGATGCCACCGTAAGGATAAATATCAGCCCGCCTGCCATTCTGCTACCAGCGTCCGGATGAGCTCTTCAGCGGGCATTGCACGGGCCAATGCGGCACCCTGTCCGGCCCACTGAGCCCCAAAACCATGGGCTCCCTTTGCTGATGCTGCGGCAGCGAGAGCTTTGCCCAGCGCATAAGCCAGAGGATAAGGGGGAATACTGTCGCGGGTGAACTCCCGGGCAAGATGACAGAAATCATTGGTTATGCATCTTGCCGGGCGACCGGAAATGGCTGTTGTCATCACCGTACTTGCAGCACTTTCACTCCTGAGCGCTTGCCTGTAGGCATCGTTAGCAGCGGATTCCGGACACAGGACAAAGGCCGTGCCCATCTGAACACCGGTTGCGCCAAGTCTGAGCATGGCGTCTATACCCGCGCCATCCATAATCCCCCCTGCGGCGATAACCGGCACACGAGAAACCTTCCTCACGGCCTGAACAAGCGTGAACGTGCTCATTTGATGATCTTCTTCTTCGGGTCTGAATATGCCCCGATGTCCTCCAGCCTCAATACCCTGCGTTACCACAAAGTCTATGCCAGCTGCTTCAGCGGCCAGGGCTTCCTCTGTGCTGGTTACAGAAGCGAGCGTGACGATATGTTGAGCTTTAAGCTGCTTCAGAAAGGTCGTTGAAGGGAGGCCGAAGTGAAAGCTGACTGCCGCAGGAGAGGTATCAAGCAGTACACACCTCATCTTCTCATTATTATGAAATGATTGATAAATTTCCGACAGCTGCATGGGAAGTTCTGCCTCGTAACGGTTAAATATTTCACGAAACCGCTCTATCCAGGCCTTTTCAAGCTGCAGGTTCCGCTCCACCGGTGCGTGACAGAAAACATTTATGTTGAGCGGCCCGGTTGTCAGGGACATTGCTTTCCTGATCATTGCTTCCGCCTGTTCCGGCGTTGAGGCTCCGGCGCTGACTGAACCGAGTGCTCCGGCATTGCTGACAGCCGCCGCCAGCTCAGGTGTTGAAACACCCGCCATGGGAGCCTGGATAATGGGATACTTAAGATTCAGTGCCTGACACAGTGTTTTTTTCATTTTATCTACCTGCTTGATGTTTGTAGGGGGTGAGTCATAAAATCCATTCAGGAGATATAAAAATCAATGTTGTTTTTAAAATGAGAATGATAAATGAACCATACTTCACTCGAAATATTCCGTGTCGTGGCAGAAGAGCTGAGCATTGTTAAGGCGGCAAAGCGTCTGGGGCGTGTGCAATCCAATGTAACCACGCGCATTCAGCAGCTGGAAGAAGAGCTGGATACACAGCTTTTTATAAGGGAAAACAAGAGATTGCGCCTTTCTCCGCAGGGCAGGCAGTTCCTGATTTATACCATAAAGATACTTAGTCTCGCCCAGGAAGCCCGTCAGAGTCTGCATCCCGGATCACCGAGCGGCACGCTCGCGCTGGGGACAATGGAGTGTACCGCTGCCAGCCGGCTGGCAGAGCCGCTGGCAACATTCAGCCAGGCATGCCCCGAGGTCAGGCTTAACCTTTGCACTCTGCCAACTAAATTCCTGACGGAAAAAGTACTGCTTTCTGAGCTTGACTGTGCGCTGGTTGCGCTTCCGCTGAGGAAAGACGGAGAAGTTGAATGCCCGGCGGGTCTGAACTTCCGGCCTCTTTTCATTGAGCAACTGCTGCTCGTGCTGCCAACCGGAATGAACCTTATCCGTGACCTGGCCGATATAAGTGAGGGGCGTCTGGCCGCATTTGCCAGTGGGTGTACCTACCGTGAAATTGCCACAGCCCTGCTGGCTAAAATGTCCGGAAACGGTAAGAAAATCCAGATTCAGGAGGTCAGTTCATACCACTCTATGCTGGCCTGCGTGGCGTCCGGGGGGTATATGTGCATGCTGCCTGAAAGCGTGCTCAGCCTGTTGCAACTCCCTGATGGGCTAACTGTTCTTCCCGCAGGGTCTGCAGTCACCCAGTTTATCTGGCGTAAGGGTTACAACTCACCCGCCATTGACAGCCTGCTGAGGCTGTTGCAGAACACATCCAACCTTACAGGCTAAGCACGTATCAGGATTCAGTCCCTGTTCTGGCAAGCCGGGGCATTCCAGGAAATCCATGCTGCGGCCCCCTGCAAACGAGGCATTACGCACCGGTTTACGTAAACTGAAAGCGTAAAAGCTTCTGCTTCAGTAGCCGTCGTATATTGACTGATATACGTCGCAAACAGTTCAGGTTGAGAAGAATAAATTGCATAAGCAACGCCCTGTCCGGTCTCATCCGCCGCGGTACGTTTACTCTCTAAAAAGTGGAAAAGAAGTTTGAAGTACGTAATTTTAGCCGCATCGGTTTCCTGCTTCGTATTCGGGCTTCTCTCCATGAGAACATCAGCAAACGTCAGGCATTCGACCGATTTCCCGCCCAGAGCACAAAAATAGCCATACAGAAGAACCAGGCCTTTTTCACTCAGCAGAGCACGCGGGCCATAATGGTATATAAAATCATTCAGGGCGGGTTCATCTGATATGAAATTAGCTTCGTTGCTATGTACAGCACTTAGCAGCCAGACGTCATTTCTTTTACTGAGCAGGCGGCACCGAAGTGTGTTCCCGATTTCAACCGTGAGTACCGTGTTTCCGGTATAAAGGCTATCTTCTCCCGTCAAATGCTGCATGAAACCGTTTTTCTGAATTACAGGTGCGCTGCAGGCGAGAGCGTCCGCAGATGACATGAAAGTGACCTGCTTTAAACCCAGCAAAGATTTCAGCCACTGAACAGAAAGCCGCATCTGCGGATTGTGCGAGAAAACAAGCCACTCCGGCGTGATGATGGCATCACATATGACGCAGCATGCCTGCGGTAACCCACCCAGCCCTTGCCTGAAACAATCTTCTATCGCGGCATGAATGTCCCGGTAGTCCATAAAGGAATAATGCTCAGGACGTAATGAGCTGCCTGCTTTAAGGTCAAATTCTGAAACAGAAAGCCCATGGTGGCTGATATCGAGGATCAGCAGCTTATTACTCATGATGTTTTTCCTTATTCATACGATTTTCGCCCGCATCAGAAAGAATGATTGCAATTGCAATCAACAGCGACAGAGATGCTGCGATAAGAGAAGGAGTAAATGATCCGCTTGAGGAGTAAAGGGCGCCTGCAGCAAGTGGCCCCGCAATCTGCCCGATACCGTAGGTTGCTGTCATGGCTGCAATCATGTTGAAGCTGACGCTATCTGCCAGTCGTCGCGCTTCCGGTAGGGCAATCGTGACCGTGCCCATAAACGTGAAACCAACCAGCAGTGCGCTGGCTACGCAGCTTACCAGGGAAGAACTGAAAGCTGGCAGTATGACGCCCACCGCCTGAATAAGCAGATTCAATATGAGACTGATTCGGTAACCGCAGCGTAAAACAAGACGATGCCAGAAAAAGCATGAAGGAACAGCAGCAAGACCAAATACGGCCCAGACCTGAACAGGATCGATGCCTGACAGCGAACCGGAAAGGAAAAGTGGCAAATAGGTGGCCGTTATAATATAGCCAAATCCGGCAAGGGCATAAACAATCAGCAGACGGAATGCAGCTGCCCTTGTAACCTCCCCGCCTGCCTTACCCATAACGGATGGGCTGCGATAGTTAGTGAGCATTTCAGGCGGGCTGTTGAGCAGTCGGGAAATGATAAGAAAAAACAGCGCCGCACTGAGCGAGCAGATCATCCAGATTGAATGGCTGGAAAGCGACAGTGCTTTGCCCAACGAAATAAACTCAGCTGAAATAAAGATCCCAAGCCCGACACCTGAATACATCAGGGGTGCTCCGTGAGCATGTTTCATGTGCTGAAGCAGCCAGAGAGACGCTGAAATCAGGCTTACTGCGCTACAAATACCGGCAACTCCCCTGACAACAATGATAGCAACAGGGGATCGCAGCCAGGCCAGAAATACCATACAGATGAGCGTGGCGAATACTGAACCGAAACACAGATGTCGCGCATCTGTTGGCCTTACTTTTGACAACAGCAGGGCACCAAGGAGATACCCTGCGTAATTGGCGGACGCAGCCAGATTACCAGCCGAAAGGCTGAGAACATTTTCGTGCAACATAACCGGCATTACCCCGGTAAATGCAAACCGCCCATAGCCCATTCCTATAACCAACACCATGCACGCAGCCACGGATATTAAAAATGCCTGTATTGCCGGTCTGTATCTCAACGCTGAAATCATTATTTCTCCAGATAGTGATATGCAGTGAATAAGTTCCACAATTAACATCTCATAATGAGAATGTTATTTTAATTTGGTTCCTTTATTAAGATTGTATGCGGGACTTATAACAGCGGCAAGATGAACATGTGATACGGAAAAACTTATCCCTGGACCGTTCAGTGGCTGAATCACAGGAAATACACGAAGTGTGGTTGCGGGTCGACCAAAGCCGAATAGAAAACGGACCATTATTCAGAAGCTGAAATTAATGATTAATCAGGAAATTAATTTTTCTGTAAGCCAGGTATGGGCCGGGCCACAATGTCTGTTGTTCAGGGTCCAGACAGTAAATTAATCTTATGTCACATAATGGAATCACAAATGAGTTTAAAAAAGACCTTCTGCATGCTGGTTAGCGCCGGGGTAACATTTTCAGCCGCGGGCGGAGAAAGGCTGATTCACTTTCCCAGCGGAAATCAAACCATAGCCGCGACTATCCCATTTCATTATGGATGCTTCCGCTTTCCCTCTCTGAAGAGTCTAAAATGGCTACCCCTCTCACCCGATCCCGCAGTCCGTTTCACGCCTCCGGCCAGATTTTAACGGGGTCACATTCAGAACAACGACACTTTTCACCCTGATCAGGGCGTGGCAGGATAAGCGCAATCTATCAAGGAGTGTGCCTGATGTTACTGAAAGGTATGAACGATCCGCTGCTGAAAGCGTATCAGCATCCCAAATCACGGATGATGATCAGCCGTTTCAGGGGGCTGGCGGGGGATCGAAGACTCAGTGACTGGCAGGCATTCTGTATTCTGGTCACCGGCTTTACCAACTACTGGTATGTGCAGGCGGGTCACTACGCCATTAATGTCACGCTGACCAAAACCCGCCAGTTCGACTTCCTGCAGGACTTTCTTCATTTCACGGTCACGCTGGATGGGTTGATTGGGGATGAACATTTTCGTAGTCCGGACTTTGTGCTGCCGCATTACGATGTACCGTATGAATTCTGCCGCTGGCGCAACAAGCGCGGCTATGACGCCTTAACGACCTATGTCAGCAAACAGGGTGTGAAATCCCATAAAGGCATGTTCATCGCCTCGGAGGGCGCTTCCCCGGAGGAGCAGGTGATGAAATGGGAAGGCGTCGTCAACGTTTATGACAAAACCTTTTTTAGCGTCGCTAATTTCAATACCACCCAGGAATTTCTGATTAAAGACATCAGTAAGTCTATTCAGGAAGGATTACTGAAGCACCTGAGTTTTTACCGTGATCTGTTTCACTATATCTTTCCGACACCTGCCGAGGCGCGGTTACAGGCACGTGATGACAGACGCTATCTGGCTAAAAAATAGCGCCTGGACATCTCTATTCAGGTCAGGGAGTTAGCCGCTGGAAGGCTGGGCACTGTGCGGTTAACTGACCTCACAGCGGGCGTTACCACTTCATCTCGCCGGTGTTTACTTTGGCGCTGAGTTCCAGCGAAGCTGGCTCAGCCAGTTTCGGCCAGGCGGCTTTCATGGTGGCAATTACCTTTGCTGAGGTTTTGTCATGTGACAGTGCCGCTTCAAAAATTTTCAGGTAATTCAGGGTGAAATCCACAGCCTGTGAACCGGCTGGACGTGTACCGAGGTAGTGGCCCGGAATAACACTCTTCGCGTTCAGCGTCTGCATTTCGGTCAGAATATGACGCCACTCCGCGCGGCTCTGAACGGTCTGCGTGTCAGCCGTCCAGACGTGAATGCCAGAGGAAAGAGCGGTACCACCAAGGATGGTGCGCGCAGAGGGGATCCAGATGTAAGCGGCATATTGCTCAGGATGACGCAGTTCCAGCTCTTCGCCGTCGACGCTAAAACGGATCTGATGCGTTACTTCAGGCACGAACACCTTATCCGGCGCGCCCTGCTTCATCTGTGGACCCCAGTATTTCAGCTTGGCGTCATGCGTCTGCTGGATATGTTTCACCACCGCAGGCGCGGCAACCACTTTTACATCCGGCCAGGCTTTAACAATCGGCTCCAGACCAAAGTAGAAATCGGGATCGCCAGAGGTGATCACAATTTCCTTCAGCTTTTTTCCGCTCTTTTTAATCATCTCAACCAGTTTTTCACCGTCGAGCGTGCTGAACTGCGCATCAAACAGAATTGCTTCGGTTGGCCCTGAAACCAGCGTTGAGGAGACAGGGAAAATGCCGTTTTCCTGCGGGTTGTAGGTTTCCAGATGCAGGGTGGCTGCACTGGCGGAGGCCGAAGCCAGAATCAGCATCACAGGTAATAGCGTGGTTTTCATTGAGTATCCTCAGAGATAAATGCCCGCATCAGGGCAGGCGTATCGGGCGATGTTTAGTGTCAGTGGCGCTATTCTACCCATCTGGCTATCTGTTAGAATTCCCGCAATCAGAGATGCTGAGTTTCATAATCCGAACAGGTGGGTGTGATGGACAGAGTGACGGCGGCAGCCGTTTTTAACCGGATTTGTGAGCTCGGTAGCCTGAGTGCCGCCTCACGTGCGCTGGGGATTTCTCGCCCGATGGTCAGCCGCTATCTGGAAGAGATGGAAAAGTGGGCGGGAACGCGTCTGCTGCATCGCTCTTCGCGGCGACTGACCCTGACGCCTGCCGGTGAGGCGATTCTGCAAAAGACCCGTCAGCTGGCCCTCCTTTCAGAGGCGATCCAGCAGGAGACCACCCAGGGCATTCCGGCCGGAACGTTACGCATCGCCTGTGCCCACTTTACGGCACTTCATCTTGTCGGTCCGGTGATCCCCGATTTTCTCGCACGTTATCCCGCACTGCGCATCGAACTTGAAATCAATAATCAGCCGGTGAGCCTGATTAGCGAGCGCATCGATCTCGCTGTTCGCATCACCGATGCGCCAGAGCCGGGAGCTATCGCACGTCGCCTTGGGGAATGTCGCTCGGTACTCTGCGCCTCACCTGCGTATCTGCAGCAGCGGGGCATTCCTGAAACGCCGGACGATCTGGCTCAGCACAACTGCCTCTACTACAGTCGCTTTGCCGGACAGAGCTGGCATTTCACGGCGGCGGAAGGCGAGAAAATCGCGGTTGCCGTTAAGGGGAATTTCAGTGCCGGCATCTCTTCACTATTGTGTGACGCGGCAATTGCAGATTGCGGGATAGCGATGGTGCCCGAGCAGGAGGCTCGCCACGCACTGGAAACGGGTAAGCTGATAACGCTAATGCCCGATTATGAACCGCAACGCATTGGCATCTGGGGGCTTTACCTGTCGCGCGAGCATCAGTCTGCCGCATTGCGGCTGATGCTGGATGAGCTGCAGAACAGCATGCTGAGCAAAGATCGTAACTGACAAAAATGGACGCCTTTATGAATGATGATCAAAACCTCTATTGGAACCGCATGGTGCCAGAACTGACCGTCACTGACTTTGCCGCTTCGCTGCATTTTTACACTGTGGTGCTGGGCTTTGAGGTGAGGATCCAGCGCCAGCAGCCTGACTTCGCATACCTCTGCTATGGTGAGGCCCAACTGATGATTGAGCAGTTCCATCCGCAGGGCTGGAACACCGCCGATCTACGCTGGCCGCTGGGGCGGGGCATAAATTTCCAGATCGAAGTGGATGACATTGAGGCTGTGCTTACGCGTTTGCAGCAGCATGCTGTGCTGCTCTATCGGCCGCTTCGTGATACCCACTATGACATCGGCGAGACTACCGCCTGCCAGCGGGAGTTTCTGGTACAGGATCCGGATGGTTACCTGCTGCGCTTCTGTCAGTATCTGGAATAAGCTGAAAAGTTGTCTGGAAATATCTGAATCCATGAGGGTGGAGGTAGCTAATTAACTAACTCATTGTGTGTCTGCTTTTTATTTATCCCATCCGAAATAAATTAAAACTGCGAAAATAGTAAGCGTGAAGTCTTTATTAAAAAGGCTTTCTCATCCTGCTGCGTTAGTTGTTTCCGTAACGCCTGGTGGTTCACCATGATGAATCGTAAACGGTGAGAAAGGGAGGCTATCGATGCCGCTTGCTATGCGGGTTCTCGAGGTTTTTGTCAATATCATCTGATAAATATAAAAAATGAGTGAAAAATATTAATTACACTATCCTCACTTTTACTGGCAGGATTAGGATGATTCTTAACACTACCTTGTTAATGGATTTCATTGGACCAGGCTTCTGAAACTTTACATTTATTCTTTCATTCAGCACTTAATCTTTGAGTCTGTGAGCCGATAACCGGTAACACATACTCTGGAGAACGAGAAAAATGAAATCATTTTTAATTATCTGCTTTACTACGCTGCTGATTACCCTGGCCGGTCCAGCGAGTGCAGATTCAAATTCAGGAACTATCACCTTCAGGGGAGCCATCACTAATGACTCATGTAATATGAATATCGGCCAGAATCATGTCGTGTTTGACTGTTACGATCCCGCCCGTGGCAAGGCTGTCGTGACTACTGCTAACCTGATGAACCTCAAATCCCTGACCGGCCTGCCGGTAGAAGTAAAGATGCACTGGTTTAACCCTGAGAAAACCAAAGGGATTATTGAAGTCAGCTATCTGTAATTCTTACAACTTATTTTACTGTTAACCTGATAACGCCAGCGCAATCTGCGGGTGGTAGCACGTATGTAATGAGTAAAGGATAAATCTCCTGGCTCAATAACGGTTAATTATTCACGCATTTATTCAGTGGGGACAGCCAGCGGAAAGTACACAGTGAAATTCAGGTAAGCGGATTCAACAGTGCATGCTGATGATGCAGGCAATTCAGTAAACCCATTTCATTTGAATGGTTTTTAAGTTCTGAACGGATTAGCTGATGAATAAACAGAAATGCCCACCTTTAATGACTAAAGGTGGGCATTATTTTTTTAGTGAACGTGCCTGGAAATCACGAAGGATCAGACGAGCGCTGAGTAAAGTACTTCGTACTCTGACGTTTCTCCTTTTTACGACGCAGAACCAGGCTGGTGGTAATTATCAGCAGCGTTAAACCACCGGTTGCCAGTAATTCAGCCTGATGCTTCGCATCAAACAACATGATCACCAGCACCGCCACGATAAACAGGATAGTCACCCACGTCAGACCCGGGAATAACCACATCCGGTAGCTCAGAACTTCACCCGCTTTCTCGCGCTTTTTACGCAGCACCAGGTGTGATGCGGCAATCACCAGATAAACCAGCAGTGCAATCGCCCCGGACGTTGCCAGTAAAAATTCAAACACCACGCTTGGCGCCAGATAATTGGCGATCACCGCCAGAAACGCAGCTGCGGTAGAAAACAGTACCGCAACCCACGGCGTGCCGCTGCGATTGGTGCGTGAAGCGGCAGCCGGTGCATCTTTACGACGTGACAGAGAGTAGAGCATGCGCGATGAAGTATAGAGCGCGGAGTTGAGACAACTGCACACCGCCATCAGCACCACCAGGTCAACGATAAGACGAGCGTGCGGGATGTTCATCGCCGTTAACACTGTCTGCCATGAGCCCTGGTCCACCAGTCCTGGCGTATTCCAGGGCACCAGCGCGACCACAAAGAAAATCGACAGCAGATAGAACAGCGCAATACGCCAGATAACCGAGTTAGTTGCCTGAGTGATCTGCTTGCCGGGGTTTTTTGATTCGGCAGCGGCAATCGTGACGATTTCTGTGCCCATAAAAGAGAACATCGTTGTCAGGATAGCCGCTACGACCGCGCCCATGCCATTCGGCATAAATCCGTGCGTGTCATAAAGATGCGACAGGCCACTGGTGTTGCTGTCAGGCAGCAGACCAAACACTGCCGCACCCGCGACACCCAGGAACAGGATGATAGCGACCACCTTGATCAGGGCAAACCAGAACTCAAACTCACCATAATTTTTCACGCTGAGCAGGTTGGTGATGGTCAGTAGTAAGGTGATGGCGAAGGTGAACTGCCAGATAGCGACCTCGGGGAACCAGGCGTGCAGAATGGTGCCTGCTGCATTGGCCTCCAGCGGGATTACCAGCACCCAGAACCACCAGTAGAGCCAGCCGATGGTAAATCCGGCCCAGCGTCCCAGTGCTTTATCCGCGTAGGTTGAAAACGAGCCGGAATCGGGTGAGGCGACGGCCATCTCGGCCAGCATACGCATAATCAGGACCACCAGCACACCGGCTGCGGCATAAGAGATCAGCACTGCGGGGCCCGCTTCAGAAATAGCGTGGCCGGAGCCTACAAACAGCCCCGCGCCAATCACGCCAGCAATTGAGAGCATACGCACGTGGCGTGGTTTCAGGTTTTGAGCCAGCGAATCTTCATTCGCATTCTGAGTCATCGTCATGTAAACGTCTCCAGGCGGCGTCCGGCCTGTGTGGCCGGACGAACGGGGGATAAACTTGCGTTAACGCGCCAGCGAAATCAGGCTGGGACGACGGGATTTCCGGCAGATGTGACACATTGATCGATCACTGTGGAGAGTATGTTCAGTGCCTGGCTGAACTGAGCATCAGGGATGGTGAGTGGGTAGAGGAAGCGGATGACGTTGCCTTTGGCTCCGCAGGTCAGCAGCAGCAGGCCCTGTTCCATCGCCATCTTCTGAACTGCCTGCGCGGTGCTGGCCTGATAGAACTCCATTGCCACCATCGAACCCAGCGCACGCACTTCGGCAATGTCCGGATGTTTGCGCTGATGCTCCTGCAGCTCAGCTTCAAGCCGTGCACCGAGATCAACCGCGCGCTGGCAGAGTTGCTCCTCTTCAATCACATCCAGTACCGCATGGGCCGAGGCGATAGCCAGCGGGTTGCCAGCATAGGTTCCACCCAGTCCACCTGGCGCAGGGGCATCCATCACCTCAGCACGACCGGCGACCGCAGAGAGCGGCATCCCGCCAGCCAGGCTTTTCGCCATGGTGATGATGTCGGCTTTTACCGGATAATGTTCCATGGCGAACAGCTTGCCGGTTCGGGCAAATCCGCTCTGGACTTCATCCGCAATCAACAGAATGCCGTGACGGTCTGCCAGCTCACGCAACTGCACCATAAATTCTGCGGGTGCCGCGTGGAATCCGCCTTCGCCCTGCACCGGCTCCAGCACGATTGCCGCGACGTCATGCGGCGCAATGTCCTGAGTGAAAATGTCGTCGAGGCTGGTCAGTGCGGCCTCAATGCTGATCCCCTGAACCGCGCTGGGATAACGTGCGTGGAACACGGACGGCGGCATCGGGCCGAAATCCCGTTTGTAGGGAGCTACTTTGCCGGTCATCGCCATGGTCATAAAGGTACGGCCATGGAATGCATTGCCAAAGGTGATGATGCCGTGACGGCGGGTATAGGCGCGCGCCACCTTCACTGCATTTTCTACCGCTTCCGCGCCAGTGGTGAAGAAGGCCGTTTTCGCTGCGCCCGCGATGGGCACCCGCTGATTAATAAGCTCAGCCAGAGCGATGTAGCTTTCGTAAGGGGTGATCTGGAAGGCAGTATGAGTAAATTTTGTTAACTGATCGGCAATGGCCTGTTCAATACGTGGATGGCGGTGGCCGGTGTTAAGGACTGCGATACCGCCCGCGAAGTCGATCCAGCTATTACCAGCCTGATCCCATAAGGTGGCGTTCTCTGCCCTGGCAACGTACCAGTCGCACAGCGTACCGATACCTTTAGGGAGAGCCTGTGCTTTGCGCTGCTGCATCAGGTTATTTTTTTCGCTCATTTAATCCACCTCGTTAATATGCATGTTTACATTTCCCGACAAACACGTTTATTTATGCCTGAGGCGTGGTGAGTTGCCAGAGCCAATTGTGAGAGGAAAGGTGGAGCCAATTGCGACTGTTGTACGCAGATCATCTATTAGCGAGGTTACAGTTTTTAAGAACTGGCTCATTACATCAGCGACTGCTGAACTGCATGCAGTCCGCGATCGCTGAAGAGGTGTTCCCGCGCGGAAGCCGTTTGCCGCCAACCCGTGATCTGGCGCGTGAACTGGGCGTGTCGCGAAACACCGTTATGCATGTCTATGAGAGCCTGATGGCGCAGGGGTACGTCACCGCGCGAACCGGCAGTGGTACCTGGGTTGCCGAGACGCTGCCGGAAAACTGTCTGCAGAGCGATGCGATTGCCGATCTTCAGGGGGTGAGGGTGCAGCGACCAGCAACGCTGTCGAAGCGCGGAGCCAGTCTGCTGGGGCATGCCACCGCTTCGCCTTATCAGTGGGGCGCTTTTGTCCCCGGCGCGCCCGATGTCACCGAATTTCCCCACAAGCTGTTTAGCCAGATTCAGGCCCGGCTGAACCGTGAGCCTGACGTTCACCGCCTGGTTTACAGCAGCGGCGGGGGCTGCCCTGATTTGCGCCATGCACTGGTGGACTATCTGCGTGTGGCGCGTTCCGTGCGGGCCGATGCCGACCAGATCCTGATTACCGAAGGGGTTCATCAGGCAGTGGATCTGGTGACGCGGGTATTATGCGATCCCGGCGATCGGGTCTGGATGGAGGAGCCGGGCTACTGGGGAACGCGCAATCTGTTACGCATGAATGGCCTGAAGATCCGGGCGATGCCGGTGGATGAGCAGGGACTGGTGCCGGACAGCGGCCCACCGCCAAAGATGGTGTTTGTGACGCCGTCGCACCAGTATCCGCTGGGTGTGCATCTGAGTCTCGCCCGTCGTCAGGCATTGCTTTCCCTGGCGCGCCGTCATCAGAGCTGGATTGTGGAAGATGACTACGACAGCGAATTTCGTTTTTCGGGGCAACCTCATCCATCACTGCAGGGGCTGGAAGCCGATGCACCGGTCATTTACATGGGCACGTTCAGTAAAACGCTCTATCCCGCGCTGCGGATCGGCTACATGGTGGTGCCGAAACCGCTGGCACAGCCATTGCGCATCGCGGCGGCAGAACTCTATCGCGGTGGACATCTGCTGATTCAGCGGGCGCTGGCGGAGTTTATCCGGCTGGGCCATTACATGGAACATATCCGCCGGATGCGCCTGCTTTATCGGCAGCGGCGGCAGTTTCTTTGCAGGCTGATTGAGCGCTATCTGGGACCCGCCTTTTTACCGGCATTCAATCATGAAGCGGGACTGCATCTGGTGATGTCGCTGCCTGCGGGGGCTGATGACGTGGCGATCGCCGCAGAAGCGTTGAAGCGCGGAGTTAAAGTGCGGCCGCTTTCGCAATATTACATGCACCCGCAGGAGGAGCGCGGATTGCTGCTGGGTTACGCCTGCGTCAATGAGCGGCAGTGTCAGGATGCATTTGGCACCCTCAAAGCCTGTCTGGCTTCCGCTGGTATTAAATTCACTCCGCAGCGTTAGCGGGCTCAGGGCCTGATTTTAAGGGCGGCAATTTTACGGTTGCTGCTGTGCTAACGCATTGACATTTAATCAGAGTCACCGAGAATACACCTCTTTGCCCCCCGACCAGACAATACTGGAGTTCATCATCGTCTTTCATCCCTTTACTGCACCGGCCAGAACCGCTATTAAGCGTGGCGCCGCGCTGGCTGCGGCGTTGTTGATGGTCAGTTGTGCATCTGAGCCGCCGAAATCGCTGGTGACGCCTTTTCCGCCCGTGACAAAACAGCCGCTACCGACGCTTGGTAAGCCAGCGCAGTCTCAGGGGCATGAACCGGTGCGGGGCGTCTGGTTAGCCACGGTATCCCGTCTCGACTGGCCGCCGGTGGCGTCAGTGAATGGCACCAGTCCGGCGCAGCGTATTCGCCTGCAGCAGCAATCGTTGACCGACAAGCTGGATAAGCTGAAAAGCCTGGGGATTAACACGGTTTTTTTCCAGGTCAAACCCGATGCTACTGCGCTCTGGCCCTCAAAAATCCTGCCATGGTCCGATATGCTGACTGGCAAAATCGGCGACGACCCGGGCTATGATCCGCTGCAGTTTATGCTGGATGAGGCGCACAAGCGCGGTATTAAAGTTCATGCCTGGTTCAACCCTTACCGGGTGTCGGTGAATACCAAACCTTCAACCGTCAGCGAGCTGAACCGCACGCTGTCACTGCATCCGGCCAGCGTTTTTGTGCTGCATCGCGACTGGATCCGCACCTCAGGCGATCGCTATGTGCTCGATCCCGGTATCCCCGAAGCACGTGACTGGATCACCAGCATTGTGGCCGAGGTCGTCGCGCGCTATCCCATCGACGGTGTGCAATTCGATGACTACTTCTATTCCGAATCTGCCGGTTCGCTGCTCAACGATAATCAGACCTTCAGCCGTTATGGTCAGGGTTTTACCAGCAAAGCGGACTGGCGGCGTCACAATACTCAGCAGCTGATTGAGCAGGTATCTCGCACCATCAAGCAGCTGAAACCGGAGGTTGAGTTTGGTGTCAGCCCGGCGGGCGTCTGGCGTAATCTGTCGCACGATCCTGCCGGTTCCGATACGCGCGGCGCGGCGGCCTATGACGAAGCCTTTGCGGATACCCGCCGCTGGGTACAGCAGGGCCTGCTGGATTACATCGCCCCCCAGCTCTACTGGCCATTTTCCCGTCAGGCTGCCCGTTATGACGTGCTGGCAAACTGGTGGGCAGAGGTGGTTAAGCCCACTAAAACCCGGCTCTATATCGGTCTTGCACTCTACAAAGTGGGCGAGCCGTCAAAAATTGAGCCTGACTGGACGCTTCAGGGTGGTGTACCTGAACTGAAAAAGCAGCTCGACCTGAATGAATCAAATCCCAATATCAATGGCACTATTCTGTTCAGAGAGAACTACCTTAATCAGCCACAGACTCAGCAGGCGGTGAGCTATCTTAAAAGCCGCTGGGGCGGCTGAAAAAACCGTGACAACATGACCAGTGCGGTTAAGTTTTTCCCTGTGACTTACTGCTATTCTTGCGCTTTATATGGGAGGAACCATGAGCGAACTGATTAATATTTTTACCAGTCATAAAAGTGAACGCAGTTTCACTGAGCAACCTGTCGATGAAGCTGTGCTGGATCGTATTATCAGTACCGCTTATCGCGCACCAACATCAGTCAACTCGCAGCAGGTTTCTGTCGTGATTACGCGTGATGCCGGACGTCGCGCAGAGATCGCCGCCATCGCTGGCGGTCAGCCGTGGATCGCCAAAGCACCGGTGTTTATCACCTTTGTGCTGGATATGCATAAATCAGCGGTGGGAATGGCCGCTGTCGATCAGCAGCAGATTGCCCATCAGAGCATTGAGAGCATCGTGTCAGGTTCTACCGATATCGGTATTGCGCTGGGTTCGGTGATGGCCGCTGCACGTGCGGAAGGGCTGGGAATTGTGCCGATTGGCGGTATTCGTCGTGATCCGCAGGCCATGATTTCACTGCTGGAACTACCGCCAATGACCTTCCCGATTGCGGGCGTGGTGATTGGTCACGTTGACGAGCCGGCTCATCAGAAACCGCGTCTGCCTCTGGCAACGTTCCGTCATGATGAGACTTATCAGACCCAGGGGCTGGAGCAGCAGATTGCGGCTTACAACGAAGAAATGGTTCAGCACTGGAAAAACATCGGTCGTAACGACGGTGAGAGCTGGAGCGAGAGCGTCAGCGGTTACTACAAAAACATCTATTTCCCGGCTGTACTGCCAGCACTGCTGAAGCAGGGTTTCGGCACGGATAAATAATCCGCACTCTTAATGAGTGAAAAGCAAAGGCCATCCGTTCATCGCGTCGGATGGCCTTTTTCATTTTGTTACTATAACGAAATGTGACTTTCCAGGTTGTAACACATAATTTCCCTGTTAACCGAAGCGCAACTGCCTTTAACACATACTTCCAGGGAAATTACATGTCTCAGCGTTCACTCTTTGCGCTCTGTTTAATGAGCTTTTTTCTGGCCGATGTCCGCGACGGTCTGGGGCCTTTTCTGGGCATCTTTCTGACCGAGCGACACTGGCGTCCCGATGAAATTGGTCTGGTGATGACCTGTGGCGGAATCGCCGGATTAATTGCTACGTTGCCTGCCGGGATCGCCGCCGATGCGACCCGCCATAAAAAAATGATTGTGCTGCTGGGTTGTCTGGTCATTACCGTTGCCACGCTGCTGCTGTGGTACAGCAATCAGACCTGGACGGCGATGGTCTCGCAAATTGTCGCGGGGGTTGCTGCGGCGTTTATCGGCCCGACCGTGGCCGGGATCACGCTGGGGCTAACGGGCCAGCGGGGCTTTAACCATCAGATGGGACGCAATGAAGCCTTTAATCATGGCGGCAATACGATTGCTGCCTTGCTGGCCGGTTTTTCAGCCTGGTACTGGGGGATGGGTGCCGTTTTCATTCTCATGACAGTCATGGCGATATTCGCGGCCTTCGCGACGCTGGCGATTCGCGGTGATGAGATTGATAACGACGTGGCGCGCGGGTATGAACAGAATGAAGAGCGTCAGCCGGCGCTGAACTTATCGATGCTGATGCGTAGGCCAGCGCTGGTGATTGTGGGTGTGACGCTGCTGCTGTTTCATCTCGCCAATGCCGCGCTATTGCCGATGCTGAGCATGCGCGTCGCCTCTGCAGGCGGGCAGGCGGCGGTCAGTCCCGGTCTGTATGCTGCGGCAACGGTGGTGATTTCCCAGCTGGTGATGATCCCGGTCGCGCTGTGGGTCTCTAAGCGGGTTGAAACGCACGGCTATCGCCTGTTTATCATGGTCGCCCTGATGATTTTACCGCTGCGTGCTGTCATCGCGGCAGGTTTTGCCGAGCCGATTTTTGTTATTCCGGTGCAGGTGCTGGATGGCATTGCGGCCGGGATTCTGGGTGTGGTGGTGCCAGGCTACATCGTTTCGCTGATGCGGGGCACCGGCCATGTTAACGCCGGGCAGAGTGTGATTATGCTGATGCAGGGCGTAGGGGCCGCGCTAAGTCCCGCCATGACCGGCATGATTGCCGCACGTTATTCCTACAGTACCGCGTTTGCTGTTCTCGGCGCGATAGCCCTGGCGGCGCTGATTTTATGGTGGCGCACCGGCAGTTCCCCTGCCACTCGTCTTGCCTGACCGGACACAAAAAAGGCTGCCCAATGGGCAGCCTCTTCTGGCAATTCCTTTTGCGACCATCCGTTATTTATACAGTTCTGCGGTCATGTGAACACGGTTGTTGGTGTTCGCTTCCGTAATTTTGTACTGCGCGCCCTGTTCCTGAGCCTGAGCAGCGATTTTTGATTCTGCGCCATCCAGGGTGGAAGAGGTGACAGAAACGGTCTCTGCAAAGCTGCCAAATGAGATCATTGAAAGAGCAGCGATTGCGGCAATTGAGAGTGCTTTTACGTTTTTCATGGTCATATTCCTGAGTTATGAATGAGGAGGTTGTTTGCCTCCGATGGGAATAATAGTAACTCAGGTTACCATATCAATATTAACTATTAGTGCGGTAATGGTGATCTTGCTAACTGTTGATCTGAGGGTCAGCCAGGGCGCGTGCTGTTTCAGTCATTAAATTCCTCAACCAGCGATGGGCAGGATCGTCGCGATAGCGTGCATGCCAGCCCATCTCAACCGGGAAGGTACCCAGGTCAACCGGCGCGGGAACAATTCTGAGTCGCTCATCTCGTGAAAGATGCTGACAAATCAGACGCGGCAGGGTCGCGCAATAGTCCGTGACCGCAATCATTTCAGGCACAGCCAGAAAGTGGGTGACGGATACGGCAACCTGGCGACGCAGGCCGCGCTGCTCAAGCGCCTGATACAGACCAGCGCGCATACGGCCAGGCGGCAGGACGTTGACGTGTTTTAACTGCTCATACTGTTCTGCGCTGAGGTTATCGCCTGCCAGCGGATGATCCGCGCGTAATACGCAGGCCAGACCTTCATTCATCAGATGCTGCACGACCAGATTATCGGGAGGATCAACGATACGTCCCAGCACCATATCGGTGTTGCCTGAAATCACACCGGTTTCTGTGACGTCATTGCCAAAAGGGGTGAGGCGAAGTCTGATGCCAGGCGCACAGGTCCGCAGGCGAGCCACGATGGCTGGCATCATGATGAATTCAACATAACTGTTAGGTGCGAGGGTAAAGAGGCGGGTGGCGTGCAGCGGGTCAAAGTCCTGCTGACCAAGGATCATTTTATCGATGGATGACAGCGCAGCACTGACCACCTGAGCCAGCTGTTCCGCTTTCGGTGTCGGGCGCATCCCGTAACGCTCACGGATAAACAGTGGATCGTTGAGCGTTTCACGCAGCCGGTTTAATGCATTAGAAAGCGCCGGCTGGGTTATGCCAAGCCGTTCCGCTGCGCGGGTAACGTTGCGCTCTTCCATCATGACCAGCAAAACTGGCAGTAAATTCAGATCGTATTTCATGGAGCTATAATGCTACGTGAATAACTGAAATTGAAGAAATAAATTTCATAAATATTCTTAACCCCGCCATGATTAACGGGTCAACGCAGAAGACGGCGGTAAACCTGCTGGTTCTGACTATCCTTACACCTGAAACCGACTAACTGTTATATGGAGCGGAAATGAAAATTTTAATGGTTTTGACCTCGCATGATGAGTTGGGCACCACTGGCAAGAAGACCGGTTTCTGGCTGGAAGAACTTGCTGCACCTTACTATGCATTTCTTGATGCGGGCGCAGAGATTACCCTGGCTTCACCAAAGGGCGGACAGCCTCCACTCGATCCAAAAAGTGATGAACCCGATTCTCAGACTGATGAGACCCGCCGCTTCCATGCCGACTCTGCTGCTCAGGCCGTGCTGGCTTCAACCATCAGGCTTGATTCAGTAGATCAGGAAGCGTTTGATGCCGTGTTCTATCCCGGCGGTCATGGTCCATTATGGGATCTGGCAAACGACAAACATTCCATCTCGCTGATTGAGCAAACACTACAGGCAGGCAAACCGGTTGCGCTGGTCTGTCATGCTCCGGGTGTCCTGCGTGATGTGAAAAATGCTGATGGCACGCCTCTTGTGAAAGGTAAGAAAGTCACTGGCTTTACCAACAGCGAAGAAGAGGGCGTTGGCCTTACCGACGTAGTGCCGTTCCTGGTAGAAGATGTGCTGAAACAGAATGGCGGCCTCTACTCACGCGGTGATGACTGGCAATCCTACACGGTTCAGGATGGCTTGCTGATTACCGGTCAGAACCCAGGTTCATCAGCCGAGACCGCGAAAGTTTTACTGGCAAGCCTGGCGAAATAAACATCTTTACAGCATGCTGATTTTAGAAGGCGTCTGCGGGCGCCTTTTTTATTGCGGGTGTTGAATAAGAGGTTTGCTAGTGACAGGGTAAATTATTTTTTTATAGAGTAGGTCTCTATTTTTCTTAACATTGATAAGAAGTTTGCCGTGGGTTTTCAGGGCTGAATTATTCTTCATTCAGTTCCACTGAAAATATAAACATGTTTTTAAAACCAGTGTTGACATTGTTTTTTATATCCGTAGAGTAGGACTCATCAGCGGCGTGCAGTTGCCCTGATAGACTGAAAACCAAAGGTGTTACGAGTAAAGGTGCCGACGAATTTTTGAGTTATGTTGTCGGCGGTTCTGTTAAACATTGTTTTTTGAAACTGTTCGTTAGTTAATCATAACCCTGTTAAATGGAGTCGAAGTAAGTCTTTAAGAAGTTTGTAGTTGGAAGTTAGTAGTATGAAGTTGAAGTTGTAGTATCGCGTCGCGATGATGTAAGGCCTCGTAGTTCTGAACGTTACGTTACGACAGGATACGATTGCGGTTTAAACGTCGTAATGAAAGTAAGGCAACGCATCAAAAGTATATATCGCGATGGGGGTGTGCAGATTTATACGGGCCTGACCTGTCTTTGTCTCCTGAAAGACTATCAGGTGGTTGAAACCGATAATGATAATGACATTGGAGTATCGTGATCATTATTATCCGCAGGATCTGTCCATAAATAGCAGTACCGAAGCAGTACCTATCAATTAAGTTAGTTAATGGTAAACGTTAAATCTGTAGTACCTTAAAAGCCCTGACTATCACAGTCGGGGCTTTTATCATTTATGATATCTGCCTGCCTGAACACCTCATCACAAATTGATGCTCACTTAGCCATTTAAAAAGTCTTTGTTAACGCGACTTGTTGCATTGTTATACTAAAAAGACAGGTGCATGCCAAAAATTATATGTTTTTCAAATAACAGGCTGATTTAAGAAAAGAACTCAATAAAGCTTCTATTCTGAGCATTTTTAAAAATCATGAATAATGAGTTATTGATTCGTCGATAGCTGTATGTTGTAAACCCCTGCAATCGATGTTCAGGTCCAGACAGTTGTGGCGGATTATTTTACTGGCTTGTAAGAAAAGTTGTCAGATGCCCCTATAAGCTAAACTTATAATAAGTTCATTCCACGACAGGCTTTTATGCCTGAATCAATAATTAATTATCTGGATTATTATATGATCATTAACCATCAGGCGCTGATGTTTGTTTTCGACGTTCACTATTTCAATGTGACAGATGAGGATACGCTTCAGCTAAACCGGATAGAAAATATTTTCATGCCCATTGGGTTTAACGAACTATCGTTGTCCTCAGTTAAAGTCAGGGAAGGCTCGCTAAATTACCGAAAAATTATTTCATCCTCATTTGACGATTGCTGTGCAAGAAGGCGATTGATGTTCAACTTAATATCTTGATTTAAGTCAATTTATATAAAATAGCGAGTCATTATGATTCACTTCCTGTTTTGTTCGCCAATCGGTAAAGGTTGACCAGCCATAAGAAGAACAGGCAGCGATAAGGCAGGAATCTTATCCTATTGATACTATTATTTTTATATATAAATCATAGGGTTAGTGGATTTTAGTAATCTGACACT
This sequence comes from Pantoea sp. RCC30.1, assembly GCF_058148845.1. Taxonomy (NCBI): domain Bacteria; kingdom Pseudomonadati; phylum Pseudomonadota; class Gammaproteobacteria; order Enterobacterales; family Erwiniaceae; genus Pantoea; species Pantoea sp. RCC30.1. The sequence goes on along the minus strand of NZ_JBXUHX010000001.1, from coordinate 34,410 downwards.
TGCTGCTGGATAAAAGACATGTGTCAGACTGATTTTGTGTTTTTGAAAAAATAGCGTACCTCATGGGTTTATTATTAAAGCTGGCTGTAGAGAGCGGTTAACAAATTTTTAAGTTATTTTGAAAGCAGAGAACTCTTCCTGGCCGTTGATGGCAAAAAAAAGAATCTGAGCCATAATCAATATTCACCAAATAATTGCACTCTAGCTTGATTCACAATATTCAACCGCGCATTTCACACGCGCTATTTAACCAGAGGTTAACGATGTCTACAGAATCTCCAAATGATATCTCCAGCGATTTGTCTCAATTCGTCGGCACGCATTTTGTCTATACCTATGATAATGGCTGGAAATATGAGTGGTATGCTCGCAATGAAACTACCTGCGACTATCGTATTCATCAGGGGCTGGTGGGTGGTCGCTGGGTGACCAACCAGAAAATGCACGCGATTCAGTTCGCACCGGGTATCTACAAAGTTGACTGGCACGAGCCAACCGGAACCTGCGTGAGCCTGCTGTTTGATCTGAATCGCACCCTGGTACACGGCACGATTTTCTTCCCGCAGTGGATTGCCGGAGAAGGTCAGCATCCGGAAAAAACTATCTGCTATCAGAATGACTTCATTGAAGATATGCATCGCTTCCGTGATGAAGGCCCGGCCTATCCGTACGTGATTATTCCTGAGTTTGCGAAAGTGACTTACATGAAGAACGAAGGACCTGATAACGATGAAGTTATCAATCAGGCACCTGGACAGATGCCTGCTGATTATTTTGAGGGTAAGTAACTGACCTGGCTACCTGCTCACTGTGAGCGGGTAGCTTCAGCCTGACGGGCCAGCGTGCGGGCCAGAATAGATGAGTAAAGTGGTTTTCCCCCCAGAAACTGCGCCAGCAGCGTCGCGCCCAGACAGGTAATGATCATCGGCAGTATCAGCTGATAATTATCGGTCATCTCCAGCACCAGCACGATCCCGGTCAGCGGTGCCCTTACCGACGCCGCAAATAGTGCGCCCATCCCCGCAATCGCAAAGGTTCCTGCCTCCAGATGATATAACGGGAACAGGTCCGTCATTGCTACCCCATAAGCTGTTCCGAGCAGCGTGCCCAGTGCCAGCATCGGCGCAAAAACGCCGCCCGGCGCCCCGGAGCCAAAACAGAGCAGCGTCGTGACCAGCCTGACCAGGAAGATAACCAGCAGCAGGGAAAACGGGAAGACGCCATGAACTGCCTGTGGAATCAGTGCTGAACCTCCGCCTGCGCCAGGTGCGAACAGCAGAGCGAGAATACCGCAGCCGCCGCCCAGCAAAGCACCCGCCAGCACCACGCGCGCTGTTTTACCAGCATAGAGGCGGGCAAACAGGTCCTGAGTCATAAATATCAGGCGGTTAAACAGCACGCCGACCATGCCAATGATCATGCCGAGCACCAGATAGAGCCACAGCGTCTGCACCGGCGCATCAGCCAGCTTGCCGACGGAGATCACCGCCTGTTCGCCGTTGAAACAGCGAAACACGATGCTCGCCATAATCACGCCAGTAAACACGGCTTTAATCGAAATCAGGTTATAGCGGAACTGCGGACGCATCTCTTCGATGATAAACAGGATGCCTGCCAGCGGTGCATTAAACGCTGCTGCCAGACCGGCCGCCGCACCGGTTGCCAGCAGCGTATGGCGTGCTTCGTTGCTGCGCATACCCAGAATATCAATGACCATGCGGCCAATGTTCCCGCCCAACTGCACCGTCGGGCCTTCCCGGCCCAGCACCATTCCGGCACCCAGCGTGCCCAGACCGCCAAAGAATTTCACCGGAATCACACGCCACCAGCGAACCGGTCTCAGCTCTTCCAGCGCCCCTTCAATTTCAGGGATGCCCGAACCGCCCGCTTCTGGAGCAAAACGTCTGACCAGAAAATAGCCGACCATCGCCAGCAGAGCCGAGATGACAAAGGCCGCGGCGTAGAGCATCCAGCCCTGAATGTGCGTGGGGGTGAGCGTGTCGGCGCGCCAATGCTGTATACCTTCAACGGACCGGGCAAACGCCACGCCCGCCAGACCGACCAGCGTACCGACCAGTGCGGCACAGAACAGCATCGCCAGCGGCGTTTTATCCCGATAGAGCAGGGCACGAAACATTCGGCTGCGCGCCGCGATGGAGCGCGGAACATAAACCGGCTGCGGTGATTCTTCATTCATTGAGGGACATTCTTGTTCATCCAGACCAGCGTGCCAGTTTACTGAGTGATAAGGTGAATACAAACGTCAGGATCAATTACTTCAGAGGAAAATTGTTAATCGGTTTGTGGTGGACAAACCACTTGAGCCATGCGTTCGCGGTAGGCTGGATTATCCTGGTTTTTCATCGCCTGAACCGCTGCGTTCAGTGTTGTCTGGTTCTGTTTCAGGTTCTGCTTATCGTTGAGAAACGTCTGCCGCAATTGTTCATCAGAGGTGGAAGGCGGTACCTGGCACTTCTGGCGCAAATCATTGGTAATCTGCTGTTGGCGCAGCGCAAACTTCAGCGTGTCATAGGGCGCGGCTGCCACAAAAAGTGGACTTAGCAGCGGCAGAATAAGCAGCGTGTTGCGGATCACGTTCATGATGATCTCCTGACTGCGGAAGAGAGGATTGGGTCTTCGGCAGTTTTCAGTTGGAATTAATCGCACTGAGTGATTAGCCTGAGCACAGCACCATCGAGCGACTGCGGCAACATCGCCACGGTTGACGCAATAATCATAGCAATACTGGCGCGAAAGGGAGCTGACATGCAGCCACATTCCACTGAAATTCTTACCGCCGACTGCTGTATTGTCGGCGGCGGCCCGGCCGGATTGATGCTGGGCTATCTGTTTGTCCGCGCGGGCCTGCGCGTAGTCGTAATCGAAAAGCACGCCGATTTTCTCCACGACTTTCGCGGAGACACCATCCACCCTTCGACGCTGGAAATTATGTATCAGCTCGGATTGCTGGAAACCTTCCTGACGCTGCCGCATCAGCGTGCCGAAAAGCTGGAGGCGGAAATCGCCGGGCAGAGTATTACGATGGCCGATTTCTCGCGCCTGCCGGTTAAGTGTCGCTTTATCGCCTTTATGCCCCAGTGGGATTTCCTGAACTACATGGCTGAACAGAGTGCCCGCTATCCGGGTTTCACTCTGTTGCAATCGACGTCGTTTGAGTCTCTGACTGATGAAAATGGCACGGTCAGTGGCGTGACAGCCTCACGCGGAAATCAGCAGTTGCACATCCGCTGCAAACTGGTAGTCGGCGCAGATGGTCGTCATTCACGCGTGCGCGAAGCGGCCGGTCTGACCGGCCAGGAATTTGGCGCAGCGCGAGATGTCATCTGGTTCCGCTTAAGTAAGCAGCCGCACGACCCTGAGCTGGGCATGGGACACAAAGGGCCCCGGCAGAACTTTATCGTTATCGATCGCGGCGAGTACTGGCAGTGCGGGCTGACCATTCCAAAAGGGGAGTTTGAGGCGAAACAGGCCGCCGGGCTCGACGCGTTTAAAGCTGAAGTGGCGGCACTCTCGCCCTTTGAGGCCACGCGCATGGCAGAAATCGAGAACTGGGAGGCGTTTAAGCTGCTGTCGATTAAAATTGACCGGCTGGATAAGTGGGCGAAACCCGGCGTGCTCTGCATTGGTGATGCTGCTCATGCCATGTCGCCGATTGGCGGGGTTGGCGTGAATCTGGCGATTCAGGATGCGGTAGCGGCGGCGAATCTGTTGACCGATCCCCTGAAGCGGGGTGAACTGCAGCTGCGTGATCTGGAAAAAGTGCAGAAACGTCGTCAGTTCCCCACGGTCGCCACGCAGTTTTTGCAGATCAAAATGAGCCGCAAAAAAGCGAAAAGAAAACCCACAGGAAGCAGCAAGGTTCCCGCGATTATTCAACGCCTGCCGTTCCTGCGATTTGTGCTGGGACGCCTGATTGGTCTTGGCTTCAGGACGGAATCGCCGAAGGTTGCACGCGTGAAAGAAGAGCGTTAAATGATTTCGACAGCGATCCTATATCGTGCGACACTGTTTCGCTGTGAAAGTACTGTCAGGTTGAGCCGCTATTCATCTGATAATTGGGCGCTAATTGAGCATTATTGAGCTAAATTATTTTCGATTTTTGCGCCTGCATAGGAGAGGTTTCAGTGCATAACGAGCAAAATGGCAGCGAAGTAAAACTTCTGAGCGCGATCAAGGTACTTTTGTCACCGGATGAAGCCCGGGATAAAGTGCTGGAGCGATTCGTGAATCTTGCCAGTCAGGTGCTGGGTATTTCAGGCAGCTTCATTTCGATTATTGACGATCATAATCAATACATTAAAGCGTCACGGAATTTCGATCTTAAGCAATCGACCCGTGATGAGTCTCTCTGCCGCCACGTCGTTGATGGAGAAGGGCATCTGGTGGTGGTTGACACCTTACTGGATGAGCGCTTTGTCACCCACCCGTTCGTGAAAGGTGATCCGCATATTCGTTTCTATGCCGGTGTTTCGCTGCAGAATATCGACGGCGCCACGCTGGGCACGCTCTGCGTGACCGACACGCAGCCACATCCTTTTACGGATGAGAAACTTGCCACGTTGCGCTCACTGGCGACGCTGGTAACCTCTTTTCTGGATGCCTGGAACAACGCAGGTTTTGCTGATGTCATTACGCACCTGCCGAATCGTCCAAAGCTGATTCGTGATATCCACCAGCTGACCCTTACCGCGCCGCATAGCCGATTTCGCCTGATTCTTATCGACTGCCTCGACATCATTCGCGCCTATGAGCTTTCCCGCGCGGTGGGTATTGCGCCGATGGAGAAATTGCTGAAGCAGATGGCGCAGGATGTAGCTCACCGGCTTACTCTGCCAGCCAACGAAACACTTTATTCTTTTGCTCCAGGCCGTTTTGCCATCGTACAGCCTTATTCAGATCGCTTTACCGCGCATAATTTGCCCGACCTGTTTAAGGGCATGAAGGCCGATCTGGCGGAAAATATCACGCTCGACCTGGATGTCTTTACCGGTGAAACAGAGTTTGTTCCGGGGCAGATGGATGCCAATGAAACGGTGCGTCAGGCTGTAAGCGCGCTGCATGAGGCGATTGATGAGAACATCAGTGCGATGTCGTTTGACGAGAGTTACGACTCGCGTCGCACCGATGACTTTATGATCATGAACGATCTGGCTCAGGCGCTGAAGAAAGACGAAGAGCTTTACCTGGCCTGGCAGCCTAAAGTTTGTCTTAAAACCGGTAAAACGGTCGGGCTGGAGGCGCTAATCCGCTGGAATCATCCTGAGCGGGGCGAGCTCTTCCCATCAGAATTTATCCCGTTAGCGGGTAAAACTAACCTGATCTCCGATCTGACCAACTGGGTTATCGATCATACCGTTGAGCAGCTGGCAAGCTGGAATCGCGAATACGATCTGATTCCGGTCTCAATCAACGTCAGCCAGCGCGACTTCGCAAAAGCAGATTTTGCCGAACAGCTGGTGGCAAAACTGGCTGCGGCTCAGTTGCCCAACGCTATTCTGGGCATTGAGTGTCTGGAGAACGAACTGATCACAAAAAGTAATGTGGCGATCAAAGGGCTGGAAGCGCTGAAATCCCACGGCTTTGTGATCTCACTGGATGATTTCGGCACCGGCTACAGCAACATCAGCTATCTGCAGGATATCCCGCTGGACGTGATTAAGATTGATCGGTCGCTGATCTCGCGTATGGGTGAGGATGACGCATCCAGAATCATCGTCAGATGTATTATTCAGATGCTGAAAGAGCTGAATTACACCGTGCTGGCCGAAGGCGTCGAGACGGAATCAACGCTGGGGTTGTTGAAAACCTACGGTTGCGATCAGATTCAGGGTTATTTCTTCTCAAAACCGCTGCCCGCCAGCGACATTGAACACTGGCTTTATCAGAAATCACGCTAATAACCTGCCCGCAGCACTCGCTGCGGGCTCTGTTATCACTCACTGCCGATGGCGTAGCGCTCAACCGGGGTGATGCTTTTAATCAGCTTGTTATCAAACAGAAATTGCTCATAAGCCTGATAGCGTGCGCGATCCAGTTTCGCCGGATCGGCTGCGAACAGCGGCAGGGTGGCACGCCATGCATGATGGTTTAACGGCGTGTTCAGTTCCGGATGGGCGCGGGCAAAGGCCAGCCAGTTCTCCTCGGGATGCGCCTGCAATTCTGCATTTCCCTTCTTCAGTGCCCGCAGAAACTTCTGGATTTTCTCCGAGTGTGCCTCATCACGATTAGCGACGATAATCAGCTCGTCATAGGCCGGAACACCATAATCCTCGACGTTAAGCACCACTGGTATTTTGCCCGCAAGTTTCATCTCCAGGGCTTCGATATTGCGATAGCCACCGATCACTGCATCTACCTGGCCTGTCATCAATGCGCTGGTGAGCTGAAAATTGACGTTAACCAGCTTCACCTGATCGGCTTTAACACCGTCATGGGCTAGCATGGTTGCCAGCGTCGCCTGTTCAATGCCGCTGACCGAATAGCCGATGCGTTTCCCTTTCAAATCCGCCGGTTTTTTTACCGTTTTGTCTAACGTCATCAGCGTGTTCAGTGGCGTGTTAATCAGCGTACCCACCCGCATCAGCGGCAGGCCCTGATCGGCAAAAAAATGCAGCTGCGGCTGATAGGTAATCGCTAAGTCCGCCTGTTTTGCTGCCACCAGACGCGGCGGTAACGCCGGATCGGAAGGGGGTACGATGTTAACTTCCAGCCCTTCTGCCGCAAACGCGCCGGTCTGCTGAGCCACCATAATTGGCGCGTGGTCGGGATTGATATACCAGTCGAGCACCAGCGTCAGTTTTTCCATCGCCTGAGCCTGGGCCACTAAGGACGCGCTGAACAGCAGGGTAAACAGGGGCAGTTTAGTCATAGGGTTTCTCATTTTTGAGGTCATTAAATTGTCTCGGGTGCCCAGGTGATCAGGCGGCGCAGCAGGAGATCGATAGTCAGCCACAGGGCCAGCGTCATCAGCACCAGAATGAAAAGCGCGGCGAAACAGAGGTCGCTCTGCATCCGGGCGTTAGCATTCAGCATCACAAAGCCCAACCCTTCGGCAGAACCGACCCATTCACCGATGATTGCCCCGATCGGCGCGACGGCCGCCGCCATCCTTAAGCCCGAACCCAGCGCAGGCAGCGCGGCTAACAGCCGGACATGGCGCAACTGAGAGGCACGTGAAGCACCCATAGTACGAGCCAGATCGAGATAGCCGGGGGTGACGCCTCGCAGGCCATCAAAAAAGCTGGAGGTTACCGGGAAGAAGATCACCAGCACGGCCATCGCGACTTTGGCGCTCATACCGAAGCCAAACCAGAGCACCAGCAAAGGGGCCAGGGCAAAAACCGGAATCGCCTGGCTGGTGATCACCAGCGGCATCATCCAGCGCTGTAACCATGGCGAAAAGGTCATGCCCAGCGCCAGCGCGCCACCCAGCAGCACGCCGAGCGCCATGCCGCTGAGGATCTCGGTCAGGGTAATCAGCATGTGATGGCTGAGATAGTCAGCGCTCTGCCACAGCGCGGCGGCGACCGCAGCGGGCGAGGGTAGCAGAAACGCCGGAATGGCGGTCAGCGTGGCGAGCCACCACAGCGCAATCAGTCCGGTTAACAGCGTCACGCCCCGGCGAAGAGCGGCGAAATGGTTTTTCATCGGGCTATCCTGCTCAGCCGCTTTAGCAACGCGGCCTGACTCTGCAATACCTGTATATCGTCTGCTGCACGTGGTGGCTGACCCAGGAGGGGCGGGCAGGCTTCTATCCCCGCTGACCCGATCACCAGCAGGTGATGACTGAGCCGGCAGGCTTCAGCAGCATCATGGGTAATCAGCAGCACGGTATGCCCGACCAGCACTTCTGCGGCCAGCGTCTGTATCTGAGTGCGTGTTAGTGCATCCAGTGCGGAGAACGGTTCATCCATTAATACAACCGGCTGACGGGTGTAGAGGGTACGGGCCAGCGCGGCGCGCTGACGCATCCCGCCGGAGAGCGTCGCTGGCCTCGCACTGGCACAGTGGCTCAGGCCCACCCGTTCCAGCAAATGCTGCGCCCAGTCGCGATCGGCTTTCTCACCGTTCAGGCGACTGGCGAGGCAGACATTCTGTTCCACCGTGAGCCAGGGATAGAGCAAATCCTGTTGCCCCATCCAGGCGATACGGCCGTTCAGCGGCAGACCGTCGCTGCCGCTAATCTGCCCGGATGTCGGGGGCGTCAGACCGGCAATGACCCGCATCAGGCTGCTTTTACCCACGCCGCTGGCACCCAGTAAAGCGGTAAATGCACCCCCTGCAATCTCCAGATCAAGCTGGCTGAAAAGTGTCTGCTGACCCAATGTCAGGCAGAGCTGGCGAACTGTAATCCCCGGCGGCACGGCATCATCCGGCTGATTCATGGGCTGACCTGAAAATCGGCAGCATGATTGAGGCCCATTTGCCAGAACGCAGCTTCCAGCCGGGTCGCGGTGGTGAAAATCTCCGCCAGCCTATCAAAACGTTGTTCACCCGCGCGCTGCTGAGCCAGGGTTTCAAACAGCAACAATGAAGAACCGACGCCGCTAAGGTAGGATTCATCACCGTAATTCTCAATCCATGCCGCGTAAGGATTCCCCTCAAAGCGGGTCGCAGTATCGTCCAGCAGCGTCAGACCAATTTCAGCGTAACCGGCGACACACGGCATCAGCGCCGTCACCAGCTCCAGCGCATCCCCGGTGTGACCTACGTCCAGCACGTAGCGGGTGTAATTGATCGTTTCCATTGCTTCGGGTTCGCTCGCCATCGCCGCCTCGCTGATGCCCCATTGCTGGCAGTAAGCCAGATGCAGCGGTAGCTCGCTGACGATGGCGTTAAGCGATGCGGTCGCGCTGCGTAAGGCCGCTGGCTCAGAGAGTTTGCTGATCAGCAGGCCCCAGGCACGAGCGAAGTGCAGCAGGAACAGATAATCCTGGGTGAGATAGTGGCGGAAGGCGGCGGGTGGCAGCATGCCCTGACCGAGTTGCTGCACAAAATCGTGCCTGACATATGCGTGCCATTGGCTGCCCGCCTGCTGGCGCAGACGACCATAGAAGCCGGTTTCGAAAAGCGGATGAGACATGGGATCTCCAGTAACAGGGAGATCCGGGCATACGGTCTGGAACAGGGGATAGTGCAGGAGATGACGCAGAAAATTCTGCCGACCCGTCCCTTCGCTGGCATGACCCAGATCAGGTTCAAAGGGTTCGGCTTGCGCCATCTCAGCCCATTACAGGACACCCCTCGGAGACATTTGTTATACGATATTTATTGTTGGAGCACAACGGCGCGAGTGTGCGCTCTTAAGTGACAACGTCACTCAAGATCTGCCCCGTTGCTGGCAATCACTTTCTTATACCACCAGAACGATTTCTTGCGCGTGCGCGCCAGCGTGCCGTTACCCAGGTCGTCGCGGTCAACATAGACGAAACCGTAGCGCTTGCTCATTTCACCGGTTGAGGCAGCAACCAGATCGATGCAGCCCCAGCTGGTGTAACCCATCACCGGCACGCCATCTTCAATGGCATCGCCCATGGCGCGGATGTGTTCACGCAGATAGCTGATGCGGTAATCGTCATTAATCTCGCCATTCGCATCGATCTCATCGCGCGCCCCCAGGCCATTCTCTACCAGGAACAGCGGCTTCTGGTAGCGGTCATACATCATATTCATGGTAATACGTAAGCCAAGCGGATCGATGCCCCAGCCCCACTCACTGCGCGGCACATGGGGATTGGTCAGGGATTTCACCACATTGGCGGCGCTACTGTTCTGCTCATTCATCTCCGCCGAGGCGCAGCGTGAGGCGTAGTAACTGAAAGAGACGAAATCGACGCTATTTTTCAGAATGTCTGCATCACCCTCAGCGATCTCAAGCGTCACCCCTTTTTCACGGAATACGCGGGCGGCGTAGGCCGGATAAGCGCCGCGCGCCTGCACATCAATAAAGAACAGGTTTTCGCGATCTTTCTCCAGCGCCGCCCAGACATCTTCCGGCTTGCTCGACCAGGGATAGAAGTTGCCACCTGCCAGCATGCAGCCGACCTGGTTAGCCGAATTCACCTCATGCGCGATTCGCGTGACCAGCGCGCTGGCAACCAGTTCATGATGGGCCGCCTGATACTTTACCTGCTCCTTGTTCTCTCCGGGCTCGAACACCAGGCCAGCACCGGAAAACGGGCTGTGCAGCAGGATATTGATTTCGTTGAAGGTCAGCCAGTATTTCACCAGCCCATCAAACGCCTCGAAGCAGCTGCGGGCATAACGGGCAAAAAAGTCGACCATTTTGCGATTGCGCCACGAGCCATATTCCGTGACCAGATGCATCGGCACATCAAAATGGCAGAGCGTCACCAGCGGTTCGATATTATATTTCCGGCACTCCTCAAAGACTGCGCGGTAAAAGGCGATGCCTTCCGGATTAGGCGTCAGTTCGTCGCCATTGGGATAGAGGCGGCTCCAGGCAATCGAGGTGCGAAATACGCTGAACCCCATTTCTGCCATCAGCGCGATATCCTCCGGATAGCGGTGATAGAAATCGATGGCCTCATGGCTGGGATAGAACTCATCGTCACGCAGGGTAAATCGCTTTTCCAGACCCAGTTTGACCGGCATACGGTGCGGGCCATGCGGGATCATATCGACGGTGGTTAAGCCCTTTCCGCCCTCGCGATAGCCGCCTTCACTCTGGTTGGCGGCCAGTGCGCCGCCCCATAAAAACCCTTGCGGAAACCTTGAATCAGACATGCAATCCTCTTTTCCGGGTCAGCGTGACCCTTTCCTTTAGTGGCTGTTTAATGGCTATTAATCGCGTTAGTGCGTTCGGTAACAGGCGCAGGTTGCGCGGCGGTTCCGGCTTCGGATTTCGTTTCAGTCTCTGTTTCAGGAATGTCTTCAAACCCTAACAACAGCGTCAGCACAAATGACAGCACCACCGACAACACCATGACCGCACCGACCCAGACAATACTCATGGGATTAGCAGGATCGAAAAACTGTACGCTGGTAAACAGGCCTGGAGAGGCCATTGAGTGGCTGGCCAGCCCGCCAATGCCCGCTACCGCGCCGCAGATAAAACCACTGATCAGACAGGCGATAAGCGGGCGTTTGAGGCGCACAGCAACACCATAAAGCGCCGGTTCTGAAATCCCGGCAATAATGGCGGAAGCTGCCGCCGCCAGCGCGGTCTGGCGCAGTTCACGGTTCTTGGTGCGGAACGCCACCGCCAGCGACGATCCACCCAGTGACAGGTTGGCACCAATTTCAGACGGCATCACCATGCCCTCTTTGCCGGTTTCGGCAATAGTCTGGATGATGGTCGGCGTAAACACCCGATGCATCCCGGTCATGACCAGCAGTGGCCAGATAGCGCCCATAATTGCGACGGACAGCCAGCCAAGATAGCCATGGACGGTATAAACCAGTGCGGAGATGCCGCTGCCGATCCAGATGCCAATCGGGCCAATCAGCACAATCGCAATAGGGGCAGCAATCAGCACGATCAGCATCGGTTTCAGGAAGTTTTTAGTAACGGCAGGGGTTATGCGATCTACGCCGTGCTCAATGTGCGACAGGATCCAGGTCATGACCAGCGCCGGAATTACCGTGTAGGTATATTTCACCGCCGTCACCGGGATGAAGCCGAACTCGACCGGCTGACCCTGAGCCGCTTTTGCCATCAGTTCAACAAAATTGGGATGGACCAGCACACCGGCAATGGCGATCGCCAGCGACATATTGGTTTTGAATTTGAGCGCCGCAGAGGCAGCTACCATGATCGGCAGGAAGAAGAATGCACCGTCGCCAATGACGTTAAGGATCACCAGCGTTGACGAGCCTTTTTCAAACACGCCCGCCATATCGAGGATCATCGCCAGCAGCTTAACCATTGACCCGCCAATAATGGCCGGAATCAGTGGTGACATGGTGCCCACCAGCGCATCCAGAATACCTGCGCCGATGCCTTTCAGGGTGATTTTGCGTTTCACCGGCGCGGTTGATGCAATGCCGCCGGGCGATCCCATTTCCAGCACCGCCTGATAAGCCTGTGACACGTTATTACCAATGATCACCTGGCACTGAGATTCGTTGTGCACCACGCCCATAACGCCTTTAATCGCTTTGAGGCGGGGAGTGTCGACCTTGGTTTCATCTTTCACCACAAACCGCAAACGGGTCATGCAGTGAGTGACGGCTTCGATATTGGTGAGGCCGCCTAGCGCATCGACAATGGCGCGTGACACCTCGGCATAGTTCATGGGCATGATCGCTCTTCTCTGTAGGGTAAATCGGTTAAAGTTTTTATGTTTTAGCGCCTGCAGGCAGGCAAATAGGAAACCGGTTTCACAAAATCATGAAGTGCTTTCAGTGCGCCGACAAGAGCTGAAATTAAACAGTTTTCTGTTTTGTGAAGTACGTCACCCGGCTGGTGCTGTTAACTTCGCACTCAGGCGGTGTAAATATTTCCAACTTTGAGAGGCTTAGGTAGACTGCAGGACGACGCAGCAAAGGAGCATCACGATGGCAACGATTCAGGAAGTGGCAAACAGGGCGGGCGTCTCAAAAGCGACAGTGTCACGCGTGCTCTCCGGCAATGGCTATGTCGGGCAGGAAAAGCGTGAAAGGGTGTTAAAGGCGATTGCGGAAACCGGATACCGGCCCAATCTGCTGGCGCGCAACCTGGCGACGAAAACCTCTCAGACCATTGGACTGGTTATCACCAACACGCTCTACAGCGGCAGCTACTTTACTGAATTAATGGCGCATTCTGCACGCATGATGGAGCAGCAGGGCCGCCAGCTAATTCTGGCGGACGGCAAACACACCGCTGAACAGGAAGAGGCGGCTATTCAGTTTCTGCTCGACCTGCGCTGTGACGGCATTATTATCTACCCGCGCTTCCTGAGCATTGACGCGCTGGATGCGATTATCTCCCGCCACAAACAGCCGATTCTGGTCATCAACCGGCGACTACGCGTCAATCACAGCTACTGTATTTACAGCGATCAGCACGCCAGCAGCACGATGGCGGTGAGTCATCTGCTGAACCAGGGACATCGTGATATCGCGTTTATCACCGGTTCGCTGGATTCCCCGACTGGCGTCGAGCGTCTTTCCGGCTATCACGCTGCGCTGGCCTCAAAGGGCCTGGTAGCTGACGATCGACGTATTGTGGCAGGGAAATGGACGGCGCAGAGCGGGATGGCTGCCGTGGACAGGCTTCTTGAACGCAACGTCCCCTTTACTGCGCTGGTGGCGAGTAATGATGAGATGGCGATTGGTGCCATCAAGCGCCTGACCGAGTGCAATATTGCGGTGCCCGCTCAGGTCTCGGTGATTGGCTTCGATGATATCCCGCTGGCACCCTATATCACGCCGTCGTTGTCCAGCATGAAGCTGCCGGTCCCGGAGATGATCGATGAGACGATTAACCGCCTGCTGACCATGCTGGATGGCGGTGACTGGCATACTCAGGCGCCTTTCACGGCCAGCCTGATGCTGCGCGATTCCGTCACCAAAGGACCGGGATTAACTTAATCCGCCGCGATCTGTATCACTTCAATCGTCTGTTCTCTGAGCTGAGCGACCGTTGCGGCATCCAGCGTCTCATCGGTAATCACATGGCCGACCTGATAACCGGATGAGAGCGGATAAGGGTGAATCTGACCAAATTTGGAGGCGTCGGTCAGGGCGTAGCTTTCAGCGCCTTTCGCCAGCACCGCATCCACGACATCACAGCGCAGCATATTACGGCCGGTAAAGCCGGTCTCCGGATGCCAGCCATCGACGCCAACAAAAGCCCGGTGAAAATGGACCTGCTGAATGGAGTAACGCGTCAGCGGGCCGACCACCGACTCACTGCTTTTCTGCAACAATCCCCCGAGCACGATCACTTCACAGGCGGCTTCCCGCAGAAGCTGGGCAATATAGTGGCTGACGGTAATCAGCGTGAGATCGGCTCGGTCAGCCAGCGCACGCGCCAGTAGCGCATTAGTACTGCCACCTTCGATGAACACCGATTCACCCGCCTGTACCAGGCTGGCCGCATGTCGCGCCAGCGCCTGCTTGATGGGATAACGCGTATTCATGCGGGTACCGACGTTGTCGCTATCCAGTGCCAGCGCCGAGCCGTGAACCCGGAGCAGCAGCCGGTCACGCTCCAGCAGCGTAAGATCCTGCCGCACCGTCACTTCGGAAACGCCGGTAAGCTGCGCCAGTTCACTGACCGTAACACTGCCACGGCTATTAACCAGTTGAATAATCTGATGATGTCGCGGATTCATAAGTGAGTTTTCATCGTTAAACAGCAGCAAATCAGCAGTGTATCAGGGATTATCCCGCGTCGGTGCAGAGCGCGAGGTTTTGCTTAGGCTAAATCGAGTGAGCGGCGTCCATTCAGGTTGAGATCTTCCGGCTTAAACCGTTGCTCCCACGTCGCTTCATAATCTTCCGGCGGGAAATCGCCCGGCGAACGTCCCTGTTCCAGTGCCTGCGCAACCCGCCGTGCATAGGTGCGGTTTTTGTCACACATTGGCGCGGCGGGGATATACATCACATTGCCCCAGCCCTGCTGATCCTCCACCGGAGCCACAGCGTGGATCACATCACAGTGCCACCATACCGAATCACCCGCCTCCAGGGCAGGTATTGAACAGAGTCCGGCAATCAGATGCGGATGCCACTGTTCATTGATGGGTAATACCCGACCCGGCGCGACGCCGCACAACTCATCTTCCGGCACATCTGACAGCAGCGGGCGCAATAGCACGTAAGCCATCGCCTGCGGCACCGGCACCACATGCAGCAGCCCCTGACCGGGGATCATATCGGAGAGCGCGGTCCATCCCTGAAACGTCCGGAATACGGAACATTTGGTGGTACCCGGCAGATCATACTCATCCACTTCGGTGCGGTGAGCCGCATCCCAGGGATCGTATGCAGCAAAATCGCCGTGAAACAGCTTACCGAAGACCTGCTGATAAGCGGGCAATAACCAGCGTTCCAGCGCGCCGGAATCGGTGTGGGCACCCAATCCCTTTGAGGTCGTGCCCGGCAAACGGCGACGGATGCGATCAGGGTAAATAACGCTGATATCCGGATCGAACCACTGCTTACCCTGTGATTCAAACGTCCACAACCGGTTTAGAAAGGATTGCGCATCAGCCATTGCCGCGCTCTGCCGCGCCAGCATTTGCGCCTGCGACCAGTAAATCGGGTAGATTTCCGGACGCGAGGCAGCGAGCGTGCCGAAAAAGTCATCGCCGGGACCGCGATAGTGTTCGTCAAACCGGTTGTGATCCAGATAGTCGAGCATCGACTTATCCCAGGCCAGCGCCTGATCACGGGCGAAATGCTGCTTAATCACCACACAGCCGCGACGTTTAATCAGCACCCGGGTTTCGTCCGAAACCTTTCCCTCTGAAATATCCTGCATCGGGACCACCGGCCAGGCGCTGCCGGTACGCTGTTCATCCGCTTTTGCCTCGGCAATTGCGTCAGTGATGTTGTCGCAGACCTCCCGGAACAGGGCATCGACATCACCAATTTGCTGGCGTAACTGACTTTTCATCGCGTGAATAGCGGCTTTGACATCGTCAGGCAACGGCGTAGATCGGGTTTCATCTCGCATCTCATGCTCCTCAATATTCGGGGTTGAGTTACGAATGTAATTAAAATAACCTTCATTCGTAATATGCGGCTGAGGTTAACATCCTTTTAATCGTAAAAACCGTGAGTGGTAACACAACTCAGGCACCGGAACGCTCTGAAATTCGTTAGCGAAGTCACTATTTGCATTCTCATTAATCCACACAGCGAGTAAGCTTTATGAATCAAATCAATCAGCCGAAAGGACAGAACGGCGAACGTATAGGGGCAGGCGAGATGGCGGTTAAGATGATTGCGGTGGATATGGATGGCACCTTTCTGGACGACAATAAGCAGTACAACGTTCAGCGGTTTTCACGTCAGTATGCGCTGCTGAAGCAGAAGGGCATCCGTTTTGTAGTGGCCAGTGGTAATCAGTATTACCAGCTACAGCGCTATTTTCCCGACATTAAAGATGAGATCGCTTTCGTGGCGGAAAATGGTGCCTGGGTCTCTGACTGCAACGAAGAGATCTTCTGCGGAGAGTTAGCGCAGGAGAAGGTGCATAAGATCCTCGACATCCTGGCGCATGAACCCGACATCGCGGTGGTTGTCTGTGGACGCAATGGTGCCTACATGCACTCATCCGCCTCTGACGAGATGATGGCGCAACTGGCAAACCATTATCATCGTCTGGAAAAACGCGATGACCTCTATGCTATCGACGATACCATTTTCAAATTTTCGCTGAAGCTGGAGCATGAAGGTGTGGATGCTCTGCTGCAAAGACTGCATGCCCGTCTGGGCGAGCTGGAACACATCATGCATCCGGTTTCCAGCGGCTTTGGCTTTATCGATCTGATTATTCCCGGCTGCCATAAAGCACACGGCATTGCGCTGTTACAGGAAAAATGGGGCATCAGCGACTGCGAAGTGCTGGCGATTGGTGACAGTGCTAATGACATTGAGATGCTGCGTCAGGCCTGCTTCAGTTTCTCGATGGCGAATGCTGCTGACGCGGTCGCCGCCGTGGCGCGCTATCAGACTCAGAGCAACAATGATGAAGGCGCGCTAAATGTGATTGCGCGCGTGCTGGCGCGCGAATTCCCGTTCGATTAAACCCTTTAACGTGCATCAGTGACGGTTTTACCCGTCACTCTTCTGATGGCTGCGCGCGTGATTTTCCATCTCATCCAGCGCAGCCTGATTCTCCAGACCCCACTGATACATCTGCTCGATCGGCTCTGCGAAGGTATGGCCGAGTGCCGTGAGGCTGTATTCCACTTTGGGCGGCACCACCTGCCAGACCTGACGTGACACCAGTCCGCGCTGCTCCAGCTCCCGCAGCGTCTGAATCAGCATCTTCTTTGAAATGCCCTGCAGGCTGCGTTCCAGTTCGCCCGTGCGTGCCCGATTTTGCGGCCAGTGATAGAGCGCATGCAGCACCATCGTGCTCCACTTGACCGAAAAAAGTTCCAGCAGACGGCGCGGCGGTGAGTCCGCATAAAAGCACAGTTTTCCTTCAACCCAGACCGGCATAGTCTCTCTTCCCGTTTCATGGTAACCAACAGGTAACTACTACCAAATGGGGGTCTGTGTGTCTATAGTGGGCCGCTTTCTTTAAGACCATCAGGTGAGAAGAGGCAACAGATGAAAATTAACGCGCTGGTAGCCGACCAGGCAGATCTACCCCTTAAGGCCGGTCAGGTGGAGTTACGTGACCTTCAGGCTGACGATGTCAAAATCGAAATCCTTTATTGTGGCGTCTGTCATTCCGACCTTCACATGGCGCGTAACGAATGGGGCGTCAGCCGCTACCCGCTGGTTCCGGGTCATGAGATTGTCGGACGTATTATCGCAGCAGGTGACAATGTCACTCGTTTTTCTGTCGGTGATACGGTGGGGGTTGGCGTAATGGTCGACTCCTGCCGTGAATGCCACTTCTGCAAGCAGCAGGAAGAGCAATATTGTGAGGCAGGCTTCACGCCGACCTACAACGGCACCGATAAATACACCGGCAATACGACGTTTGGCGGCTATGCGCAGCATGTCATCGCCGACCAGCATTTCGTGGTTACGGTGCCCGACAATCTGGCGCTGAATGCGGTGGCACCCTTACTGTGTGCCGGTGTGACCGTCTGGTCTCCGTTGCAGCACTTCAACGTTAAAGCAGGCGATCGGGTGGGTGTGGTCGGTCTGGGCGGGCTGGGTCATATGGCGGTTAAGCTGGCCAGCGCACTGGGCGCGGAAGTCACCCTGTTTACTACCTCTCCGGCAAAAGGGGCCGATGCGCGCCGTCTCGGCGCTAAACATGTGGTGGTCTCGCGAGACGCGGCACAAATGGCAGCCTGTCAGGCGTCGCTGGATATCATCCTGGACTGTGTTGCCGCGCCACACGACCTCGATCCCTATCTGAATGCGCTAAAAACCAACGGCCAGCTGGTGCTGGTGGGGATCCCCGATCAGCCACATCCGTCACCGAATGTCACCCCGATGGTATTTCGCCGCCTGAGCATCACTGGCACCTCGATTGGCAGTATTAAGGAGACACAGCAGATGCTCGACTTCTGTGGTCAGCACAACATCACGGCTGACGTGGAGATGATCACTGGTGAAGAGGTCGAAACGGCCTTTGAACGTATGCTGTCCAGCGACGTGAAATATCGTTTTGTCATCGATATGCAGAAAACCCACTGGTAAGTCACAGGCCCGCTGTAAAGGCGGGTCATTTTCCTCCTGGCCCCAGGCCGGAATCCGAAGATTGAAACGGGCGCATCATAGTTACAACATGCTGTTAGTTGATAGCGTAACTGCATGCCTGCATCAACCCCTGCACTCAATTAGCCTGCCAGCGAAACCCGGGCAAAAAAATACCCGGCTCGATGACCGGGTATTTCTATTGCTACCTGAAGCTGTCTGTTAATCCTGCTCTTTATCCGCGTTACTCTTGTCAGTTTCATCCTGCTCAACTAGATGAATAAAAGGCTTGAGCAGCTGAATATCGAGGATCACATACACCATGGTGCTGATGAACAGGGAGATCACACTGCCAAACACGCCGCTGGTTGTAAACGTCAGATAGTTATAAATCACCAGCCAGGTTACGCAGATAAACAGCGCGAGCGAAATGGACAGGTTAGGCACGGAGTAGTTACTGGTGCCGCCGCCCTGGGTGTGGGTCGCTTTAAACAGGTTGCCGATAGAGTACTTCTCCAGCACCAGAATGCTCTTTTCCCAGTTACGCTGTTTTCGCGCGCTGGCGCGCGTCAGGAATAGATAGAGAATAGAGATGAAGAAGCCGGAGAAGGCGATGAGCACCGGAATGGCTTCCAGCGCATAGGCGATACTTTTATGGGCCGTGCCGGCGGCGCTGAGATCAAGCGTCAGTGAGGCACCCAACGCCGCATACAGAAAGAGAAACAGCAGCAGAAAGGTGAGGCTACGTTTCCAGTCGCCATCGGCCTCCAATCCTTTTTGCTGAATAGCCAGCTGAAGCGATTGCTGAATTTGATGAGCCTGCGGTGAATCTGTTTCAATGGTGTGGCATGGCGCAGCAAAGAAGTTGTGCATAAACAGCTCATCTTCTTTGTGAATGGTGATTTTCATCAGGAACCTGTATTCGGGGAATTTTCTTTATTCTAATCAGCACGCGATGAATTAACAGTAACTTTGGCTTCGAACCGGCAACCTCGTACTGGCTTACCGGGATATCAGGCTCAACAGACTGCTTACTACTGAAACGATTGCAAAAGAGTGTGCGGCATTATCTTCTTCATGACGCATCTGCTGATAGCGCAGCATGGCGGCATCGGCATTATCGGCATGCACCTCGTCCCACACCTTCTCAAAGCCCATGGAAGTTAACGCGGCCTGCTGATCCTGCCGAACCACGTTAACGGCTTTGACTGTGTGATCCTTCTGAAACAGACAATAGTCTGGCATGGTTATTTCTCCGCAGGATTGTCCAGCGATTTAAACTGCTTAATGGCTTCATTGATATTATTGGTATCCACGGTCGCTATACAACGATCACCGTTGAAAACATCATAGTGGGTGTTATGCAGCTGAAACAGTAGATCTCTGCCGCGAAAGTGTATTCGTTTCTGTTTAACGCCTATCCCATGCCGCCGTAATAATGCCTGTGACAGGCGATCTGTCTCTTTTATCATTCCTTCAGCTCCTCGGCAGTACGTGGTCACTGCCAGTAAACCTGATGAACATTAGTTTTATATTAAGAGATAACCCTGTTTTTATCATGGGTTAAGCGGGAGTTTCAGAAGAATTACCGGGCGGCCTGGGCAACCGAAATCATCAGACCAACGGATTAATGCCATTCGCTGCGTTAACCGACCACAAATGCGGTACACTTGCCCGGATAACTCGCCACAGGACATGCCGCTATGAACGATAAAAAGATGATATCCATTGATCAGTTCAACGCTGATGAACGACTGGCCGTCGAGCAAACCTATAAGGGCCTGGCAGAGAAGTACCGTCAACGAACCGGTAAAGAGCCTGATAGTAAGAAAGAGAAAGAATTTAATAGTGAAGCGCGTCAGATCGTCATGACCAGTAAAATGGATAAAGAAAGAGCGCTGGCAGAGAAGGCGAAGAAAAAACCGCTGCGTAAAAAGAAACCTTCTTCACTGACCGCCAGCGAAGTCAGTGATTTCAACTGGTCGGCGTCAATCGTTAAAGGGCGTCGATAATCTTCATGTGCGCGCTGCCATTGCGCGCCATAACTCTCACTCAGCTATCATCGGCTGAGCCATGTGCGCATCCATAACCAAGGAAAGTAGTGGTTACGCAATAAGAATATTCTGCAAATAATTAACCCTGTTTCATCATTTGCCGATAAACTGCCATAACCTGTGGCAGCTTCAGTGTGCTTATGAATTATTACACTCCCGATGACGTTCAACTGAAGCGCCGCTCGAAGCGATTTGTGCGCCGCATGTTTATGATGCGCCAGCTAGGCACCTTTCTCTGTTTTCTGCCGATTCTGTCGGTTCTGATGGAGATGGGGAAAAGCCCGGAGCTCTGCGCGCTGCTGTTTACTAATGCCTTTGCGTGGCCTTATGCAGCCTACAGACTGGCATTACGATCGCGCGACCCCACAGGCTTTGAGCGCAAGAATCTGACACTGGATGCCGCTTTTGGTGGCTTCTGGATTGCCACTATGGCGCTCAGTCCACTTCCCTCAATTATTATCATGGCAGTTTTGATCTCCGACCGTTATTCAGCGGGTGGCTGGGTTCAGCTGAAGTCTGCGCTGCAGGCCTTTTTATTGGCCTTTATGCTGTTCTGGTTAGCGGAAAGAGCGCCCATATTGCTGACGTTCAGTACCCGCACCGTCTGGCTAACCTTGCCGCTTGCCAGCATATATCTGTTGGCACTCAGCGTGGTTTCACACAATCTGACCCTGACGCTGCGCAAAAAGAACAGCGAACTCGAACGCATCGCACTGATGGATCCCGGTCTGAAAATCCCCAATCGTCGTCTGTTTGAGCGGCGGCTTGAAAGTGAGTTTTTGCGGACGCAGCGAGGCGAGGGTAAAGCCTGGTTGATGCTGCTGGATGTCGACCACTTCAAGCAGGTTAACGACACCTTCGGGCATGAAGCGGGCGACTTTTTACTGGCAGAGATCTCGGCACTACTGCGTGACAGCGTCGGCCTTAAAGATATCCCTGCACGTTTTGGCGGTGACGAGTTGTGTGTGATTGTGCGGGATGCTGATGAAACCAGCATTCTGTTGCTGGCAGAGCAGATCAAACAGGGGATTGCTCTGCTGCGGCTTCCAGCGTCATCCACCTTTCAGTGTTCGGTAAGTATCGGAATTGCAGCGGCAAGTGATGCGGCGTCGATTCATGAGTGGCTGAGATGTGCCGATGAGGCGCTTTATCATGTCAAGCGCGCCGGACGCAACGATGTGCAGGTGTGGCATGCCGGTACGCTGGAAACGCTGAGTGAAGTCAGGGGCAGACAGAGAATTTAGCCTGAGACTGTAGCTCAGGCTCGATGTTTAAATCGCCGGATAGTCGCCAGTGCCTTCCGGCCACGGCGTCAGCAGATCAAAACCCTCTTGGGTGACGGCGATGGTGTGTTCCCATTGCGCCGAAAGCGAGCGATCTTTAGTAACCACCGTCCAGCCATCTGACAGCACGCTGGTTCCGGCTTTACCGGCGTTGATCATCGGTTCGATGGTGAAGATCATCCCTGCTTTCAGCGGCATCCCTTCACCCGGCGTGCCGTAATGCAGGACCTGCGGATCGGTATGATAAATCTCACCGACGCCGTGACCGCAATATTCACGTACCACCGAGAAGCCAGCGCCTTCCGCTACACGCTGAATAGCCGCGCCCACATCGCCCAGCGTCGCGCCAGGACGGACGGTTTTAATCCCTGCAACCATCGACTGATAGGTGATCTCAACCAGACGTTTGGCGCGTACCGACGGCGTGCCGACAAAATACATCCGGCTGGTATCGCCGTACCAGCCATCTTTGATGATCGCCACATCGATATTAACGATATCGCCATCCTTCAGTTTCTTGCTGGCCGGAATTCCGTGGCACACCACATGATTGACCGATGTGCAGGTCGTCCGGGTA
Organism: Pantoea sp. RCC30.1; assembly: GCF_058148845.1. Taxonomy (NCBI): domain Bacteria; kingdom Pseudomonadati; phylum Pseudomonadota; class Gammaproteobacteria; order Enterobacterales; family Erwiniaceae; genus Pantoea; species Pantoea sp. RCC30.1. The sequence goes on along the minus strand of NZ_JBXUHX010000001.1, from coordinate 12,193 downwards.
TAGCCGTGATAGCCGATGTTGGCGGGCGTCACCTTAAGCTCATTCACAATGAAGTCGTGGCAGATATCATCCAGCTCTTCGGTCGTAATGCCTGGACGGACGTGTGGTGTAATCATCGCCAGCACCTGAGCCGCAGCCTGTCCGGCTTCCCGCGCCATTTCAATCTCTGCGGCGGTATGAATTTTAACGGTGTTCATGACACGTCTCCTTGTGTAGTGAGGCTCTCTTTAGGGAGCATAGTGCGAATATCAGCGCTGCCTTCCAGTTCGAGCCGGATCAGCATCTGCGTCAGTTGATGTTGGGTTTGCTGCGGATAGAGTTCAGCCAGCATGCCCAGTTTCAGCCAGTGTTCTGCCTGTGCGTTGATGGAGCGGCTCATCGCCTGACTGGCGATGCGCAGATTCTCATGCATCAGGTCGGAGATTTTTACGATACCCATGCAAGCCCTATATAAAACGTATATGTTTTGTATATAGGATATCCATCGCAGAATGAGTTGCAAGGACAAATCTTCGCGGTCCTGAAAAAATCCCGAATTAGCCCGACAATCCATGCCTTTATCGTCGTGCTTCTGACGATGGACGTCTGACTAGCGGGGCAACGTGGTAAAACACATTCACGCAACGTATGCGGAGCCGTTAACGCTGACGCAGCTGGCAGGCGAAGCGGGCATGAGCGTCCCGACCTTTCATCTTCATTTCAAAGCGATTATCAGGATGCCGCCAATGCAGTATGTGAAATCGGTACGCCTGCATCAGGCGTGCATGCTGATGGTTCGCCAGCAGATGACCGCTGCCGCATCGGGCTACGCAGTGGGCTATGAAAGCCCATCGCAGTTTAATCGCGAGTTTAAACGTCTGTTTGGTCTGCCCCGGCTGAGGAGATAAAACGCATGCAGCGTTATTTTTCTGTTCCGCTCGTGCAGCAATCCCCGGTATTTGTATCATCGCATTAAGGGTTAATTGATATTCAAATCCGCTGGGGAAATTACTGAAGTGAAGAAAGGATGTCCGTTTTATGCCGGAAGCGGACGTCAGATCCAGTTAATACGATTAGCGCAATACTTTTGAGAAACAGACAGCTTCTATCCGGCCTATATAGGGGCCGTAATTCTCAATACGCATATAACCATTTTTCTTGTAGAAATTTACAGCCCGATAATTGACCTGTCGGGTTTCCAGACTGAGTTCGATATACCCCATCTCTTTTGCGGATTTCTCAAGAAAAGTGAGTAAAGCACTGCCAACCCCTGACACACTCCCGTCTGAAAACATTCTTTTAAGTTCGGCTATATTTTGCGTTAACGGCCGTATAGCACCGCATCCTATCGCTTTGCCTTGAGAGTTCTTTGCTAATACCCATAATGCTTTGTCACCACTCATGGCTTCAGCGGTGAAATTGCTTTTGCCGTTATCACCAGTAATTGCGGCAAGTTCTGTTGATAACAATTCAATCAGAAGTTGGGATTCTGAAGAAAAGGGATCTGATTTCTGTACTGTTATCATAGTCATGCCCTGCAGGATGATTGTGACCAACATAACGTATCATGCTCAGGAAAGCATCAGCTCAAAATGGGTGATTGAACAAAACTGTTTCCAGACTCTCCCCTGGGTGCCATGTCTGTGCCTCGCCATAGCAAAACTTATTGTGCTGACAGGTCCGCTTAGTGCCAGAAGCGGGTATTTCAAAGTCAGTGTGATAGGTTAAACGCTGCTATCACTTGCTTAAAACAGGACTCAAGAAGTGAACACTAACTGGCATAGTTCTTCACTAACACGCTATACAGTCGTTGATAAACATTACAAAAATACACAAAACGTTCGCCGTTTCATGATGGGTGAGTGCGGACCAGATTTCCGATTTGATCGCGATTTTATGGCCTGGATACGAAATGATGTACCAAAAAATCTTGGTGATGTAGTGGATGAGTGGAAGCGCAGACATTCACTCCAGAGCAGGAATATCCGCTCTATGCCAGAAGCGAAAGATGATGATGGAGCGGCTTAAGCGTCAACAATAAACGAAAAACTCTGGAGAATGCACTTTAATACTGTATATTTAAACAGTAACTCAATTTGAAAGGACATCTGAAATGAATGGCTTTGTCGACGGGATAAATTTAGAGGTCTGCGCAGATCCAGATGCGGAACAATTACTACCTATTGAAACAGGTCTGAACGATTTCAACGATTTAATGACAGGAATGAGTGATCGTCAGCCATTATCTGTATTAATAAAATCAAATAAAAATGGTGAAGTAATAGGCGGTATTCAAGGACGGTCTTCGTTAGGTCTGCTTTTTGTAGACCTTTTCTATCTTCCACCAGAGTTGCGGAAAATGGGTATTGGTACAGAAATCCTTTTCCGCTTTGAGGAGGAAGGCAGAAAAAGGGGCTGTACTGCAGCATTCTTATACACAATTAGCTTTCAGGCCCCTGATTTCTACCTAAAGCATGGTTGGGAAGAATTCGGCCGTATTGACTGCAAACCCGAAGGAACCAGCCGTATCTTCATGAAAAAAACTTTATAAAATATCCCTTTATCGCTCGTAGCGGAAACTAATCTGCGCTTCAGTTTGCTTTGAGCCAGAAGCGGACGTTGCTAGCATCGCAAGACGCCAATCTATAGCGAGCAGATGAAAGTGTGGAGTGACCCCACTTTTGATTCAAATAGAATGCTGTCAGTAATGTCCGAAGTTCGCTCAAAGCGGACTGACATGCTTCAACAGCTTACCACTGCTTTTACCAGGCTGGACGACGTTGCCTGAACTCGTTTCGGGTAACGTCGTCAGCAGGCAAGCCGCGCAGCGGTGCGACAGCAGAATTTAATAGTTACGATATACTAATGCGATCTAATAACAGGTGCAGGATTAGGCCGGCGAACCGGCCTGAGGCATTATCAGATGGCGCAATAAACACGCGCTTCACGTGGCGTGTAGATACCAAACGTCACCACGCTCAGTAAGCCATTAACAAACGTCTGCTGCACTTCAACCCGACTAACTTTTTCCTGGCCGCCGCACACCTGCGCCGCATCAATGCTCTTACGCTGACCGATACCTGAAACAAAGAACGGCTGGCTGGTGGTTTTCGTCGCCGCGCCAACTTGATTCTGTTTCATTACGAAAGTCTGCTGCGCACAGCCGGTTAAACTCAGAGCCAACAACGCCGCAACACAAAGCTTGTTCATAAATATCCTTATCGCCTTAAATGAAAAAATAAATGCTGAGTGAAATCATCACTCAGCCAGCAATCAGGTTATCGACAACGAAAGCGGAAACATGAGAAAGATTTTTGAGTACGCCTTAACGGATACGTTGTGCTGAATAGTACAGCAATAAAAAAAGCCCCTGCACCGCAGGGGCTTTTTATGTTTACCGCAGCGTTTCCGCTTAGCGAGTCAAATCGTCGATGAACTTTTTGACGCCATCGAGAAAGCTTTTTGAATGCGGACTGTTCTTCTCGCCCGCCGCACCACCAAAGCTCTATTCCAGTTCACGCCGCAGCGACTTATGCTTCTCGCTCATAGCGGACCCTGGCCTGCCGTCAGCCCGCTTTGTGCCAAAAGCGGACGTTAGCAAAGCTATCAGAATTTATATTTTGATGAACAGACTACAGGCGGCTTTGAAGCCTCCTGGGATTCAATAAATTTAAAAATTTCAATTATTGATGTTTTGCCGGGATGGTTTAATTCACTCAAATGATCTCCTTTTCCAGTAATTATCTATAAATCATGTTGTTATGCTATCTCAGCCATGGATGCGTAATAAGGATCGCGAGCACCCGCCCAAAGCAGAATTGGTGTCTTATAGGGGAATAAGCCTTCTTTTTTTCAGAGTACTTTCTTAATTCATTGAAAAAGCATCTTGCACTTTCTTCATCGTCTAGCGAAAGCCCAGAGGTAAGCTCTGGTGCTGTGCTTCTTGCATAAGACATAAACATATCAAAGCTAAGTTTGCCTTCAGGTGTTTCAGAAAGGCCATTCCTGAAATCCCATCCGCCTAAAACAACAGAGTTAAGCCGTTCTGAGTAGTGGTTCAGGAGGCCTAATTACTGACCGTAATAAGCATTCGCCCCATGCTTTCTGAGAAAGTGCTTGTCCAGCAAGGGCTGCTGCATCCGGGTGATATCGGGGGAAAGCTGACGGGAGAAAATACCCATATAGGCAATCTCTTCGAGTACCACCGCGTTGTGCACCGCGCTGTCGGCGTCTTTACCCCACGCAAACGGCCCGTGAGCGTTTACCAGTACGGCGGGAATGGCGGCCGGACTGATGCCCCGCGTGCGGAAGGTCTCAATAATCACTTCGCCTGTATTGTGTTCATAATCCTGAGCGATTTCGGCCTCGGTCATCAATCGGGTACAGGGGATCGTGCCGTAAAAGTAGTCGGCATGGGTGGTGCCCCAGGCAGGTATGTCCTGACCCGCCTGGGCCCAGATGGTCGCGTGGCGGGAGTGGGTATGCACAATACCGCCGATATTCTCAAAGGCGCGGTAGAGCGCCAGGTGAGTCGCGGTATCCGATGAAGGCTTTTTACTGCCTTCCACCACGCGACCGCTTTCCAGTTCCACGACCACGATGTCGTCCACCGTCATACCGTCATACTCTACGCCGGAGGGTTTGATGGCTATCAGCCCCTGCGCGCGATCAACAGCGCTGACGTTGCCCCAGGTAAAAGTCACCAGCTTATGCCGCGGCAGTGCAAGATTAGCTTCCAGCACCTGCTCTTTCATTGTGGCCAAACTCATATTAAACCTCCTTCCTGCATTTTCTGTTCAATCCAGCGCCGGGCAAGCACGATCTCGGCAACGGGTTCTTCGGCTTTCTCAGTCCACATTTCAATCAGGAACGACCCACGATAGTTCAGCGCTTTGAGCGTGCGGAATACGCCGACAAAGTCCACGCAGCCCTGACCAAAAGGCACATCACGAAACTGTCCGGGTGAGCTTGCGGTCACGGGTTGCGTATCTTTCAGATGAATAGCGGCGATGCGGTCAATGCCCAAAGTCAGCTCAGCGGTCACATCGTTGCCCCAGGCGCTGAGATTGCCGACATCCGGATACACGGAAAACCACGGCGAAGCCTGCTGCTGCTCCCAGACCTTCCACTTGCTGATAGCGTTCATAAACTCGGTGTCCATGATCTCAACCGCCAGCATCACCTGAGCTGCGGCGGCACGCTGCACCGCGCGTGATAGCCCTTCGGCAAAGCGCGCAACGGTGCTTTCGTCGTGGGGTTCGTAATAGACGTCATAACCCGCAAGCTGAATCGTGCGGATCCCGACATCCTTTGCCAACTGGATAGCCCGATCGATCAGGTCGTCCGCGCGCTGGCGAATGGCCGGATCGTGACTGCCAAAGGGGAAGCGGCGGTGTCCCGACAGGCACATAGAGGGAATGGTGACGCCGGTTTCAATCGTGGCATTCACCAGCGACATTCGTTGCTCTTTGCTCCAGTTCAGGCGCTCCAGCCGCGCGTCGGTTTCATCCACCGACATTTCCACAAAATCAAAACCACAGGCTTTTGCCAGTGCCAGTCGTTCTGGCCAGGTGAGGTTAGCGGGCAGGGCTTTCTCGTAAATACCTAACGGATGCTGGTGTTTCATACGGTTCCCCAAAGGCTGGCAATGGCCTGATGGAATTCTGCGGCGCGTTGTATGCCGCTGGCGGGATCGCTGAGGGCGCGTCCGGCGATAAACGCCTTAACGTCAACGTCTTTAAATTGTGAAAGGTCCTGAGGCGTAATCCCGCCGGTGATGGAGAGTGCGAAACCTATATCTGACAAGGCTTTCATGGTGTCCAGGTCGTGCTGATTCCACTGCTGCCCGCTGGCCTGGGCATCCCGGCCACGATGATAAATGGCCTGTTTCAGCCCCAGTTTCCGCCATTTCCGCGCATCCTCCAGCGTCCAGTTGCCAAACAGTTCGATCTGAATATCGCCCTGGTGCTGCTGAGCGACTTCCAGCGCGCTGGCAAAGGTCGCCAGCGGAGCGGCACAGATGACCGTCATCCAGCTTGCGCCCGCGGTAAAGGCCATGTCGGCCAGCGTGCCGCCGGCATCCGCCACTTTATAGTCAGCGACCAGTGTTTTTTCCGGATGTTGCTGGCGCAGACGGCGCACGGCTTCCACTCCGCAGCTCAGACACAGCAGGGTACCGGCTTCGATGATATCCACATGCGGGTGGAGCTGTTGGGCGGTACTCAGCGCCGCATTCAGCTCGGTATGATCCAGCGCCAGCTGGAGTAAGGGCAGGCTCATAAAGTGACTCCTTGTGCGTCACTCAGGACGCGGATCAGATGCTGATAACGCTGATACTTCTGCTGATAACGGGCATGTCTTGAGCTGTCTGGCTGCCAGGACACGATATCCGGCGCAAGAGCCTGCTGCGCCTGTTGCAGCGAGGCGTAAGCGCCGGTTCCGGTAAGTGCGACCAGTGCCGCACCCAGACAGCCGCTTTCGCTGATCTGTGGCACTTCTACCGTCAGGCCGCTTGCGTCGGCAAACATCTGCATCCAGGGGGCAGAGCGCGTGGGGCCGCCGCTCAGGCGCAGGGCGGTGACCTGAGGAAAACGTTGCAGAATACGGTTCAGATGCGTCAGGTGCGAAAACACCACACCTTCGTAGATGGCCTGCACCAGATGGGCGCGGGTATGGCCAGCCTGCAGGCCAAAGAAGCTGCCGTGCAGATCGGCTCCGGCATTGGTACCGTATAAAAAAGGCAGAAACAGCAGCGCGGTGCTGGCGGGTTCCAGATCCGTGACCCACTTATTTAACAGGCTATAGTCGCTGATGCCCCACTGCTCACAGAACCATTCCAGGTTGGCCGCCGAGGTCGGGCTGGCTTCATGGATCAGGTACTGACCCTCTATGGCATAGCGGCCATAAACGTAGGGATAGTCTGCTTCATCGCTGATGCAGTCGGTAATGCCGCTGGTCACCGACCAGGTGCCCATTACCGCGTTCAGGCGTGTTGCGTCATTCAGGCCCGCACACAGGGCAGTGGACATCACGTCAAACAGACCGCCAACCACCGGGGTTCCGGGCAGCAAACCACATGCGGCGGCAGCCTGTGAGGTCACATAGCCGGCAATCTGCGTTGAGCCGATAATCGGGGGCAGGGCAGGAACGATTTCGCTGATATCCAGCATCTCAGCCAGCGCGGGCGACCAGTCGGCAGCCTGCATGTCGTAGAGATTGGATTCGGAGATATTGGTTTCTTCACAGGCCAGTTCACCGGTCAGGCAGAAACGCAGATAGTCATGGGCCATCAGCACGCTGCCAATGGCGGCATAGCGTTGTGGCTGATGCAGCTTAAGCCAGCGCAGGAGTGAAACCGGATGACCGGTCCATAACGTCTGTCGGGTCAGCGGGTAAAGCTGCTGCGGCATGCCTTCCCGCTGCCATTGCTGAACCAGACTCAGGGCGCGACGATCAGAGGATAAGATGCCATTCCCCAGCGGGTTACGATCTTTATCCAGCAGGAACAGCCCTTTACCCTGAGCAGAGATGCCTAATCCTGCGACATCGGCGGCATCCTGACTGCTGCTGGTCAGTACCTCGCGAATGACCGCTGCCGCCTGCTGCCAGAGCAGCGTCATATCACGTTCGGCATAGCCCGGCTCTGGCACCCGTACCGCCAGGTTTTGCCGCGCAACGGCAAGCTCACGGCCCTGCATATCGTACAAACCCGCTTTGATAAAGGTGCCGCCGCAATCCAGTCCCAGCCAGCGTTTCATATGGCCTCCCGTTTCGCAGAGTCGCAACGGGCAGGCAGCGTCATTGCCAGCAGCGCAGCTAACGCCAGCGAAATGGCAAGGCTGTAAACTCCGGCATCTTTGCTGTAGAACGCAATCAGCATGCCGACCATATAAGGCCCGCAGAAGCCGCCCAGGTTGCCAAGGGCGTTGATCAGGCCGCGCGCTCCGCCCGCAACTTCGGCATTGAACAGGCGCGGCGGTATACTCCAGAACACGCCCGCGGCAGACTGAATAAAGACGCCACAGCCCACCAGCGCCGCGTATGACCACCAGATATGCGCTTTTAGCAACACGGACAACGCCATGCATAATGCAAAGCCAGCCAGCGGCAGCGCCACAAACAACTTGCGTCGTCCTGTCGCATCCGACAAAACCGAAAACAGAAACATGCCGAAGATCGCGCCGACGTAGGGGAGAATGGCCAGCATACCGACCTGTTCGACGTTGCCGTGCGTCAGCTCTTTCAGGATGGTCGGCAACCACAGGGTGTAGCCGTAAATGCCAGTCTGGTAAAAGAAATTCACCATAATCAGCCGCCACATCACGGGCTCGCGCATGACCCGCAGCAGAGAGGCATTACGCACGTTCTGCCCTTTGATCATCAGCTGCTCGTTATGCAGCGTGGTGATTAAGTACTGCTTTTCAGCGGGAGAGATCCACGTCGCTTCCTGCGGTCGGTTACTGATGGTGAAATGCCACAGGGCCATGACCACCAGCGATAATGCACCTTCCACATAAAACAGCATGCGCCAGTCCCAGTGGGTGATGATCCAGCCGGAGAGCGGCGCGGTAATGATCCCGGCGATCGGCACAAACATAATCACAATGGCATTGGCACGACCGCGCTCGGCATCCGGGAACCAGTTGCCAATCATCGTCAGCACCACCGGCAGCATGCCGCCTTCAGCGATCCCCAATGCGAAACGCAACGCCAGCAGCTGGTACTGACTGGTGGCCATACCGGTGAGCATCGAGATGATCGCCCAGGCCAGCAGTGACCAGCCGATAAAACGTTTCCCGTTGCCATACACGGCCAGCTTGCCGCCCGGCACCTGCAGGAAAAGGTAACCAATAAAGAAAATGCCGCCTGCCAGTCCGGCCATGGAGGCGCTGATACCCAGTTCGGCATCCATTCCGCCGGGCATGGCAAAGGCAATATTGACCCGGTCCATATAAGAAATGATGCAGGTGATGAGGATGGGGGGAATGATCCGTAACCAGCGCAGGGCAGGGATCTTCTCACGATTAACGGCGGTCGATGTCAGACTCATGGCATCCTCCTTGCCTAAACCAGATCGCGGGTGGGGATCTTAATCACCACTTTGCGAATCGGCCCCGGCGTTCCCACCGCGCAATTCGGGCGGTGAATATCCTGCGGAAAAAACACGGCAAAGGTGCCCGGCAGCATACGCACCAGGGTTTCTTCCGGCGCGTGCTGGTAGAAGATGATGTCGCGCTCGCTGTCGTAAGGCTGATGCACCGGTAAATCCAGGGGCTGCGTGGCAACGCCGATAACTTCTTCTCCTGCCACCAGATACTGCACATCAATATGCAGGCGATGCGCTTCCGGGTAGTTCTCTTCTTGCAGGGCGGTGTGCAGATCAAGTACCTGCATGATCCAGCCCGTTTCGCTGTCCTGATAGCGCCCCGCAGCCAGTGTGGTCAGGTCAGGGCGAATGAGACAGGCGAGCGCCCGTGCAATCGCCGGGGGATAGTGGTGCGGGTCAGTGTTCGCAATATGTCCGGTAATCATCATTTTCCCCTTACAGCGCCTGAATCCGCGCCCAGATGCTTTCATCCACCGGAATGCCAAGGCGCTGGTTTTCAGCCCGCAGCGGTGGAAACTTATCGCCGGGCAGGCGAATGGCCTGCTCGCTGTCGGCACGTTCAGCGTTGATCACGGATGCACGGATGCGGTCGAGTTTGTGCTGGCGGGTTTCACCATCAATCAGCTTGTCTACATCAATCGCGATAAAGATCTGCGAGATGCCAAATTCATCGCCGTTGTCGTGGGTGACTTCGGTAACGGAGGCACCGTTGGAGAGGAGGGTGGCCAGCATGTCCAGCACCACCGAGAGCGCGGAGCCTTTCCAGTAACCCATGGGTAAGATGCGGCGGTTTTGCTCAAGAGTGGCCGGATCGCGGGTGTAATTGCCTTCGTCATCAAACCCGCCGTCGACCGGCAGGCTTTTACCGGCCAGACGATTCACTTCCAGCATGCCGTAGGAGAACATCGACATTGACATATCCACCATGGTAATCGGCTCGCCCGGCACGGCGATAATCAGCGGGTTCGTCCCGATAGCCCCGCTTTTCGCACCCCAGGGCGGCATGACGGCAATAGAGTTTGTCCAGCAAATGCCCACAAACCCTTTTTCTGCCGCCTGCCAGCCGTAACTGCCGCCGCGCATCCAGTGATTGGCATTACGCAACGCCACCAGACCGATACCGTGCTCAGATGCCACGGCCATGGCGCGATCCATCATGCTATGCGCGGTGATATTGCCGATGGCACGCTGCGCATCCCACTGCTCGATCGCGCCCAGCGACAGGACCTTTTGCGCATCAGCATCAGGAACGATATGGCCCGCGTCCAGTTGCTGAATAAAACGCGGGAAGCGGTTAACTCCGTGGGAATAGACGCCGTTGAGACTGGTTTCGGTAAACATGCGCGCGCAGGCTTCGGCTTTATCCTGGGGCACGTTGCGACTCGTGAGTACGCGGAGAAACTCCTCATACAACTGCTGATAGCTGATTCTCATAGGACTGATACTCCCGGCGTTGCCGCTAATTTCATAATGTGGAATGTCATTTCAACTAAATGCTATGGGGAAAAACAGAACCAGTCAAAGAAATGACCTGAAAATTATTTCATACAAAACAGGTAGTTATATTTATTGCTGGCTTTTGTGATCTCAGGCTTTTTTGCCGGATTTTACCCGCAGGAAACCCGTCAGCTCCCGATGAGCTGACATGTGTGATACTTCGTCCCGTTCTGCCTGCCCGGTCGCTTTAGCGCAGGATTACCCGGTAGAGTGAGGTATTGGCGGTGATATAAAGTTCATTATTATCGGGTCCGCCAAGGGTGCAGTTGGATACCGTCTCGGGGATCGGGATTTTGCCTTTACGCGCCCCGTGGGCGTCGAAAATAATGACGCCGTCAGCGCAGCTACAGTAAATGTCACCGTTGGTATCCACACAAAATCCGTCAGGAAAGCCCGGCGTGACATCGGCAAAAAATTGCCCGGGTGACAGTTCCTGTCCTTCTACCCTGTAAACCCGGAGCTGATGGCGTCCCAGCGTCGGAAAGTCCACCACCGACATATCGGCCACATAAAGCAGGCTTTCATCGGGCGAGAATGCCAGTCCGTTAGGACGTTGCAGATCGCTGGCCGCAATGCTGAGCTGCCCGCTACTGGGGTCATAGCAGTAGAGATAGCAGCCAATCACCTGGCTGGGCGCCAGATAGCCTTCGTGATCATTAACGATTCCGTAAGGCGGATCGGTAAACCAGATGGTGCCATCAGAACGGATCGCCAGATCGTTGGGCGAGTTAAAGCGTTTGCCCTCGACTTTATCGATCAGCACGCTGACCGAGCCGTCTGCTTCGGTCCGGCTGATTGCCCGACGACCATGTTCGCAACTGACGACACGTCCCTGGCTATCACGGGCATTGCCGTTGGCATAGTTAGCGTGATGACGCCAGATGCTAAGCTCACCGTTACGCTGCCAGCAGTACATGCGGTTGCCTTTTACATCGCTGAATACCACCGCATCATACTGCGGGAGCCAGACCGGGCCTTCAGCCCAGATGGCAGGGGAACACAGTTTTTCTACCTGCATGCTGCTGGCCTCCGTTACTTCACGCCCCAGATAGTTTTGTAATGCGCCTGATAACCGTTTGCAGGATCGTAATTATTCTGCGGTCCGCCATCCTGGCTGATATTTTCCTGGGTAATCAAATGCGCGGGCGTCACATAGCCTGAGGATGGCTGACCGGCGAAGGCGCGGTTAAACTCATCCAGTAGCTGCCAGCCGTGCAGTTTCAACGGTTCAGCCACGGTAGCGACCTGGCTTTCCCCATTGCGAATGCGCTGGAAGGCTGAGATTGAGCCGTCACCTGCGGAGATATTGTAAGGTGCGTTTTTGCCGCCTTTGCCTGCGGTTTTCAGCGCTGGTGCCATAAAATCGAAATAGAGATCGTTAATGGCCAGCGAATACTGCCAGCGGTCGCCGTACTTCTGTAACAGGCTGAAGGTCAGTGACGGCATACGGTTAGAGGTATCGGCCAGCGGTGTATCAATAAAATCGATGACCTTACACTCGCTGCATTTCTCAATTTCCTGCTTCATGGCATTAGCTTTATCCAGCGCGATTTTATACAGCGAGTCGGTAAAGATAATGACCTGGGCTTTGCCGCCTGATTTCACCACGGC